>JAUWZD010000019.1 GCA_030615505.1 Spirochaetales bacterium | reverse complement strand
TGTGCGAACATCACCGAGTTATGATAAAGTATACCAAGGTAAAGATCCCTGTTTGGATCATTAGAGCTTTCAATCTCTTTTACCAGCGATTCAGCTTCTCCGGGAGAAGTGATCATCTGTAGTTTTTCAAGCATCTCTTGTGGCTGGGAATAGAGCAAACCTGTAAGTCCTGAAATCAGAACCAGTACTGCTAATTTCCTTTTCATATCTCAAACCTCCATTAAAATATTTATAGATACAGCTCTTTAAAAAACTTAAAAGCCGCTTGTTACCGCAAATACAAACCTCCCCTTCCCGTAACGGTTGATACCATAGGAAAAGGAAAAAGAAGCAAAAACAGGATTATCAAGCACAATCCTGAGTCCTGCTCCATAGGCATCCCTTAAGGGCTCTTCAAACAAGATCCTGTTATACTCGGCAGCCCAACCTAAATCAGTGAAGAGAAATCCCTTTATCCCTATGTTAAAAATAGGGGGAATAAAGAATTTCAATAAAGAGAAGCGGTATTCGAAATTTATTAAAAGGAATTCTTCCACAAGCAGGTCTCTAAGATTCTGATCCGAGCGAATTGAAAGATCCTCGGTGTTATAGAGGTCGAATTTATCCAGATAGGGCAGGGCTGATACAGCCCCCCCGCCTGATACCTGGATATCTGCAGAATGGCCTTTTATGAACTCATAACTTGCTGCTGCTTTAAGAAGCAGAGAACCGGTTATATCTTCCTGCTCCGGAACCCAGTAAAGATTCCCCCTGCCTTCCAGTTTGAGTTCATTAGTTCTTTCCGTTCTTACGGGATAGATCACCCAGCTAAGATTTGGGGAAAGAATAATATCGCTTCTCTGCCTGCCGCCTAAAAATTCCTGGCTAATATCTTCTTTAGAGCTTGTAAAAGAAACATACCTTGCTCCAAGGTCAAGTCCTAAGAATAGATCGGGATGGAGCCTGAAGCCCCCTATGACTGTTGCATAAACACGGTGATAGTCTGCAATGGGTGAAGTTCCGAAACCCTGATTTCTCTAATAGGCGCTTGTTCCCAGAACCAGATTCCGGCTTAGGAAGTTCTCATCCACAAAAGAGCCCCCCGCAAGGTTATACCCCAGGAATAGCTCGAATTGTTTCCTCTTGCCCCAAAGGTTTTCCTTTCCGAACATCGCAAATGCATTTCCCCCTCCAAATCGGTAGAGAAACCCTTCCTTGACCTTAATCAGTATGGTCCTTGACTCAGGCTTTTTACGTGGAGGAACGATAATAACTTGAGCTTTGAAAAAATAGCCTGAGAGAAGAAGTCTTCTTTCAGCAAGCTTTACCTTTTTTTCCAGTTTAGGAACCGTCAGTCTGTCCCCAGGCCCAAAGGATATAAAAGAAATTACTGTGGAGGGTGCAGTGATTCCCCCCTCTTTTTCAGGGATTTTTTCTTTATCATCCCAGAGATAGCTTTTTTCTTCTATAACTATCCTGATTTTACTGATATATACTGTGTCGGAATCAGCCCATATTCCTGCAAATGTCAGGGAAAATAGAACCGAGAAAAAGATAAGTATACGGATAAATTGTTTATTTATCATGTCTTTTCATCTCCCCCCGGATAACATCACCGCCTGTCTGTCTTATAAGCTCAATAATATATTCTTCGCTGTCATGCTCAAAAACGCCAAAGCTTAAAAGTGTGGCAAGCCCATGCACAAATATCCACATCTTTTCAAGAATTTTCTGCATCTGCTGCTTATCCAGTCCTTCGAGGGTTTGGTCATCCCCCATTTTTTCAATAAGCGTATTTAAATCAGTATCGAACCTACGATCCTGTAAGTCTCTGGCACTATGCTCCGTCATGAACATGTACCTGAAAAGGTGACATTCCTCCCTGGCAAAGATTACATACCCTATTCCCATATCTAAAAAAGTGTGGCCGGTCCTTCGGGTGGTTTGATACTGATAGAGGAGTTCGCTTGCTTTATATGCCAGCTCTTCTTCCAGTTTCTTCATGGATTGCATGTATGAATATATGGGCATGGTAGATGAGTTCATTACCCGGGCAACAGTGCGCGCCGAAAGCTTTTCCCGGCCCCGTTTCCTTACCACCTCAAAGGCTGCGTTAATTATGTCTTTTCTGCTGAAACTCTTACTCTTCGGTGACACATTTTACCTCCTCGAGTAATTATGATCCCATTTACTAGAAGTTATTATAACAGAAGTTATATAACATATGTTATACTATGAGCTTTAAAAAGTCAAGTTTTAAAAACATTTATTAAGATTTTTCTATATCAGGGAATTTACCTAAGTCCAGTTTCGACGACCCGGGCAGGATCCCAGAGGAATTGAACTTGCTGGTCCGGGATATGGCTCAGAAGCTCAGAGTTTCAACCTAACACATTCGCAATAGCACGTCCAGGAGGATTCGAACCTCCGACCCACAGCTTAGAAGGCTGTTGCTCTATCCAGCTGAGCTATGGACGCATCTCGGGATGAGAGGAGTTGAACCTCCGATCTCCTGCTCCCAAAGCAGGCGCCCTAGCCACTAGGCTACATCCCGGTAGAATTTCACCTCAATATACTTACTTTCAGTGGAGGGGGTCAATAGGAGTATTAATCCTAAAGAAGGTGTTGAGTTATAGAAGAGAAATAGAGTTAATGACTTGAAAAAGTCTATTCAGCGGACAGGCCGCTTCCACCGGTGATTATTTTTATGAAATTGGACTTATCTGCATTTTCCTTAAATATGACAAGCAGGGTGTCCTCTCCACCGATGGTGCCAAGAACCTCAGGAATCTCCAGGCGGTCAACAGCATAACCCACACCATGTCCAAGGCCAAGTTTAGTATGGATAACGGCCAGATTACCCGAGAACTGTATGTCAACAATGCCGCGTTTGATATCATCGTAGAGGTAAGGTTCGGGATACATTTCCACTTCCCCCTTTACCGCATAGACATATCCTTCAACAGGGTCAGGCACCCTGGCAATACGAAGAAATTTCAAATCCCGGGAAAGAGTTGCCTGGGTAACATCCTTGCCTTCCCGTTTCAAACGCTGCTGGAGTTCCTCCTGACTGTGAATTTTTTCATCTTTTAAAATTGATAGTATAAGCCTTCGTCGTGATTCCTGACCGGTCAGTTGCTCCTCCTTACAGATAATATGTATTAATGATAATACAATTATTATTTTTTGCAAGATGTTAAATTTCTTTTATTTTTATGCAGAATCATACCTCATCTTGACCAAGTCTTTAGCGAGCATTACTTTAAAGCGATTATGTACCTTAATATTAAGGTTTAACATCTTCGAATAGGAGTAAATTGATGCTTGAAACTATACATGAGCTTATTCAGAAAAACAAGAAAAAAATTGTCCTCCTGGTGATAGATGGAGTGGGCGGGCTTCCCATGCAGAAGGGGGGAAAAACAGAACTGGAGAGCGCCAAAACTCCCCATCTTAACGCTCTGGCTTCAGAATCGGAGTGCGGCCTCCACCTGCCTATAGGTTTCGGTATAACTCCTGGTTCCGCTCCAGGACATCTGGCGCTCTTCGGCTATCAGCCCACGGATTATTCTATCGGTCGCGGCGTGGTAGCCGCCTTAGGTATTGGCTTTCCCATGCAGGCTGGTGATGTGGCAGCGCGGCTGAACTTCGCCAGCATGGATTCTAAAGGGAATATCACCGATAGAAGAGCCGGCCGTATTCCAACCGAAAAATGTGCCGAGCTGTGTGAGCTGCTAAAGTCCGTGTCTATTCCCGGAGTGGAGGTGTTTGTAAAGCCGGTGAAGGACTACCGGGCTGTTGCGGTTTTCAGAAGTGGAGGCCTTTCGGATCACGTAACTGATACTGATCCGCAGATGACTGGGGTTAGATCACTGGATCCGAAACCCACATCTGATAAGGGAAGGAAAGCGGCTGAGATTGCCGGTGAGTTTATTCGCCAGGTATCGGAGCTTTTAAAGGGCAGGCAGCCGGCTAATGCCATACTGATGCGGGGATTTGCTGAATTGCCGGTTATTCCTTCAATGGAAGAGCAGTTCGGTTTGAACCCCCTGGCTTTAGTGGTTTACCCGGATTACAAGGGAGTGGGCAGACTACTAGGCATGGAAGTTGTGGAAGATCTTAAGGATTTGAATGACCAGGCACACGCTTTGAGGGATCATTGGGAGGAGTATGATTTCTTCTTTGTACACTATAAGTATACGGACTCTAAGGGCGAGGATGGAAATTTTGAAGGTAAAATCGCTGAAATTGAAAGAGTTGATGCTTTTATTCCCAAATTGGTGGAGCTTGAACCGGATGTCCTGATTGTAACCGGTGATCATTCCACACCCTGCTTATTAAAGGCTCATTCCTCTCATCCCGTTCCATTCATGATTCGCTCCGACGTTGTCAGACCGGATGGAGTTAAGGAGTTCGGGGAAAGAGCCTGCGCTGCCGGACTCTGGGGGATTATACCGGGGATTATGCTGATCCGTTTAGCACTGGCCTATGCGGATAAACTGAAAAAATACGGAGCCTGAAGTAGCGGAGATGGGCCAAAATAAGGCGGCTAAGCATAAATCGCCACGATACATTGTATGTGAGAATGGGAAAGGGCGCGCGGGCGATAACCGGACTGTGAATGAGCACCTTCTGGAGGTCTTTCTTGCCGGGATTAAGCCGGTATTCACCATCTATGAACCCTCTCATGCTGCAATAGTGCTGGGCGCAGGCAGGAAAGTGGAAGCGGATATTATACTGGAGCATGCCAGGGCTGATGACATACCCATATTAAGACGAAAAGGAGGGGGAGGCACCGTTGTTCTCTCTCCCGGACAGGTTGTCCTTGCCCTGGTTACCAGGGTCGGCCTGCCTTTCAATAACCTTGTGTATGCCCAGTGGATCAATAGCTGGGTCAGAGAAGCTCTTTCCTCTCTTGGAGTTAAGAATGTCGAGGATCGGGGGATCACGGATCTGGCAATAGGCAATCGAAAGATTTTGGGCGCCTCTCTGTACCGCAGGCGGCTGATCTTATTCTACCAGTCCGGCCTGCTGGTGAACAACGATATATCCCTCTTCAGCCGGTATCTGACATATCCATCCAAATCTCCTGATTATAGAAAAGACCGGAATCATTCTGATTTTTGTACAACTCTAAATAGGGCAGGATTTTCATTAAGCGTCGAACAGGTTATTCAGGCTTTAAAAGTTATTGTCAGACGGAATCTTGCGAGCCTTGTTTAGGCTTTTTTAAGACGGACTACAGTCACTTCTTCCCACTGCAGAGCCTGCCACCAGTTAAAACGTGTTGAGGTGGATATAGGCTCCATGCCAACCTGTCTGCCTGTTCCGGGTAAAGCATGTGTATTGTCTGCTGATAGGATTTCCGCCTTTACAAAGGAGATGGTATGGATTGGAAAATGAAGTTTTGGAGGAGGCTCTAAAGAGGCGATTACCTCCTCAAAACCGGAAAGATTTTCAAGCTCGCATAGATAAAAACCTGAAAGCTCAGGGATAGGTCTCCATATATCTGGTTTCCCAGGGGAGCGGGGGATGAGAGTTTCAACAAAAGCAGCTAACTCTTTGGCCCTATACATGCAGTCCAGCCCTAGAAATAGATGCCTTCCGATTGGGGCAAATGTACGAGTAACACAATAGAATCCTGAGACGGCAAGGGTTTTAAGCTTCTTTTTATCAGGTATATCAATATCAATCGGAAGAAACAGAAGGGGAATCAGTACGGGAAGAGCAAGGGCAGAAGCTAATCCCCAACGGGAATAAAGTATATCCCGGATTTTTCCAATCTCTCTATTGATGCTTCCCGGAGGAGTCAGGGCGCAGAGAAGAAATTCCATTTAAGAGTTCCTCCTTCTATTTTCACTTTCCCTGATAGAGTGAGTCAAGCAGAGGCGCAGTTTCTTCACTGAAGGTTCTTTAATCACAATGGCATATAATCCTTTGTCAATCATATCATTTGTGGTATGATTTAGCCAGAATGAACGAGGAGGTACAGGTTGCAGAGAAAAGTTGAAAAAATCTCCGGTCAGCTTGCAGAAATTATCTCAAGCTGGAATGGAATCGAGGCGATTGTCTTAGGTGAGGCGGCGAAAATCATAACCATTGATCCCTATTTTAATATCATCATGGATGTCTACCACAAGGGGAATTTGCTTCCCGCAGGCGATCGCAGAGAGCAGTTTCAAAATGCGGCTGCTTTTGATACAGCCCTGGTTTATCCGGAAGACAGGTTTCTCATGAATGAACTTCCTGTACGAATCCGTTATCAGGATACTGCACGATTCGACATGATCCTGGAACGTATTGAGAATAAGCTCTGGGTCTATAGAGAATCGGGAACCCGTATGTTCTATCGAATCCAAAACGGGCAGATTCTTTTTCAAAAGAGCAATTGGCTGGAAAATATCATGAAGAAGCTCTCCAGTTTCTCTGATCATTTCTGGGAAGTAATTCTTGAATCTACCCGAATATCTGTAGAGTATTATTTAAGTGACCTAAGCGCAGCCGTCTTCAGGAATGATTATTTGTTTTATCTCATATCTTCGTCCGCTTTCCTTAATAGCATGTGCAGCTATTTATTTGCTCTGAACCGATGCTTTGAACCATCCGGAAGAATGCTGTATGAAAGCGTTAAAAGCCTCCCCAGGCTGCCGGATGAGTTCCTCGGAAGGTTTGAGAGTTTTTTGAGAGAGGACCCGGTCCTGCCGCCCGAGAGAAAACGAGAGATCGCCGTGCTGGTGGCGAAAAGTATCATATCCATGAAATGAGAACATCTTTTAAGATCCTGACTCTTCTCTTTGTTTTTTCAGGTTCCTCCTGCTATGTTGAGGAGGCGGCCTTTCCCTTTTTTGATCAGCAGGGGATTCAGCATGCCCTTATCTTTGAGAATGAAACTCACCGACGGATATACCGCTTAAAAAAGACCCTGACTATCGATGAGGATAATCTGGCGTTTTATATTACCTATCAATCAGAACTTGGAAAAAGTTTAAAGCTATTTACTAAGAGCGGAGAGCCGGAATTAATTTCCCTGCTCCCTCCTTGCGATTGCGATATACCCTACCGCCGGCTTATCCCTCTTACCTTGGGGGATACTGTCTTAGGATTTGCCTGCGAACCGAATCTTGATGGTATAAAACTATTGGAAGCGGGTCTGACAGAGACGCTTCGGGGTTTTGAGCGTTCCCCCGGCTGTATTACCATCGGATCAGGAATTACCGGGCTGAATTTAAGAGGCGAATCACTTGATATAGGCTTTTCTCCGGAAATGTTCGGATCAGGCGGCCTGGACCGGATCTGGCAGATTTCCCTGGACTTTACCCTATACAGGGTGTATTCCGGGGCGGAGTTCAGACAGATTGAGCAAAATACTCTGCCAGTTATGAAGTCAGGGATGATCTTATCATTGGCCGGTGAGAATTCTAAGAATCGCTTCCGCTTTGAGAGTTTTTTGGGATTAAAAAAAGTTAATCTTTATCCGGGTATTATTCCCTTTAACCCGGAGATACTGTCTGTTAATGCAGAGTCATATGAAAGCCTATTCAGAGCTGATCGAGTGGAAATATCTTACCCGGATATACTTGATCCACTGCCTGCGGATCCCGGAACAATTTTGTCCTACAGCATGGATGTATGGCGCAGAGAAGCCATGGAGCTCTTTTCCTGGAATAGACTGCCTGAGGTATTGATCTTCGATACTTTAAATTATCAGGTTCAGGACAGGTTTTTTAAAAGACTGGCTTTTTTTGTGGAAAAGAAGGGGTATGCAGGCCGGCTGGTTCACAGTGAACAAGTAAGGCATCTGCACGGCTACAATGCCTATGATTACAGGGCTCTGGATCTGGCTCGTTTTTTTAGCAGGGCTCATGAAGAGGATTTCGTACTGAACAGTGAGGAGGAGCTTTTAAAGAAGATATCCATACATTACGGTATTATCCGGCGGATAAGCAGTACCTATCTGCCGGGAAAGGGATCAGTTCTTTCAATCTCCAGAAGCTCATCACTGGTATTGAGGCAGCATCTGTTAACTCATGAGTGCTTCCACGGCATCTTTTTTACATTCCCGGATTATCGCAGGGCCTGTTTTCAGGTCTGGAATGAGCTTTCAGAGGAGGAAAGGGCCTTCTGGAAGCTGTTTCTTGATTGGATGGGTTATGATATATCGGATGAATACCTGGTAGTAAATGAGTTCCAGGCTTATATATTTCAGCAGGAGAGGGAGTACTTAGACTACTACTTTAAGGAGCTTACAGCCGGCAGGCTCATTAAAAGCTGTCCGGAGAGAGAAGATCAGATTCGTAATTTTATTAAGAGCTTTCCGGACAGTTTTGAAAATGCATACGACAAACTCGCCGAATCTCTATGGTCGGCCGGTAGATTTGAAGGGGGAAGAATAATAGAGCTTGAGAAAATTCAATAGCCTGGTAGGCTCATAAGTTTACAGATTATAATTAACTTACATCAGGCTGCTCTTAAAGCTCAAGCGCCAAAGGCTTTTATATCTTCCATTGAGTGGAAAGGAGAAAGTTCTCGCAGGCGGGAAACGATTCCCGGAAGTATCTCCAGTACGTAATCAATTTCTTTTTCAGTAGTATAAACACTTAAACTTAAGCGCAGCGAACCGTGGACGCAGGTAAAGGGTACACCCATGGCCCGGAGCACATGGGACGGCTGCAGTGATCCGGATGCACAGGCAGACCCGGTGGAGGCGGCAATATGGTACTTGTCAAGGGCAAGCAGGAGTGCCTCTCCTTCTATGAAATGGATGCCTATATTGGTAGTATTGGGTACCCTGTTTTCCGTTTCGGTATCGCCGTTAACTTCCGTATCTTCAATTTGCGAAAGTATTCCCTGCTCCAGCTTATCCCTCAATTTCCGTACCCGGGTGTTCTCTTCATGCAGGTTTTTTTTAGCCAGCTCTGCTGCTTTACCCATTCCGGCGATATAGGGCACATTCTCGGTACCACCCCGCCGGCTCCGTTCCTGATGCCCGCCGATAATGAATGGTCTGATTTTAATACCCCTGCGGATGTAAAGGCCCCCGATTCCTTTGGGCGCATGAAATTTATGGCCGGTAAACGAGAGCAGATCCACCGGCATGTCTGATAAATCTATTGGTATTTTCCCGACCGCCTGAACAGCATCGGTATGAAAGAATATATTCCTTTCCCTGGCTATCTCCCCGATTAAACGAATGGGGTAGACAACACCGGTTTCATTATTTGCGAACATGCAGGAGATAAGCAGGGTGTCCTCATCAATAGCTTGACGCAATTCATCAAGATCAATATTGCCCTTGCGGTCAACCCCGAGTTCGGTAACCCGGATGCCCTTCTTCCTTAAATAGGGGACTTGGTTCTTAATAGCCGGATGTTCAACTTTTGTAGTTATGATATGGCGTTTCTCCGGATATGCGTCGATGAGTCCTCTTAAGGCAAAGTTATCGCTCTCCGAACCGCAGGAAGTAAATACAATTTCCCTTGGATGGCATCCTAAGAGATCTGCAATCCTCTCGCGGCCTCTCTCCACGTATTTGGAAAGCTCACCGCCGAAACTGTACATGCTGGAGGGATTCCCGTAGCTTTCCCTCAAGAACGGCAGCATTTCTTCTAAAACTTCTGGCGCCACCTTAGTGGTGGCGTTGTTATCCAGATAGATATTATTCAAGGCCATGCTCTACGACCTCGATCTCTGGGTCAACCAATTCTTGCAGTTTTTCCTCAACCAGACCCTTTAACGTGAGCACAGCCGCATGACAGCCCTGGCACATGCCCATAAGGCGTACAATTACCTTGTTATCGACCACATCAATAAGGTCAATATCCCCGCCGTCGCGCCTTAGAATAGGCCGTATTTCATCTTCTAAAATCTCTTCTATCCTTTTAATTTTTTGGACAACAGTCATTTTCCCTCCTGACAATTTTTTCTGCCTCTCCCCCAAGCCAAGACCAAAGCCGAGACCCGGGCCAGGAATCCGGTCAACATTCCGCCAGAGATCATCCAGTATTTCCTCTATCTTGTAGAGACACGATCCACAGCCGCCCCCGGCTTTGGTGTAATTAGTGATTTCTTCGACTGAGTGCAAATTATTGCTCAAGGCTACTCGCTTTATCTTGGTATCCGTAACTCCGAAGCATTTACAGATAATCTCGCCCTCATCGTCTTCTTTCTCGGCTTTTTTTTCTCCCTTAAAATCCAGTAAGGCCGCTTCTAAAGCCTCCTGTCCCATAACCGAGCAGTGCATCTTTTCCTGGGGAAGTCCGCCCAAATATTTTACAATGTCCTTGTTGGTAATATCTCTTACTTCTTCCAGCTTCTTACCTTTTATCAGTTCCGTAAGTGCGGAGGCTGAGGCAATGGCGCTTCCACAGCCAAAGGTCTTAAATTTGGCGTCCTTTATAATGCCGTTATCAATTTTTAATGTTAGTTTTAAGGCATCTCCACAGATAAGTGAACCCACTTCGCCGGTGGCATCAGCATCCTCAATTTCACCAACATTACGGGGGTTTTCATAGTGATTCATTACCTTCTTACTGTATTCCCACATAATAATTCCCTCAAGTGATTTAATAATTATTAATAAATTACTAAGGATACTTCTATTGGTAAAGGGATCTTAATGAGATTTTATGGACGGGAGCACAAAGGTGGAAACCCGGTAGCCCTCATAATCCATGGCGCTGTCCAGGTTGAAGGGATCAATAACCCGGTCACCACCCACGATAAAGGAATAGAAGTGCCTGCCGGGAAGCATATTAAGAGTAATGCTGTACTTTCCGGGCTGGGTTTCTGTTAATATGTCAGAATAGGGGTCCCAGTTATTGAAATCTCCGCTGATTGCGATAATCCGACCGGGCAGAGTTTTAAAGGCAAAGCTTACTTCGCCGTCCGGGGTTATTACCGGGTTTGTAATGGATCTGCTTTCTGTTTTATCAAGAGCTACTATGGAAAAGGAAAGGCCTGAGGCATCCTGCTTTTGATTAGGGTTTGAGGGATCACTCATCCAGAGCCCGTTTACGGATATTCGGTAGGTGATAACGCTTAAGTCTTCAGGAATATCGTAGAAATAGAGGAATATTCCATGTTCGTTGCGGGAGTAGATATGAAAAACAGAGTAGTTTTCATGGGCAAACCTCAGACCCACGGTGCGTACAGGCCTATCCGGCTGGTAGGTGAAAAGCAGCTGTAGGCCTATGCGTTCAGGCGCTCCCGAATGTTCTATCCCCCTTATTTTAATCTCTATTAGAAGGGGATCCAGACCGAAAATAGAAAGGGGAAGAATCAGAAACAGGAAAGATATAATAAACTGAAGAGAGGTTTTATGAATGCCCATACATCTGCTATACTATAATTCGACAAAAGGAATGTTAGACTTGAATTCTGACTCTCAATAGAGGCGTATAGAGAAAATGCCCAGCCTTCAGGATATTGAACGATTTAAAACGATTCTAAACTCCTTAGGATCCGAACCAGAGATTCTTGCAGAGCGCTCTGAGGAAATTGAAGATGTTCCACTTCCGGAGGAGGGGCTTCCTGCGGAGATAAGCGAGCTCTTCGAAGCTGCTGCCGGGGAGCCGGTTGAGGAGCCTGAGGTTGAACAAATTCCGGCGCTCGAGGTCGAAGGCCTGCCTGCCGAAGGTCTTAAGAAGCCCGAGGTCGAGCCGGGTGAGATCCCGGCTGAACAGCCTCTGGAGGAGCTTGACTTTGAATCTCTATTCGGTGAAGAGGCGGCTGAAGAGTTAGCCCTGCCTGAGGAAGTGCCTGAAGCTCCTCCGGCTGAGGAAGAAGTGCCTGAGGAAGTGGCTGAAGCTCCTCCGGCTGAAGAGGAGCTGCCTGAAGAATTTGCCCTGCCAGAGGAAGCTGTAGAAGCGCCTGCTGAAGAGGGGCCAGTAGAAGAGGCTCCCCCCCCCGAAGAGATGTTGCCCGAAGAGTTTGCCCTGCCTGAAGAGGCTGCGGAGGGGGAGATTCCTTCTAAAGAAGAGGAAGCAATCGATGAGTTTGCCTTAGCTGAGGGATTAGAGCTGCCCGAGGAAGAGGCTCCCCCTCCCGAAGAGATGTTGCCCGAAGAGTTTGCCCTGCCAGAGGAAGCTGTAGAAGCCCCTGCTGAAGAGCTGCCCGAGGAAGAGGCTCCCCCCCCCGAAGAGATGTTACCTGAAGAGTTTGCCCTACCGGAAGAGGCGGTAGAAGCCCCTGCTGAAGAGGTGCCGGTAGAGGAAGCTCCCCCTGAAGAGGCTTTTGAGATACCTGCGGAGGAAATTACTATTCCGGGGGTCGAAGTCGTCCCGCCCGGAGAGCAGGAAGAGGCTGCCCCTCCGGAGGTCGAAATACCTGCTGGTGAAGTGCCGCCTGAGGGTCTGGTTGAGCGCCCCGGTGAGGCGGAGGAAGAGCCAGTTATACAGGAGTTGGAACCCGAACAGGCATTAGGGGAAGAGGAACTTCAGGTTGATGAGTTTTCTTTGCAGGGGTTGGGAGAAGAGTTTGGTATTAGTGAGGAAGAAGAAAAGGAGTTCCCCGAGTTCCAGGAGGAAGAATTTGGTGAAGTAAGCCTTGAAGCGCCTGCCGAAGCCGAGGAGGAAATCAGAGTTGAAGAGGAGAAACTGGAGCTTTCAGAGGAACAGTTTGCTTCTTTAAAGAATTCTCTAAACTTATTACCGAGAAATCTTAAGATTGTTATCCAGGAGCTTATCGGTGAGAAGAATCTGAGCGGAGAAAGCCTCCACAAGCTGGTAGATCTTTTGGTTGAGGGAGCAGCACCCGCAGTTATTGCCGCCCAGGTATCCGGAATTACCGGAGAAAGAATTGTTCTTCCCAAAAGATTTGAAAAAAGGACAGCTTTAGCTTTTGAAGAGGAGCGAAGAACTTTCGCCTATGCCTTTCGCGAAAATATCTTCCCCATTATCAGGGTTTTTGTGCTGAGCCTGGCTTTCATCGGCCTGCTCGTTTTCCTGGGGTACAGTTTCATATATCGTCCTCTCTATGCCAATTCATTGTACCGCCGTGGGTATGAGCAGATTGAAAATGACCGCTACACTATGGCAAATGAGAGCTTCCAGACCGCAGTCGATGTCTGGGCTGTTAAGAACTGGTTTTACAGATATGCTGAAGCCTTTATCGATAAAAAACAGTTTCTCGCTGCATCTGGAAAGTATAATGAGCTTTTAGCACATTATCCGGGAGACCATAAGGGAATACTGGATTACGCCCACTTAGAATCCCGCTATTTAAGCAACTATGAAAAAGCGGACAGGCTGCTGGACAGGCTGCTGGATAAAAATATTCAAGATTACGATGCATTGCTGGCAAAGGGTGATAATTACCTTGAATGGGCTGAAGAGGATCCGGTACACTTTGAGGATGCCCGCTTTTCTTATGCATCAATTTTGGACTATCACGGTCGGGAAGATGAGGTATTATTCCGGATGCTGAAATATTTCATCCGGACAGACCAGCTTGGTGAGGTTCAAAAGCTTAAGTCTTTGATTGAAGCGAGAAAATCGATGTTAGACCTCAAGTTTATGCAGAGTTGGGCGGGTATCTCTTCGATAAGAAGGAGTTTGACGATGTACCGGATACTCTTTTTAAAGCCATGGAGGTAGAGCGGGAGATACCGGAAATTCATTATCACCTGGCCCGCTATTTTCGCTATGCAGGGGACCCTGTAGAAGAGGTAAAAGCCATAAGAAGTACGATAAATTACCTTGAAGCTTCAGCTCCATTAAATAAGAAGCGTATGGAGATAATGATTGATTCTTATAACCGGTTTGGTGAGTCCTTATGGAGAAATAAAGAATATCTGGACGCAGAAGATAAGTATCAAAAAGCTAAAAATATGATAGAAGTTGCGCAGGATAGGCGAATATTTGGGAAAAAGAAGGAATTCGGCAAGGTATATGAGAATCTCGGGGATATCTATTACTACATTGACCGAAATCTGGAAACCTCGTTGGATTTATACCGGAAGGCTGAGGAGAATTTCTACAATAGTCATGATCTGGATTATAAAATCGGCTATATCGACTATATGTATAGCCGTTATGAAGAGGCACTTCTTCGCTTTTCCAGGGTAATTGATGATGTTTCCGCTAATGAAAATACTATCTTTTCCCTGGCCAATACCTTATACCAGCGGGATGATTATTTCTCGGCTCAAGGGTATTACCTTCATCTATTGGATATCCTGGAAACAAAGAGGAACAATATTCCCTTTCTGCGCATTCAGGAAAATCCCGAGCATAGAGCAATTATTGAGTATATCCTGAAAACCTACAATAACCTGGGAGTTACCCTGAAAAAACTCTCTGACAGAACGGGAGATAAGGAGAAAAATTCTAAGGCACTGGTTAATTTGACCTTTTCTTCGGAAAACTTCGATATTCTGGCCCGGGATCCGGAGACTTTAAGCAGGGGATTGACTAAAAATCTAGCCTTCCTGAATCAAAGAGGGATTCTCTATCCGGCTTCTGATTTTGAGCTTCAGATCTATAACCGCATACCCAAGGATTTAAAGGTAAGGAGGTTTTAATCTATATCAACCATCCAGCCCAGGCGATCCTCGATAATTCCGTATTGAATCCCCTTGAGAGTTTCTAAGGCATAGGATGTAAACTCTCCGATCCTGCCGTTTCCGAAAACCACTTTTAGGCCTTTATGTGTGATGGATTCGATGAATGTAACGCCCGCTGCCGTTCCACTGGCAAAGACCTCTTTAGCTTCTGAAAAGACTTCCTCCACGGAGATTTTTCTCTCCTCAATTTTGAGTCCCCTGTCCCGGGCAATCTGAAGAATAGATTTTCGTGTGATACCAGGAAGAATCGTATCCTCTAAAGATGGAGTAACCAGGGTATCGTCTTTAAGCAGGAAGAACAGATTACAGGAGGAGCCTTCTTCAAAGTATTTCTGTTCCCCGGCATCTAAAAAGATGGCTTCCATGAAGCCTTCAGCTTCAGCCTCCTTTTTGGCCAGGGCGCTGTTCACATAGTTAGAGGCGCTCTTTATCCAGCCGGTGCCTCCCGGGTTGGCCCGCACTCGGTTGGTTGTGACCGCCTTAGAGTTGCCCGCCTTAAAATAAGAGCCCACACCGGTTGAAATAATCACTACCCAGGGATGCTCGCTTAAATTTACCCCGATCCCGGGTTCCGAATAGGTGAAAGGCCTCACATATATAGAATATGCGGATAAAAAGCGCTCCCGTTCCCAGGCAGGATCATACTCCGGGGCAAATCCTATTGCCTTGTTTCTCTTTACTACCTCTTTAACCGCGCTAACAAAAAGCTCCTCAGGATAGGGCGGCATCATAAGACCCTTCATGGAGCCGGCCATCCTCCTGGCATTCTCATCCGGTCGGAAAAGCTTTAAATTTCCGTCTTTCTGCGGAAAAGCCTTAAGTCCCTCAAAACAGCCCATTCCGTACTGGGTGGTATAATTCACTAAGGGGAGTTCCGGAAATGTATTTCGCTTTAAGACCAGTTCGGCTCTTTTTTCTTCCGGAAGCTGAGCTTCCTCCTCCGGACTTAAGTGTTCCTTTTCGATATATCGTTCATCCCACCTGTCTTCTGCAGTGTGTTGGGCTATATAAACCCAGGGATACACTTCTAAACTAAATCCCCTGGCCATTTCCTGCTCCTTGGTCTGATTTGATTATAATACTATCCAGGCACGTGCATTCAAGTCAAGCTTATTATTTTTTGCTTTCTATTTTAAGTACTCAGCTTCCAATGTAGATAACTTGACATTTCACAACGGCAGCATTACTGTTTTTGTAATTTATGGAAGATGATAGTATCTATAAACAAATCGTCACTAGATTATCGAGAGCATTCGAGAATTCTCTTAAAACAGTAGTGCTTTTTGGCTCTCGTGCTCGTGGTATTAATAAGCCTACCAGCGATCATGACATATTCCTTATAATTGATAATCTGGAGCCAGATCCAATAAAAAGACAAAAACAGGTACGCAGTTTGATTTGGGATATTCCCCTTAGAATAAATACAATTGCGAAAACATCAGAGGAGGTAAGTAAAAATTTAACTCCACTCCTGTTGGAGGTTTTCGTAGATGGAATCTGCCTGTTCGGCTCTAAATATTTCGAGTCTTACAGAAACAAGGTTATGATTGCACTGAAAGAGGCTGGCCTGAAGCGCAAGCGATTAGGGCATGAGTGGTACTGGCAATTTGATAGAATTCCTCAAAAAGAATGGGAGCTGGGTTGGGACGGATTTCATGAATTCTCGTGATGATGTCGAATACAGATTAAATCTCGCAAAAGGGTTTTTAAAAGAAGCTGAGCAAGATTTTAAAACACAACGGTGGCGATCTTGTGTTGCCCATTCCCAGCTTTCAGTAGAAAATGCAGGAAAGTCTATCCTGATGTTATTTGGGATTTCTTCCAAAACGCATGAGCCGGCAAAACATTTAAATCGGCTTCTCGGCAGTACTGAGATTCCTGAACAGATACGGGATCATATTCAGAGTATTATCCCTGATTTCCTTACATTAGGAACAGAAGAGCATTTTCTAACCGACTACGGAGACGAAGCATCCTACACACTTCCGTGGGAGTTGTATGATAAAGAATCAGCGACGAGTGCACTTAATAGCGCCCGTCTTTGTACATCACTATCTAAGAAGACCATACAACAGGTTAGAGAGTGGCGTGCGAAAGAGAATGCTTATAAAGAAAATGCGGATAAATAAATAAAAATTTTAAAAAAATCAGACTGTAAACTATGCATTGGTCGATTATAAAAGAGGAATGGAGAACACCCGGGATCATATTATATTTTTTATGGCCCAAAAAATGTACTATTTAGAAAGAGTTGGAAAAACCGAATCCTACAATCGTTTAGTCGATCATTTTGAGCAGATCAATCTCGATAAACTCTTAAACTATTTGACACGCTACTATTCAGTAGATATCAGCAGGGAGTTAGATGATTTTTATCTGGAAGAGGGAGAGCTCGTCTTTATAACACGCAGGGGGCCTTACAGGTTCAAACATATCTATAGAGATAATCATCTCTGTTTAGTGGGCATTGCCCCGCCTTCTTAAATTAAATTTCCTCATGGAGCATAATATTGGTTCAACATGCTGTGATTCTTTCAGGAGGTGCCGGAACCCGTCTCTGGCCGGCTTCTATTAAAAAGTGTCCCAAACAGTTTCTGGATCTGGGCGGACTGGGCGGAGGTCGGTCCCTGTTTATGATGACTGCTCTAAGGGCTCTTTCCTTAGGTTTAAGCGGTTTTCTCATAATTGTAACCCATAAGGATCATCTTAAAGAGATAGAGAATCAATGCAGTCTTATAATAGAAAGGGAACCCTCCTTAAGTTATAGAATTCTGGTTCTACCGGAACCGGAGGCTAAAAATACAGCTCCGGCCATTGCCTATGTATGCTCAGTCCTGAAGGCTATAGGAGAAGATGAAAGCATCCTCCTTGTACTGCCCTCCGATCATATCATAGATCCTCTTGACGCCTTTGCTCATGATGTGGGCAGGGCTTTCCGCCTGGCTGAGAAAGGCTATTTAGTAACCTTCGGTATACCTCCAAAGCGGCCGGAAACAGGGTTTGGCTATATTGAGGTGGGAAGTGCACTGGATGAGGGCTTTAAGGTTAAAAAATTCAAAGAAAAGCCGGATTCAAAGACGGCCGCACGATTTCTTGAGCATGGCAGTCATTACTGGAATTCCGGAATGTTTGCTTACAGGGTAGATACCTTTATAGAAGAATTGAACAGTTATACCCCGGAAGTGGCCCAGCCTTTCACCGGCCTGGATCTTAAGGCCGAATTAAATAAGACGGATAAAGTGAATATATTTTCGATTCCTGAAGTCCTTTTCCGGGCTTATGGGAAGGCGCCTGCCGTATCTTTAGATTATGCCATAATGGAAAAGAGCACGAACTGTGCCATGGTAAGTACCTCCTTCAACTGGAGCGATATTGGGAGTTGGGACGAGGTGTCCCGCCTGTCCAAAGGAGAAGGAGAAGGAAAAGGAGAAGGAAGAGAAAACGTATTTTCTGTTGCATCGGAGGGGAACTTTGTATATTCGGATATGCCCGTGGCCCTGGCAGGTGTTGATAATCTTCTGGTGGTTGTGAAAAACGGGGTTGTACTGATAAGCAAAAAGGGACGATCTCAAATGGTGAGGGACATCGTCCGGGAAGTGCGTTCCCGGGGACATGAGGAGATTCTCTAATAATTATCTTCCAGCAGGACAAGCCTATCCAGTGTTCTGATGAGCTCATCCCGGAAGCGGTTGCTCACCCGCTGAACACAGCTTTCAGTTTCCAGGATTCCTACTTCAATGCATAGCTTCCCATAGGAGTCCTTCTCCCTGTCTATCATTTTCAGAAAGCTCTCCTTTTCTTTATGAAGATTAACCAGGGACTCCCGGGTTTTATACTTATCCACGACCGCAAACATCAGTGTTGATCGAAGGCGGGATACTTCCCGGGCCTGGTCCGTCAGAGAGGGACACAGCGTTTTAATGGAGAGAAGCTTAAGCAGGTCCCTCTTTGATTCTTGATCAAATTCTTTAGCATTTTCCTCAGCGAGGATGTCAGTATAGTTCTTGCGAATACTCTCAAAAATGCGGTCAAAGCTAGTTTGAAAATTCTGTTTGAATGTAGGCCGTTTATCCTCCTGTATAGTTGGCAGCAGCTCTGACATCTTCTGCTTTTCTTTTTGATAGATGCTTATCTGCATGAAGATGTTCTTAACTGCCGGGTGTTTCTTGAACCCGGGGTTGCTTTTCAAACGGTTTTTAATATCTTTGATTATCAGATTGATTTCCAGATTCTCAGCAGGTGTTTTTGCGGATTTTGCCCTGCGCAGAGGGATCACCCCGGAGCAGACCATTTTTTGAAGAAGAATGACAAAGAGGAGCTCCTCCAGAGGGTTTTTGTGTGCTTCAAGCTCTTCAAGGGATAATGATGAGTATTTCATCTCTTCCAGTGAGAAGAAGACCGGTTTGAGCACTGAGTTTTTGTACTCTAGAATTCCCTCTTCATTATCAAGCTTTAAAATATGGCTGAGCTCTTTAAGCCTGTTCGGGGAAATCTTGAGTATATCGTTCAGAGTGTATTGATCGTTTGCAGATTCACGGATATCGATCCAATCACCGCTGATTTTCTTCTGAAGTGCTATCATCTGTTATATTTTATGTATTCTTTTATAGATATTCAACGAGAAAATAATCCTTAAGGCACTTGAAAAGCAATGTAGAAGAGGATATACTAATTTTTTTAGCCCATTAGAGGTAGAAATTGTTGAAAAAGGGGAAAATTCAAGAAAAAGATAGTATAAAATTAATATTTTTTTTGTTATTGACTTGAAATTTATTTGAGATATGATAAGCTATCAGGTAATTATCTAAGTGAAATAGAAAAAAGTAAGAAGGAGGCAAGCGGGAGAAAAAAAGCTAAAACTGGCCCGGCAGGCCATAAAAATTGCCAACATTGGAAAAAAGAGCCGTTGGCTCTGAAATGAAATAAAATGAGGAGGAAGAACACACAATGAAAAAATTATTAGTTCTTTCTATGCTACTGGCGCTGGCCAGTATGCCGCTTATGGCAAGCGACATAACATTCGGCGGGGATGTTACCTATGGTTTTATAGCCGATTTCGACAAAGGATTCGCTGAGTCCACCACAGCAACTGTGGATGTTAAAGCTGCTGTCAATGAGTTCGTCTCATCAGAGGTATCCATCAAGCATGACGCAGAAGACATGCTGCTTGATAAAGCCACAATCGTAACTGATCTCGGCGCTGCCTTTGCTCTGACCGACATGGGCGTCGGTCTAGAACTGACAGCAGGGTACTTCGATACCGGTGATAAAGAGTATGGTATGGTGTCCGACTATGAAAACGAACACGTAATAGATGTTAAAGTGGAAAAAAGTTGGATGCTTTCAACTGTCTTAACAGTAATGGACATGGTCAATTTCAAATTCGCTATCGATCCTTCCATGCCTTTCAACGGTGAGTTTATTGTTGGCGCCTATGCAGAAGTAGGTGATATAAGCGCCGAGTTCTTCTACGACATGAATGGGCAAACCGAAGCCGCTGATGGAAAGATTGCTTTTGATGCTTGTTACGTAATGGAGATGGGCGACATAAGCCTTGAAGCAGGCGCAGGATTTATGTACGATATGTTTGTTGACGATGGTGAACTTGCAAAGCAGTGGGCCTATGGTATTGGCCTTGCTGTCGACTACACGGAAATGGTCCATGTTAGCGTCGGTGTAGACGGAAACAGCATGGACGCGTTCAACGCAGTGATGCCATTCGGAAGTGTAACTCCGATTGATTGGGTCAGTCTTTATGCCGGTATGGTGTTGTCATTTGCTGAGGACGCCGATGCATTCCAGGGCGCCGATATTGGTATAAAAATCATGCCCGGCGGCGAGTCTGAGCCTGAAATATACATTGGTTACCTGATTACTGAAAACAATGCCGGAAAGAAGAAAGCCCCGGAAACTCTCCAGGACGGCGGTGCGTACCTCAAGGTGGATATCGACTACTAAGATTACATGATTTCAAAAAAAACCCCCTCGGATGAGGGGGTTTTTTTATTGCGCGCTCCCTTTAGAACTCGAAGAGGAAATTAAAATTGTGAATCAGCTCAGTTTTTTCCCTTAACAGGGGAATATAAACAGAAGCCTGCCCGTACCTGGGAAGATTGCCCATAAAAACCGCATACCCTTTTGCTGTGCCGCCAGATCTGATAGAAATTGAATTGGGGAGAACATATTTTTTAATCGCTCGTTCCTTTTTCTGTCTATCTGTGCGTTTTGTTTCGTCTATGTCGTCTCTGAACTCCCAGAAGCCAGCCAGATGAAAGCGGTTTGTCGGCTGTACGGCCTTTCCGCCGAACTGGAGCTCCATACGATTGAGTATCAGCTCAATCGACTCCTGGCGGCTGTTTTTAAATCTTATATCAAAAACCATGATCCGCTTAAACTGCAGGGTATGATAGGGGGTTAAAAAGGGATTCCCCTTTTTTCCGTACTTATTGATTAATGTTTCCTCATCCAAATATCTTACAGTTATAGATATACCCTCCTCTTCCGCGATTTTAATCGGGCTGTCTATAAGGAGCAAAGCTGACCTGCTTGTGCTGCAGCCGGAATAGATTAACAGGATACCGATAACCAGCAGGCTGTTCTTAAATTTTTTCCTAAGCATGATATTTCCTTCCTTGAGTTGAATTTTACTTTATCTTACGGTTTTAAGAAAATAATGTCAAAAAGATCATGTTTTTAAATCAGCAGGAAAAATCCTCCTGTATATATAGGTAGAGGCGTAAGCCAAAAATAAAAACAGGAGGAACTTATGAACAACCTGAACTCAATTCTACTGGAAGGGAACCTGGTGCGGGATCCTGAGCTAAACTTTACAGCCAAGGGAACCCCGGTCTGCTCCTTCTCCGTAGCCTCGAACCGCTACTTTAAGCAGGATGATGAGATGCAGCAGGAAGTGTCTTACTTTGACGTCACGACCTGGTCCAAACTGGCGGAGGTATGCAAGGAGTACCTTACCAAGGGAAGAGGGGTACGAGTCGTAGGCCGGTTGAAACAGGACCGCTGGACCAATGAGGAGGGTAAAACCCGCTCCAAAGTCCATATTATAGCTGAGCATGTGGAGTTCAAGCCCAAGTTCAAGAATAACCAGGAGCCGGAAGAGGAACAGGATCAGGAACAGGAACAGGACGCCGGTCAGGAACAGGAGGGGAAGGAACTGGAAGAAGCAGCTTCGTTCTGAACTTACAGAGTTGGCTGTGCTGTAACGGGCTTTGCGGATCCCTGGACGCTGACGAAGACGTCAGGAAGGCCCTCACTTGTCCATCCCTGGACATCGACGGCAGGTATTGTTCTATTTTAAAGACATGCCTGCCTTTTTTTAAATCAGTGTGACGATATCTCTATAGGCGGATAAGACTATGACTATTTCTATTGGTTGCTTATCTCCACGATACACAATCATTTAGCTGTAAACATTACAGAATTGTACGGGTTTACTCGTAAGATCTTTCCGGATGTGTCCGATCTTCGGATTCTCAGGAAGTCTTTGAAATGCTGAAAGAATTTCTTCCTCGACTATGTTTGCTGCATTCGGATTATCTGCTGCAATATATGTCCAGATATCATCTAAATCTTTAACCGCAGCATCGGAGATTATATAATAAGCCATTCTGAATACGTTTACGGCGAGGACACCGATGATGCATGGGCAGCCGCTCATGTAATCAAATCAGCTTACTTGAGAGTCAAGGAAGTTGCAGGTGTAGCAGACCTGGGCTTTGAGCTTTTCGGCAAAGCTGTCGGCATAGGTTCCATGGTAACCTCCGATAATACATCCGGCGATGCAAATGTCGGCTTCAGTCTCGGCCTTTCCGAAGGCGTTGTTGAGGGTCTAAGCGCCGGTGTGCTGCTAACCTCATCAGAAGGCGAAGCTGCGGTATCGGAAGATTATGAGACACTGGACGTTGATGTAGAGGACGCTGAAGAGCCCACCTGGGGAGTTCTGTTATCCGGCGGGTATGCCACCGATATGTTCGGCGCAAACATAGATGTTGGTCTAACTGATCTTAAGGAGACAGAAGAATACCTCATTGGCATATCACCCTTCCTGTCAATGCCGGATCTGTACGATCTCTCCGTAACCGGTGAGCTCGACGTTGTCGGCGGCGACGACGTGGGACTGGGCGCAGGCGCATCTCTTGGCGGCAGCATCATGGGTATCGCTCCTGGCGTCAGCATCTACTGGAAAAATGAATACTTCGGAGGCGATGACACGATTGACGATGCAAGCGGCGCAGATGATATTACTGGTGACGTCAGTATGATGGCAGAGTTTGACTCTACAGACCTGGACGCTGCTACCGCTCTTGCTCTTGCCGTTTCAGCAGATCTTGCAGAGCTCACGGGAATGAAACTTATTAACTTAAGCGGTGGTTATGACATGCTTCTTACCGGAAGCAAAAATAGCGGCTGGAATGCAGGTGTAGACTTTGATCTTGCAGAAGTTATTGAAATGCCTGTAACTTTTGGCTTTTCAGTTGCTAAATGGGCTGAAGAAGACCTTACCTGGGCTTTAAACGCCGGTTACACTGTTGAGGAGGTATTTGCCATACTTACAACACTCCAACAGACCGAAAAAGACGTTATCGGATGGAGCCTGGTTGGTTCAATAACCTTCTAATGGGTTAACAAAAGCTGACTTGAGAAAGTTGGTTAAGGCCTCTGTTTTTACGGGGGCTTTTTTTTATTCACCTGAGAGAGATTCTTCTCGCCGGTGGCAGGACGTATGCCGGTTTTAAACCGACCGTGTCCTTTCGGCAAGCGTGCGCAGGTGAGAAAAATTTCCCGTTGACGGTGGCAGCCTGCGGCGGTGGGCTGCGTCGTATGGCGGTTGCCGCTGCCGATTTTACCTTCAACCCCGGTCCTCGAACCCCTGAAGAGATGGTGGCGGTCCTCATGAAAGAGCATGTCCAGGAACAAGCTGCTCAAAACACCATAGACAGGCAGGAGAGGCGTTTGAGAGGAGAAAAAGGGTCCAGGGAAGCTATCAATGTTCAAGTTGCAGCCAGTATGGCTGGAAAGCAGGTAGCTTTCGGTGAGCTTGCAGAGCGGGGTCAAGCGCCGTGATCCTGAAGGGGAGAAAAAGATCGTCATCTTTCTTGATGGGGAGAGGGCCTTGAAAGATCAGCTCCTTATAGCATTTAGGCAAGAAGGTTTATCGGAAAGGATAGAGGCAGTCGTATTGGATATCATGCACGTGATGGAATACGTTTGGGAGGCCGGCACAGTTCTTCATGGCGAAAAGGGTGCAGGGCGTAATCCCTGGGTAAGGGAGCATGCATTAGCAATTCTTGAGGGCCGGGTGGGGCGAGTGATCGGAGGACTGAAACAGATCCTCACCAAACAAGAACTCCGAGCTTCGCATGTAAAAGCGCTGAACAAAGTTATTACCTATTTTGAAAACCACGATAATCTGTCCAGCCAGGATTCAACCAATCAATCGGAAGCAGCTTAGCAATAAAAGTTGCGTCGCATGGAAGTCTTGAGACGGAGAAATTGGTTATGTCTAAGTCAACCGAAATTAGCCATGCGCAATTTATTTATAATGCCTTTTTACTTAGCTTATAAAGCCACGTTTTCTCAACGATTTCTGAATATGTCATAGCCTCAAATGTTATGCAAGCTTGTACAAGACGATCGAATAGTTCCTTCTCCCAAAATCGACGGTTGAAATGATAGCAAATCTCAGCCAGATAACTGTTCAAAACAGCACATAGAAAATCGATGGTTATTATTATGAGGGTTATATGCCTAAATTAGGTTGCTCTGAATGTAATATTGAATACATATCTGCAAACCATTTCCCACCTTCACTGGCAGGATTGGGAATGATTTGCTGGTTCTTTGGATCCACAACATAATCAAGAGCCTCAAGTAAAAGGTATCCTATTAAAGCAGGAGTACCTGGATCGTTCTCCATCACTTCCATTACGAAGGACCGTCCTTTTAATTCTATTTCGGCGCCTTTGAAAATTCTACGGCTGGCTTTTCCATTCGCTGTTTTTATATCGACTATATCATGATATTTAAGGCCAAGTTTTTCTATATCCTCTCTGCCGAGACAGACATAGGTTGCTCCAGTGTCTACTACGGCTTCTATCTCAACAGTGCGGATTCGATCTTTCTTTATTAATCCTTCAATGGCATTTACTTCATCTACATAATTATTAATTATCAGCTTTTCAATTGCTCTGCCCATTGTTCACCCCTCTTGATAGAGTAGTATAGATCATTCTTAAATATCTTTTTTTGCCTGATCAATAGCAGAATTATTCTATCATTATCTAAGATTCTAATCAACTCACAATTTGTATGGACAGTCAGGACGCATGAGTTTAATACAGGAGTATTTTTAAGCACGGATTCATGATCTTTGAATATAATTATAATTCAGCGGGTTTTTCAGCAGTGGATATGAAAAACTTTAGCAATGCTTTGCAGTCAGATGACGAGACTAATCGCGGCTATAGACAATTTTAGCAGGTAAGGGATATGCTTTTTATTAATCAGTGAACCGGAAGGAAGACCTGATCGATGAGGATAAAAGCAGGGAGACTGAGCTTGTACTATGAAGAATCTGGAGATTGCGGCTCTATTTCATAATATTGCAGAGCTTAACAAAGAATTTCAACAGTTAATTAAGTATGTGACAGACGAAAGTTCTCACTCACGTACAGCCTATGAAGTAGATGGCAAAGGTGTTCCGATGAAGCGAGAAAAAGACAAAGAAGGCGTAAAATCAGCACGATTGGGCAAAGGAGAGAAGCGAGGTAAGGAAAAAGAGGCAGTTGTCACTGCTATTTACACTATAGAGCCTTATAAACGCACACTGGAGGACGTACTTTAAGCGCTTTTGCCTGATTTAGCAGACGATACTGCAAAAATTAAGGACTCTAAGGCAAAAAGACCTGTTCCTGGAGGAAAAGAAGTTCGTGCTACTATGGACGGAAAAGATGCAGCGTTTGAATATTTGAAAGGTAAGGTTGATCAAAGGGAAGGGAACCATATCAAACAGCGAGTAGCCTTAACAGATGGCGATGATGCATTACAAATAGATATTATTCATACTTATGGATACCTCTGGGATGCAGCAAACGCATATTTGGGGGAGAAAGATCCTGAACGTACAAATTGGGTGGGCACACAATTGCTGGAAATCTTATCAGGTAAAACAGATGCAGTGATTGCAACCTTGGAAAGTATCTTAGAGAATACATCACTTTCAAGAGCCCGGGAAAAACCTATAAGAACAACAATAGGATACTATAAACAGAATCTTCCTTATATGCACTACGAACAATACATGAAAAAAGGATGGCCAATTGGAACTGGAGTTGTCGAAGGGGCTTGTGGGCATTTGGTGAAAGACAGAATGGAAGGTGCTGGTATGCAATGGAAAAAACAAGGAGCTCAATCTATTCTTGATTTACGCGCCACCAGAATGAACAAAGATTGGGAGGACTATCAGTATTATTATAGAAAGCGTCAACATTTTCAGTTGTATGGTTCTGATTCAAATCCTCCACCAATAATCGAAAACAACACATCAGAGCGGGCTGCCTAAAATATGTTATCCACGGATTTTGGCCACACTCATGAAATTAACGAAATATTGGCAAAGAAGATCTGCAGAGACCTGGAAATCCCTCACCCATAGACTTTGACTATATACTCAATGCAATAACCTCTGCATCTCCGCGTTGGGGATCATAGGGATGATCCTATTCGATGTAGAGCATCATGGAAGCGCTAGGCGCACTGAATCCCCCCGAGAGCCGGGATTACAGTCCAGAACCCGAAGCTGCAGTCCGGTGGCGATGGAAACCGCCCAAATAGTTAATTCAGTTTCCTCTGTGTAATATTTAATCTTTTTATGCATTTAATTTTTGAGAGATTTTTGAGCTACTTCGTTGACGTAATTCTTCTATAAAGGCTTCATCCTCTCTAATCGATTTATCTATCTCGGCTTTATGGTCATAATAATAAGCCAGAGCGGCGTAAACATCGGATAGAGTAAGGCCATACTCAGCGGCGATTTCATCAGCGCTACGCCCCATCCATTCATGCCAAATCACGATGTTTTGAACAGTAATTCGATGCCCGGCAATTCGAGGTTTACCACCGGCTATTCCTACTGTAATTTCTATATGACTATTGAGAATTTTTATCACCATTCATATCTCCTTATGTTAATTTCTTAAAAATCTACTCATCAGTATATAAAAACATTGACAATTTAGTTTAACAAATTTTTTACAATATTGCTATTGCTATGGTACTCTATCCATTTATCTGTAAAGATTATTTCCATTTTATTTAAAACAGCCAATCAAATTTTGAAGCAGCATACTAAATTTCATTGTTTATAAGTATGAAGGCACAAGCCAAATCTAAAAACAGGAGGAACTTATGAACAATCTGAACTCAATTCTTTTGGAAGGGAACCTGGTGCGGGATCCTGAGCTAAACTTTACAGCCAAGGGAACCCAGGTCTGCACCTTCTCCGTGGCCTCGAACCGCTACTTTAAGCAGGATGATGAGATGCAGCAGGAAGTGTCTTACTTTGACGTCACTACCTGGTCAAGACTGGCGGAGGTCTGTAAGGAGTACCTTACCAAGGGAAGAGGGGTACGAGTCGTAGGCCGGCTGAAACAGGACCGCTGGACCAATGAGGAGGGTAAAACCCGCTCCAAAGTCCATATTATAGCTGAGCATGTGGAGTTCAAGCCCAAGTTCAAGAATAACCAGGAAAACGACCAAGAGCAGGACCTGAACGGGCAGGAGGCAGGTCACCAGGCGGATCAGGAACCCGGACAGGATCCGGATCAGGAAGAAGCAGCCTCATTTTAAAGAGTCTCATAGTTAACAGCGGTAGGTGTTGTTCTTCCAGGTGAGGACAAGCCTGCCGCTCAATTTCCGTGTTTCATAAGACATGAAAATTGTCCTGTATTATAGGAGGAATATAGCTTGATTCCTTTTAATTTCTAACTTATTGTATCTACTGTTAAGAGAGGATAGATAGGAAGTAAGTTTTTATGCCAGATTTACGAGAAACCTCAGATGCTGCACGCATAATTAAAATACTCCGGCAGCATATGCCCGAACTGCGCCGCCAGTATCAGGTTAAATCACTGGGCATATTTGGTTCTTATGTACGCAACGAACAAAATAAGAAGAGCGATCTTGATCTGCTTGTTGAGTTTTACGAGGTGCCCAGCCTTTTAGAATTGATGAAGTTTGAAAATGATCTAACAGCTTTACTTGATGTAAAGGTGGATCTTGTAATGAAGGATGCTCTGAAGCCAGCCATTGGGACTTATATTAACAATGAAGTTGTTCTGGTATGACAGCTAAACGTCAGTATATTGATTATCTCAATGATACCTTAGATGCAATCTGTAAAGTCGAAATGTTCACACAAGATATGGATTTTGAGCACTTTAAAGCGGATGAAAAAACCACTTTTGCTGTAATAAGGGCATTTCCTCTAGTGCAAGTATTTCATGAATCAAAATGAAACATGATTCAGACCCAGACGATTACGCATCTCTTTACTGGGAATTCCACCTTCCTTTTTGTGACGTACCCTCGACCTCTCTATAATCGCCAGAAAATTCGGATCGTTGCTCAAGAAAACTGTTTCATCATCCGCGTTCTCAATCCTAACCAAAGCTGCTATAGGCTTGCTATTAGCCGTGACAATCACAGGCTCCTCTTATCTATACTATGATAACCCAAAATCTTGTTTTTTTAACAAGATTTCACTTTAAAAGACACGTTTGGATGCAGCCGCAGGCTGCGCTATGCTTACTATCATCTCACCGCATTCACGGGTGCCGGCATCTCGTTGGAAAGCGACATCTCCCTTTTCGGGCAGGAATAGATATGAATGTTAGGATATAATACCGTCTTTATATCAACGTGACGATATCTCTATATGCGTATAAGTCTCTGACTATTTCTATTGGCTGCTTATCTCCACGATACACAATCATGTAGCTGTAAACATTCCAGAACCGCACGGCTTTGCTCGTAAGATCTTTCCGTATATGTCCGATCTTCGGATTCTCAGCGAGTCTTTGAAATGCTGAGAGAATTTCTTCTTCAACTCTGTTTGCTGCATTCAGATTATCTGCTGCAATATATGTCCAGATATCATCTAAGTCTCTAACCGCAGCATCGGAGATTATATAATCAGCCATTCTGGTCATTTAAGAAATTATTACTGCGCTTTGATATGTGGCTTTGTAATTCAGATGTATTAATCGACTGACCTTGCTCTAATTGTTTAAGTCCAATCTCAATATCATTATTTAAATTGGTTAATCGCTTCTTGAAAAGTACATCGCGTTGATACATTAATCTTAAAGCTTCGCGAATTACTTCGCTTGATGACTGATAATAACCGCTTTCAACTTTCTCATCTATATACTTCTTAAGTTCAGCAGTAATTGATACGTTCATCTTCCTGCCTCCGTAGATATATAATACCAAGAATAACATAAATTAGCAATATCTGTTATTAGACTCCGGGAGAGCAGTGATTGACAATAATAAAGTTTTAAGATAATACCGGATATATGCAGGTTAAAAAGTTAACTCCCGGTGAAATTACAGAGGTCGTTAATAAGATACGCAAACGCTATGATGAGTATAGCTACAAATTCTTTAAGTCAAGATCTCTTAAAATCGCTTTTGAAGAGCGCTATCTGAACGCTCTTGAGGAATCCGTGGATGTTTCAAATTTCCTTCTGGCAGAGATTGGCGCAATCGATGAATTGATCAAGCGTGAGGAGGAGAAAGTGGCTTCAGGGTCTGTCCGTTCAAGCGGCGGTGATTCGATGAGCTTTTCGGACAAGGCAGATAAGATCATTGAAGAGAACAGAAAAAAAATTTTAAAATACCCTGAAATACGCTTTCATAAAGATACAAGTGAGGAAATCAGGCACCTGCTGGGTGCATTAAACAATCTGGAACAGAAGTACTGGGAAAATCTCATCCTTATATTAAAAGATACGGCTTATTCCCGGAATTCCATGACTATCATAAATCTGGAATCCAAACTGCGCTATTTAGGAAGTATAGGGAAGGATAGAATATCATCAGGACTTTCCCGCTACCTTTACCATCTTAACCTCTTTCCCCGGGACTATCATGCTATTGACAGAGAAGAAAAGGATTATATACTGGAATGTGCATTTTTCTTACATGACCTCTACGATATTCTCCTGAGGGTAGCCACAAACTATCCTGAATTAAATGAGCAATCACGGGAGAGCCTGAAGGAAATAATGGCTTATGTATCCGGGGTCATAGAAAACTTCCGCTTGAAGGATCTGAAGCGCAGGAAGTAAATGGAGAGGCATTATGGGAGCAGAAGTAACTGTAACAAGTGTTAATTTCAAAGAAGAGGTTTTAGATTCAGCTCTTCTCGTACTGGCGGATTTCTGGGCGGAATGGTGTGTCCCTTGTAAAATGGTAGGCCCTATTTTAGAAAAGTTGGCCGATGAGCATAAAGATAAAATAAAGGTTGCCAAAATTAATGTGGATCAGGAGGGCGAACTGGCCTCCCAATTCAATATTGTCAGCATACCGACACTTCTTCTATTTCATCAGGGCAAGGTTGTAAAACAGCAGATCGGAGCTGTGCCCCGTCCGGTCTTAAACGATATGATTAAGGAATACCTGTAATCCTTCCAGGGCCGGTTAAAGTGGTCTGACTGCTGTGCAGCGGAGACCTTCGCGGTTCAGCTTTTTTATGGGGTTTCGAGCAGAGTAAAGGAACTGGATCGGATGAAACTTATTATGCTTGACATATCATAGAAAATAACATAAAGTAAAGCATATAATCTCAGTTGAAGGTAAGATATGAGAACTACAATTATCCTGGATGATTATGTAGCCAGGAAGCTGAAAAATATCGTCCCCCAGCGTAAGATTAGTCGGTTTATCAATATACTTATAAAAGAGAAAATAGAGGAAATTGAGAAGAAAGAATTGATAGAGAAAATGAAAGAGGGATATATAGCCTCTATGATGGATAGGAAGGAGCTAAACGAGGATTGGGATATTATTTCTGCAGAGGGCTGGGAATAAATGCCATATCCTCAAAGAGGAGAGATTTATTGGGTTAAATTAGATCCAACTATTGGTTCAGAGATAGCAAAAACCAGACCAGCCCTGATTATATCAAATAATACGGGTAACCAGTATTATGATAGAGTCATTGTAGCTCCCATAACTTCGAAATCTATTGATAAGGTTTATCCATTTGAGGTTAAGATTACAAAAGGTGAAGGTGGATTGGATGAAATATCAAAAATCCTTATGGATCAAATTCGTACTATTGATAAGTCTCACCTCGGAGAAAAGATTGGCAAATTAGAATCTAAAATCATGAGAAATGTTAACGAGTCTATTCGTATAAGTCTGGATATATAGTGGGAAAGCAGGTTGATAAACCACTTTTTACATCTGTCAAAATTACTCGTGAGTATTTTTAACACCCGGTAAATTCAGTCGCCTCGGTGAGAACGAAAGTCACTAACTTACTGGCAATTGATTTATTTTATCACAAAGATTGTTTTAATTTGGTCAAACTTGTAGGCATATTGACATTAATATCTCCAGACATGCAATTCACTACAAGTATAACAGTTGGCGAGATGATTTTCGGCGCATATTAGAGTGAAAAACCGGAATATTTTATTCGGAAATTGAGGACGGATGTGTGGCCGAATGTTCACATATTGTCCTTTGATGAAGAATCGACCCATATTTACGGGAGCTGGTTATAATAAGATCACTGGTATATCTCATCAGAGTTATCCGTCCCAAATGTATATCCTAAGGTTGGCACAATATGCCAGTCTGCTTTTATATCTGTATCCGTTGAGCTTGAGTCCCGGCAGATGGAACGGGTTCCTGTAGAGCCTTCAGGATTTATCCCGTCTTCGGGGCGTATCTGGGCTTCTGTAATCTGCCATCCATGGTCTTCAGCCAGCTCATCAGCCCGTTCCATTGTATTGCGGGTCCCGAATCCTCTATAATACTGATCAGAATCCGAAGTACGGTTGGAATAGAGAACCCCGTCCAGCAGCGCTCCGCCAGGACGATCATACACTGTCAGCACCCCGTTATTCCCTGAGATACCGCTCCCATCCCTGATCCAGAAATCATAAGCTGAGTCAGAGGCGTCCAGTCCACCTGAAATATCTTTGGCTTCAGTCTCATCGATCTCCTCAAGAATTCCCTCCGGTTTAAAATGGACCAGAATAAATTCCGATGCTGCAATGGGGAAGCCGGGGAAAATCAGTCTGTCTTTCCAGTTCCCCGGCGTGCCCTGGTATAAGGTTACACCGCCCATATCTCCGTCTGAGAGGATCTTTAGTTCTACAACATCCGGATGGTTGCCTGTGCCCCTGGTGGTAAACTCATTAATTACCATCAAGGGTACTGCCGGATTAAAACCGTAAAGGCCGGCCATAAAGGACAGACTGTTGCCCTTAGCATCAAGGACTGTGGCTTCAAGGATATACTCCTGGCCGGGGACCTGCTGTGAAACCTGTATGATGATCTTTTCACCGGATGGTATGATCCCGCTTATCTCTAATTCCGGATGGATCTGTATACAGTACGGATCACAAAAAACTGTCTCGTCAAACTCAAGCTCAATTTCTAATTCATTCAGGGTGCGGAGTCCCAAGAAAACAGGTGGGGTCACATCCGGTTCCACCGTTTCCCTGATTTCTGCCAGCGGTCCGCAGGAGATGAAAAGAAGCAGTATATATGCAAGAAGCATTCTTTTTATTTTACCAGCGCAGCTTACAGAGCAAACCGAAGTTCTAAAATCAAAAGTCCACCACAATATATGTAGGCGCTCGCAAAGCCGAACTTCATTCGGTCGCCGGACTTGATCATTTCTTGTGCTGAACGCGCAAGATTTTAAAGGTAATAGCATAGAGACCTCCTATAGAAGGACAACAGGATTTTTATTCCTATTGCTTTTACTATTGACATAATTTATGCTGAATATTCTAGGAGGACACTGATGGCAGGTGAGTCAGATCTGTTCGGTAAATTCGGACAGACAGTTGAAGCTGGAAAGATCATCTTTAAGGAAGGCGAAGAGGGCGAGCAGATGTATATTATCCAGTCCGGAAAAGTGAAGGTCGCCAGGAATATAGGCGGCAAGGAACAGGTTCTGGCCGTAATGGGAAAGGGAGATTTTTTTGGGGAGATGGCCATTGTTAATAAAGTCAAAAGAACAGCAACTATCTCGGCTTTAGATCGGGTGGAGCTCTTAGCCTTTAATCGGGAAGGATTTCTCAACATGATCAATAAAAATGCAAAAATCGCCCTGCATATCATCGATAAGCTCTGCAGGCGCCTGCAGAATGCCAATCTCCATATCAAGCATTTAGCCAGGAAGAATGCCCGGGGATTGGTAGCTCTGAATCTGGTGTATACCTTTCAGGGTGCGGGTTTGGAGCACGCCAGTCTCTCCTATGACCGGACTGTCGAGGAGTTTTCTGAAAATCTGGAACTGGCCATGGATCAGGTAAGGAATTACTTCCGGGACTTCGAGCGAGCAGGAATTATCAAGGTGGAAGTGAATAAAATTCAGCTTTCCGACTATGATAAGCTTAACGACTTAGCCGAGCGCCTCGGCGGTTGAGGATATAGGGTTAGTTAAGGAGACAGGTTATATGTGCGGAATTATCGGCTATTGCGGGCCCAAGCCTGCTGCGGCAGTCATTTTAGAGGGTTTAAAACGCCTCGAGTATCGGGGATATGATTCAGCAGGGCTCTGCATATACTCAGACGGCAGGTTTCACATTATAAAGCGCACGGGAAAAATCAGGGATCTGCGAAATTCTGTGCCTCCCCTTTTAAAGGGAGACTTCGGAATCGGGCACACCCGTTGGGCCACCCATGGGGAGGTGAACAATGTTAATGCGCATCCTCATACGGATTGTGATGACAGAATTGCTGTTGTACACAATGGTATCATAGAGAACTATGTCAGCCTGAAGGAGAAGCTAAAATCCGAGGGGCATGTGTTTCAAACCGAGACTGATTCTGAAGTGATCCCCCATCTTATAGAGAAATACTATTCAGGAGATCTGGAGGAGGCGGTAAAGGAAGCCCTGGCTCTGCTTAAGGGAACCTACGGTATAGTATGCATGCACATCGATCATCCAGGCAAGCTTGTCGGTGCCAGAAACGGTTCTCCCCTGGTTGTTGGTATTGGAAACGGGGAAAGCTTTTTAGCTTCTGATGTTACAGCCATCATCTCCCATACCAAGCAGGTTGTATACCTTGAGGATGGAGAAGTTGCAAATATAGATGCCGATGATTTCAGAACCACTGATCTTAGGGATCAGGTAATCGAGAAAAAGGTTGAGCTTGTATCCTGGGAACTGGAGGAGATCGAAAAAGACGGGTTCGTCCATTTTATGGAAAAGGAGATTTTTGAACAGCCCGAATCGGTAAAAAGGGCCATGGGAGGGCGAATAGAGCCGGATCTGGCTACAGCTCACTTAGGCGGCTTGAATATGAGTAATAAAGATCTACTGAATATAGAGAGAGTGCGAATAGTGGCTGCAGGAACCTCATTCTATGCGGGCATGGTGGGTGCATACCTCTTAGAATCAATCGCACGTATACCCTGTACTGTAGAGATCTCTTCAGAGCTGCGCTACAGAAATCCGGTGGTAGAGCGGAATACACTTCATTTTGCCGTCTCTCAGTCCGGAGAAACTGCGGATACTCTGTATGCCATGAGAGAGCTTCAGCGAAAAGGAGCAACTGTGCTGGGAATCTGTAATGTAGTGGGTTCAACTATTGCCAGGGAATCCGACGGAGGGGTTTATATTCATTCAGGACCGGAAATCGCAGTGGCATCTACCAAAGCCTTCACCTCCCAGGTCACTGTGTTCTACCTCTTTTCCCTGCTCTTGAGCAGAATGAGGCATATGTCCTATGAAGAAGGTGTGGATTTTATTCAAAACCTTCAGTCTGTGCCTGTAAAGATAGAACAAATTCTTATGAACAATCAGGCCATCAGAAATATGGCTGTGAAATATTCCCATTTTAAGGACTTTCTTTTTTTAGGCAGAGGGATCAACTATCCTGTTGCTATGGAAGGGGCCTTAAAGCTTAAGGAGATCTCCTATATACACGCCGAGGGTTACAGTGCGGCGGAGATGAAGCACGGCCCAATCGCTTTGATTAATGAGGAGACCCCCTGTCTCTTCTTAGTTCCCGATGACGGCCTGAAGGAGAAGATTATCAGCAACATGAGAGAGGTTAAATCCAGAAAAGGAAAAATCATCGCCGTCGCCGTAGAGGGAGACTCGGAGATTACAGAGATTTCGGATGATGTTATCGAGGTTCCCCGAATGAAAGAGTGTTTTTACCCCCTTGTAATGGTTGTTCCCCTTCAGCTCTTTGCCTATCACTGTGCCGTTGAATTGGGACGGGATGTGGATCAACCTAGAAACCTTGCCAAGAGCGTCACGGTTGAATAGAGCGCTTTGCCGGGCAGTTAGTCTCTTTCTGCTCATCTGCCCCGTATTGTGCTTTTCACATGATCTTTTAAGGAATTACGCCATATTAAATAGGGGCCCGTACGAGATAAAGGGAATCAAGCTTCTTCCGCCCAATTCACTGGCTGCTTTTAGAGGGGTGTATCGGATAGGTCAGGAAGAAGTAGAGGTGATTTTTACACCATATTCGGTTCTCATTCCCGCAGACTGGCTTCCCTTAAGCTGCAAGGAGATGCATGTTTATCAGATTCCCGTGCATGAATATTTCTCCGTGTGTTATCGGAGCGAACAGAACATGCACCTCTTTTTTATATTTGAGAACGCTGAATACTGGTGTCTATTTATTGAAAAATTTGTGCGGCGATTTTTCGTTCTACTGGGCTTTACCAGGTACAACTCGGATATCCCCTTCCCGGCCGTATTAGAGTTCCCCGGTTAAACAAGCACTTTAGTCTACCGATGATCTATATGAGCTATGAAAAGGAGTGCCGTTACACATATTTTTCTACTCCTCTTCTGTGCTTCCCTTTTTTCGGAAGTTGATCTAAGCCTTAAGCCTGAGGATTTTAAGATTGTACAGACCCTGGAGGGGGGGTATTATCTCTGGATCCGCAGAAAGCCGGATATTAAGTCGGTTCTGCTCACTGAATCCTCAGCAGATCCGGCAAAGCGGTCACATTCCTATACCCTGCGTAATCCTGTCTACCATCCGCTAAACGGTGATGAGCGGCGGATTCTGGACGGGAAGTTTCTTAATGGAAAGGATCTTTTTTTCCTGATGGATTCAACCCTGGAACAGCACGAGGAACTGGGGCAATCCTTCTGTATCTTTATTCCCTATATTGTGGTGTATGGCTACTCATGGAGCAGGAGCGGGGAGATTCAGGTGCTGGATGGAACATTCTTAAATATTCGCAGCTTTGCCAGGCCTTATGCCGATTATACAGGAAACTACCTTGATAATCCCTTTGTCTTAAGAGTAAAACAGCTTGTAATTGCAGAACCTGAAGGTGAATTTATGAAGGAGGCTGTTGACAGCTTTACAGGCATTGCCGAGAGGGGCAGTGGAAAGGCCCTGAAATCCTCGGGAAAAGAGGATCTCATCAAGCGTATAGGAGATATTATCGATGATGCCGGTGGGGAGACTCTGGATTTAGTGCTGGCCTTAGATACGACCCGGAGTATGCATGACGATATGCCTGCCCTTAAAAAAGAGATCCTGCCGCTGATTACAGAACATACCTCCCGTTTCAAAACCTACAGGGTCGGGCTTCTCTACTATAGGGATTATCTTGAGGAATATCTGGTAAAAGCCTTACCCTTTGAACAGGATCTTAATGCAATCCAGCGTAATATAGACTCTGTGAGAGTGGCAGGCGGCCGGGATATCCCGGAGGCTGTTTTTGAAGCACTGTTTAATAGTATACACTCTTATGACTGGCAGGCGGACTCACGCCTGATCATACTTATCGGAGATGCCCCCCCTCATCCGCGTCCCAGGGGAAAGATTACTAAGGAGATGGTTTATGAGGATGCCGGGAAGAAGGGTATTTCCATCAATACCATCATATTACCTCAATAGAGCATTTAAAGCTTGCCTGTTCCCCTTAAAGCTGAGATTTTGCGGAAGAGAATCCAGATTGAACCATTCAGCTTGAGTGATATCATCCCGGGCGGAGAAAGTATTTTCCTCAAACGTTTTTATCAGGTAGAAAAGACAGAGGGTAAACTGGGCTTCTTCCGGCAGCTCCTTTTTGGGATATCGCTCCACAAATGTAAAAAACAATTCAGGTTTTATCGAGCTTAAACCCAGCTCCTCTTTCAGTTCCCGCTTAAGCCCGGCTTCAGGATCTTCACCAACTTTTAAGAAACCTCCCGGCAGATCCCAGTATCCCTTAAAAGGTTCAACCCCGCGCCTGACTAAGAGCACCTGTTTCTTGCCTTCTGTCTGGCGCAGAATCGCGGCATTTACTGTGGGATTTGAGTTTTGATAGAAGTGATACCCGCATTCTGTGCAGTCCAGAAGGCTGGTTGACTTTATTTCGAGCATACCCCCGCAGAGAGGGCAGTAACGATAATGCATTACTGCTTTAGATGTTCTTCCTCAATCCGGGCTTTTACTTTTTCAGCCAGTATCTTCGGCCCCTGGGGAAAAGTGTCGGATTCCTCCGCTGCATACAGCTTGATCAGCTCATCAAATAGCTCCAGTGCCGTTTCATCCTGTCCCATTTTGTGGTATAGAAAGGCGATTTCATAAGAAGCCCAGAGATTCCTCTCTAATTCATCCGGATATACTCTTTGAAAGGTCCGGTAATACTGAAGCGCCAGTGAGTATTTACCGTTATCCGAGGCTTCCTGAGCTTTTTGGAAAAATACCGGTGGACTCAAGCTTTCATCTATTGTTTTGGGGGATGAAGAACAGGATGCAGATAGAGTCATTATGAGCAAAATGAGTAGTGATGCATGTAAAATAGAATAAATGCTTCTCATTAGTAGCTATATATCTCGTCTTTAATAGGCAGGTTCTTTTTCAGTTCCTTTAGAAAGTCCTTAGCTTCTCCCATGGGTTCATACATGTCACATGTGTCAAGGGTTCTTCTAGCTACGGTAAAGTATTTATATACCTTTTCCTCGCCAAGTTTCTTTCTCCACTTTCCTGCGTTACATCTTACTCTCAGGTAATACTGACTCCCATTTCCGGCAGGTACTCTTACGAGTTTACAGTGGGTGCAGTTCGCACAGTAGATCTTTTCTCCAGAGAGGTGGTCATATAATTCTGGAGCACTCTGACTGTCTGCCATTTATTCCCCCTCAACTCTTTGAGTTTGCTTCTTAGCTTAATTTAACGTAACACTATCATAATCGTCTTTTTAACGTCAAGAGTTTAGTGCTTTGAGGAGGGCTGTAAAGATGACTCGACCAAATTTAGCTGGATCCTTAAGCCCGGATTGTTGGGATCTATTTCTACAGCCCTCTTAAGAAACAGCCTTGCCTTTCGGTAATCCTGTCTATCGATATATAGATCAGAGATCTTTAGTAATGTTTCAAGATTATCCGGATTTTCAAGCAGAGATTCCTGCAAAAATTTTAACCTGGCATCCGGGTCAGTATCCTTATCCAGAGCCTTGAGAAGCAAGAGCTCACTTCGAGTATAAGGATCAGAAATATGCTCAAGCCCTTTTTCAATAACGGCCCGGGCTTGCTCCAGGTTTTGATTTAAAACCAGGGCTTTAGCGTAAATGGGGATAAAAGCGTCTGTGCTTCCCATTTGATAGAGTTTTTCAGCATAGTAAAGCGCCTGAGCGGCATCTCCTAAATTGACAAATATCTGATGGGCGGAAACAAGGTCTTGTTCAGTTTCTTCCTGTTCAAGAATCCTGGAGAGATATATAGCTGCCTGAAGCCACCGTTTCAGCTTTAAAGCATCCTGCATGAGGAGCCTTAAGGTACTTATCCTATCCGGATCAAGCTCTATAGCCCGGTTCAGCTTCATTAAACCCTCTTCACTTTTTCCCGACTCTAAGAGTATTTTCCCTGTCTTCTCCGGAATCCTCGGATCCTCAGGTATTAATTCTTCAGCTTCTCTCAACAGGACTAAGGCAGCTTCAGTATCATGAGAGTTTTCATGGAGAATATCAGCTTTAAGCAGATAGGCCTCTACAGTTTTCGGCTGCTTTAACAGAACCATATTCAGAGGCTTAAAGGCCTGGGGCCAGTTTCCACTTTCTCTTAGGATTCGAGACCTGAGGAGCAGATATTTAGTATCTTCCGGATCTTTCAGGAGCTCCTCTGCAACCAGGGCAGATGCTTTATCGAATTCTTTAGCCGCAAAATAGGCTTCTGCAGCCCTGGCACGGACAAATGAGTTTTTCGGGATAGCTTTTAGAACTTTTTCAAGCAGGGGAACCGCCGCTTCAGGCTGATAGGCTGCTATCTTCAGGAGAGCTAGACGAAGTATGGCAGGGTAAAATGACTCGGATTTAGCAGCACTCTCAGCATAGAAACTTAAGGCCATGCTTAATTCCCCCTGCCGTTCTACTATAAGACCCTTAAAAAAAGGGGGAAGAACAGAATCCTGGTTAATATTTCCGGCAATATCTAATGAGAGCTTCAGGTTCTTCAGTTCCTGCTGAGATGCGCCCAGGCCGTTTTTCAGTAGATAAAATGAGGGGAGAGTCAGGTTCCAAAAATCAGCCTTATCCATAGTACCTGTATCCGGGTAGAAGCCTTCTCCCATCAGGGCACTGGCAAATAGAGTCTTGTAAGGGCCAGATATGGGAGGCAGTCCCTCTAAGCAAGGTTCATGATCCAATTCCGGATATAAAAATGTAAAAACCTCACCGGCTAAGGCAGCCAGCCTGCCGGCATTAGCATCCGATTGAAGCTTTGAAGAGGTAAGAATCTTAAGAGCCTCTCTTAAGTGCATTGGCGATGCGATCTCCATGAGCTTTTCAGCCTCTATCAGTTTCAGAGCAGTTTCATCTATTTCCTCTTCAACCGGTGTACCGGCGCAGCTTGAAAGAGCATAACTTATTAGAATGAGCAGGTAAGGGAAGAGCCTTTTCATTTCATCCTCCTGGGCTTTAGCACATCAGGGATCAGGGATTTTAAGGATTCTACTACCATATAGTACTTGTTGGAAGCATTCCAGAGCGTAAAACCGGAAGAAGGGGCAGCCAGGGTTCCTTCAATCTGGTTGATTAAATAACTACTGTATTCGGACTTAGTCATCTTAAGCTCGCCGCCGATCAGAAATGCCTGTATATAAGGTCGGATAATACTGCGCTCTCCCACTATGGATGAAGCCCGATTAGTTCCTTCCTGATAGATCTGCATGGCCCGGATCAGGTAGGGTATATGCCCTAAAAATCCTTTAGGGAAGTGGGAAGGATAGAACATGGGGCAGATAACATCCACATAATCGGCCAGCATATCTATGCTCTGTCCAATCCAGTTTCCCATTCTGTGCCAGGAGTTAAATCCGTACAGATCAGTGCTGATGGGAATATGAATCCTCTCCCGGGCCAGAGATAGAAAAGATTCAAGTGCATCGATACGGGTCATACCCTGCTCCCTGTAGCGGTACCGTATCCTGGATAAATCGCCGTCTGAGGGAAATCGAATGTAGTCAAACTGAATCTCATCAACCCCTCTATCCTGCAGCTCTCCGGCCACGGCGATGTTGTAATCCCATACTTCTGTACAGAAGGGGTCCACCCAGTACTCGTTCTGGCTGAACTTTATTTCTCCGGTTTCCTCATCTTCGTATTTTTTTAAGTATCTCCAGGGTTGGTCGCTTTTATCCCAGGCTGCATACATGTGATCCGCATAGTTGAATAGCTGCCTGTCCTTAAACACAACCAGCCTGCCGATTACATATATTCCCCGCTCATGAGCCTTTTGCAGGAGCTCCTCTAAATGTATGCGCTTGCTTACAGCCCCGGTCCGATAAGGCAGTTCTAAAGAAGTATCATATGTAATCCAGCCAGAATCATCCTTAAAATCGACAACAATGGAGTTAAGACCATGTTCGCTTAAAAATTTCAAATGCCTGTCCAATTCTTTGCCGTCTGCGAAAAAGGAAGAAATATAGATGCCGAACTTATTCGATGCTCTGCATATTCTTTCATGTTTGAAGGGATTTACCTGCCACCGGGATGGTACAGTATTTATTAAACGCCATTTCTTATTGTGAAGGTTATAATGCCAGAGGGATTTTAAAGTTTGCACTTCTAAAAGCCAGTGATTTTTAACCCTTTTACTCTGGATCCTCCGTATGATATTTCCGCGAGCAACCCCCGGTCCAGCTTCCGAGATGGGCCAGGGGGCAATCTTCTCCCAGGATTTTCTATCTTCTGAGGATATATATATCCCATGGCCAAAGCCGCAGGCAAGAATAATAATGTTGCTGTCATTCTGATGATACGGATGATAGGTGAGGCCGGAGATCTCTTCATAAAAACCGGCGCCCCGGTACAGGAACCGGGCATCCTGGGAGTAATCCTGCCAGCTTTTCCCCCTGTTCTTTGTTTCAAAGAATCCGTTGAACGAAGTGCCAATTAAAATGGTATTTAGGTCTTCCGGAGAGAGGGCTACGGAAGTCGGATAGGAACTGCTGCTCATGGGCTTTCCCAGTGGGATTCTCTCCCAGGAAGCCCCATAGTTTTCCGAGAGGAAGAGCTCTTGAGCTGTAGTAACGGCAATCCGGCCTTCATTCACAGGATCAACACCTAAGGCAGTAAGATGACGTACAGTGCCGGGGCTTCGACCCTGGCTGGAGGTCCGGACTATCTTGCAGGGGAGCCCAGGATTGCGCTCAATCCAGGTCTGCTGTCCATCGAAGGATACTAAGAATCCTCTTACCCTGGAAAGGGCATAGCAGATACCCGAATGAGTAATAACTTTTTGTTCAATAGAAATACTATTATAAGAAACTGATATTCCCGGATTCTGCAGTGAGGATTCATCCACGGGCTGCTTTTTCTGAATGACTATCTCTTCCTGTGCATCGAGCAGTACAATCGCACTGCCTGCGGAAAAAAGTATCAGGAGTGAAGTAAGGATTATTAATCCCTTTTTATAATTGGAATTTTCCATTTTGCTCTTTCAGTTGCTAATGGCGATTTTAGCAGATAGACCCGTGCTTGCCAACAACACCCCTGTATGCTAACATCCACTAAAGTATGCTCAAAGCTTCTGCCCGCTTATGCGGAATACTCGCATGTCTCATTATAATGTTCAATATTTCAGGATGTGATAGATCATATTCCTATTATATGGTCGGAAACATGGAGCAGAATCATGAGATGCGGGAGCTTTTCCATCTGTTTGAGATGGAAGAGGAGGTTGGAGAGAATCGTTTTATAATCATACAGCAAATTTCCAACCGGTTGTCAAATGCCGGTCAGTTTCATAAGCTTATTCTATTCTTAACCGCCTATGTTGAAAAGAATCAGAATGATCCTTATAACGCCTATTACCTGGGAATTGTAGCCGAGGCTTACAGCGACCTCGATGCCATTCCCCTGGCCATTCATTATTATGAGCGTATTCTGATGAATTACCCGGACCTGCTGGTTTCAGGATGTTCCATCCACTACCGCTGCCTCCAGGAATTTGTAAATCTGGTGGAGAATCCACGCTATAAGATAGAGTACTATAAGGAGCTCATTGCCCGCTTCAGTGAGAATATCGATCCGGGGATAACCTATTATTTTTTAGCCAGGACTTATGAGGATGTCGGGGAATGGGAACAGGCCATTCAGGTATATCAAAAATTCTTAAAATATCGTGATGCTGAGATTCCGGGATTTCCCAATGCCCATGCAAAAATCAGGGAGAAGGTAAAATTCTACTATTCGGGTAAGGAATGGACAGCGGAAAATCTTCAGTATCTGGTTTCAGAGATCAGGGGAGCCATTATCAACAGGAATCCCCGCAAGCTGTTGAAATACAAAGCCAGGGAGAACTTTTTTACCAAGTCCTGGTCACAGCAGGAAGCTGATGAGAATGCAGCTTTAGTCTTTGACATCGGCGCCTTTCTTCATACATCCCGGGTTCGTGCCGATGATAAACTGGACATCGATTCCAATTCCGGGGAGGCTTTTTTAAGGACTACACGATGGTCCTATCGAATTCCGACCTGGTATTTATATTTTAGAAAAGTGGATTATAAACCTGATCCTGAAATAAACGGAAGATGGGAATGGGCCGGAATTTATTTGGGTGAAAAGTTCTAGAGGAAAGAATAATTATGGAAATTAAAAGCCGTTTCTCAATCTCTGCCAGACGAATGAGTCGATCTATCATACGGGAGCTTTTAAAGATAACAGACAAGCCCGGATTGATCTCTTTTGCCGGAGGTCTCCCGTATCCGGGGACCTTTCCCGCCCAGGAGCTTAAAGAGATATGCGTGGAAGTAATAAGTGAGTCACCGCAGATAGCTCTTCAGTATGGATCAACTGAAGGGGTCCTGGATTTGCGGGAGCTGCTGATCGCATTTTTAAAGGACATGGGGCTTGAAGTTACGTCAGAAGAGATCGTTATAACCACCGCTTCCCAGCAGTCTTTGGATCTGGTGGGAAAAATATTTATAGATTTCGGGGATACTGTCATCACTGAGAACCCCAGTTATCTGGGTGCGGTCAGCGCTTTCAAGAGTTACAGCGTACACTTTCTGCCCATTGATATGGATGAACAGGGCTTAAGGACGGATTTATTGAACAAGAACCTTAAAGAGCTGAAATCATCTGCCGGGAATGGAAATGAGTACTATCAGAATATGCCCAAGTTCATCTATACCATTCCTGATTTTCAAAATCCTACAGGAATTACCATGTCATTAAAGAGAAGACAGGAGCTTATTGACATTGCCGAAGAATTTGATCTGCTTATTGTGGAGGATGTCCCATACAGATGGCTGCGCTACACAGGAGAGACTCTGCCTATGATCTCTTCCCTTGATAAGGGGAGGAGAGTAATTAATCTGTTCACCTTTTCCAAAATTCTGTCTCCGGGCATGCGTCTGGGCTGGATCACAGCTGATAAGTGCATTATTGATAAATTCGTGCAGGCCAAACAGGCTGCAGATTTGTGTACATCGCCTTTTAACCAGAAAATTGTGGAAGGATTTATTCGCAGAAAGCTTTTAGAATCCCGAATAGCTCTGAATATCCGGATCTACCGCCATAAGCAGCAGGTGATGCTGGAGGCCTTAGAGGAATATATGCCCAAGAGCCCGGGCATGAACTGGGTGATTCCACAGGGGGGATTATTCCTGTGGATCATGCTTCCTGAAGGAATGGATTCAGATGAGATGTTCAATGAGGCCATTGAGCGTAATGTGGCTTATGTAAAGGGATCCGCCTTTTTCCCGAATGGGGGAGGGCATAATTCAATGAGGCTCAATTTTTCTTTTCCCTCTGAAGAGGAGATCCGGGAAGGCATACGGCGGCTCTCCGGTCTGATTAAATCACGGATAAGAGGCACTGCTTGAAAGCTGTATACCCCCTTCTTTTCCTGGTTTTAGCCCTTCAAAGTCTCTACCCGGAGAATAGCCGGATTAGCCTGGACAGGCATTTAGACTGGCGGGAGGGAGCATTGATTATAGACGCGCGCATGGATTTAGGCAGTGCGCCCCTGGTCCCGACCACCCGTTACCAGGCCGAGGTGGAGATCGCAAGAGAGCTGCCTGCATTGTTTATGGATTCGGTCGTAGATATCACCCTGAATTCCTTAAACACTGTGGGCGAGAGAATCAAAGAGAGAGAAGACCTCTACCGCAACCTGCATAATCTGGCATCAGAGGGGAAAAAACAATTTGCCAATCTCTCCCGGGATGTCCGTCAGGTTCATGTCCGCTATTATTTTTCATTTTTTGGAGAAAAGGGACTTATTACACCCTTTATTGAACATTCCAGGGCTTTCCCAATCAAAAAATATTTAGGATTTGAGCCCTCCAGAACATTTACGGGTTTAGTCATTTTCGCTCAAGGGCTTTATCCGGCTCACGGAAAGAGAGGCAGCGAACGCATTACCCCCTCCCTTTTTCTCAAGCTCTACGATGAGGATATGAATCTTATCCTATCGTCTGAAATGTGTGAGCCTGAAACCTTAATGAAGTGGGGTATGGCTGCTTACATCGATTCGGTTGATTACAAGGAAAATTATGAGCGCATCGGAGCTTTCCCCTTAAAAACCATGGCCAGGGGCGTTTTCGGGAAGAATTCCACGGATATTCTTATTCCCAATGATATTGCCCGGAAACTGCTCTGCCGGGAAGGAAATCATAAACTCCTTAAGCAGGGAAGGATTCTGATTATTATTGATTGAGCATTATATGGGCCATCACTTTGGCGTCCCCAACCATATTTCCTATTCTACAGTATTCATTAGGCATATGCATGGATTCATCTATCTTAGCCCAAACTACAGTGTGGATCCCGGCATTTCTTAAAAAGGAAGCCACAGTTCCACCGCCGATTCCGCACAGCTCTCCTTCAATGTCATAAACCTCTTTCAGTGCTTTCTTAAGGCTATTAACTAAGGCAGAGCTCTCCGGGGTCGAAGGAGAGGAGACCCTCTGAACGATTGAGACGGTAATGGCAACCCCATATTTCTGCTCTACTCCAGTGCAAATAGTAATGATGCGCCCCATCACCTCTTCTAAGTCCTGAGAGGGGAGAATCCTGCAGTCAAAATAGAAAATGTCATCTCCTGGTATGGTGTTTATATTCGGAATATTGGCCTCTTTTTTGGTGGGCACAAAGGTTGAACCCGGGGGATTAAAGAGTGAATTTTTTTCGGAATAGAGTCGGTTTAGCTCATTCAGTTTCAGCACCAGAGCAGAGCCGGCCAAAAATGCATTAATGCCCTCATCCGGCATAGAGCCGTGACACTGCCTGCCTTTGGTCTGAAATTTCAGCCAGAGGATGCTCTTCTCAGCTATTTGAATCATTGCACCGTCCCTGCGGCCGCCGTCCGGGACTAAAGCCACATCGTTTTTTAAGAACAGCCGGTGCCTGGCTAAAATGTATTTAATACCATAATCGGAGCCTGTTTCTTCATCGGCCACGAACAGGAGCTTGACAGTTTTCTTAGGTTTAAGCTTAAGTTCTTTAAGGGACAGGGCCGCTATTAAGGAAGAAATTATTCCCTGGTGATTATCTTCAACTCCCCTGCCTGTAAGCATGCCCTCCTTCCGGACTACTGTATAAGGATCAGAACCCCAGAGTGATTCGTCACCTGGAGGAACAATATCCAGATGGCTCATAATCCAGAATCGCGGCTCATCCTTCTCTCCCCTTAGAGTGACAACGATATTAGGTCTCTTGCCGGAATCAACCCTGTCGTCAGGAGCGCTGAACATTTCCACTTCATTAAAGCTCATACTTTCAAGCCGGGAAAGAAGCACCTGCGCCTTATCCCATTCGCCGCTTCCTCCGTTCTGGGGCGCAACAGCGGGTACGGCGGTAAGCTCCTCCTGCAGGATGATCATTGACTCAGTGAGATCTTCAATTTTTGCAAATATTTTTTCTAAATCCTTCATATAAGATGTTATAATCCAAAAAAAGCAATCAACGCAATCCCTCCCTCCCGGGGGTCGATCATTGACTTTTAATCTATAATTAGCATATTCTGAGCAAGAACGGAGGAAGATCTTGCCGCTTGAGATAAAGAAAAGTTGTTTGTTACTGCTGTTGATAGGCAGTTCATTGATTTTCACATATTGTAGTACAAAACCCATTTCCTATGGCATGGTTCTCTGGGCAAAAAAAGAGAGCCCCTTTTTGACCGGAGAGATCATACAGATCATAAAGGAATCTCAGATTCAAAAGTCCTACCTCGTGCGCTTAGGCGACAGCCGGGAGCTTAAAGAGATTCCTTTCTGGCGGGTGAGAGCATATCCGGATCTTAAGAAGGCTCAAGCTGGAGCGGCAGATTACGCTCAGAACAAAAACATGTTCGGCTATGCAGAAAAAGACGGACTTCCCATTCGTGATAAACCCCACCAGGAGGCAAAGAGAGTATATAAACTACGGGAAGGACAGCTTCTTAAGATTTTAAACAGAAGCGTAGATAAGGTAATCATATCCGGCTATGAGGATTACTGGTACCGGGTTCTCACAGAGGACGGCTGCGAGGGCTTCTGCTTCGGCTACTATCTGGGCACTTTTTCGACCCGGGGCGATCCCCACGCTGAAGTGCAACATCTCATGGCAAAAGACCAGGTTTTAGACAATCTATTATCTACAGTATGGAGGCCTGAGTATTTCCGGGAAATGGCGGACTCAGGGAAGATCGATCTTCTGCGTTTCAACAAGTTTATCGGTCTTTTTCCCGATCGGAACGGAAAACGAATAGACCTCATTACATCAAAGTATCAGGAGATCTTCAGCTATGAAGCAGTGGAAAAGGTGGGTCCCAATCGTTATCATTTCCTGGGTACGGGTCTGCGTATTTATATAGAAGGGGACACGAGAATCATCCTTACATATACCAAAGGCGGTCAAATAACGAGTGCTGTGTATGTTCTCTTTGACCAGGATATTGATCAGATCATATCCGGGGAGCGCGGACGCAGATTTAAGCTTTTTAAGGAATTCGTATCAAGAGGAAGGCTGCTTCACAGTACGGCTTATGGAAGTATTGAGCTCTTAGAAGGAATGCGCTTTTTTTGGGATGATTTCGGAAGTCTCTCGTTCCAAATATTTCCGGGTCCGGTGGAAGGCAGAGGAGTAGTGGACTTCCCCTATTATCTATCTGCTGAGCTTTTATACCAGTTTGACGGTATCATTACATTTCAGTTTGACGAGTATCCGGGTCAGGAAGGAACCAGTTTTTTATATAAATTCGATAATAGAGGGGTTCGTTTTGTATTTATCCGCCCGCAGGATATTGTTGATCTGGAAGCGGTTCATGTAGGCATAACGCCCTTAGTTATTTACTTCGATTTCGGAAATCCCTGATGCCTTAAGTTATTCTCTTTCGGGGTTGAAATACTATTAAAAAAAGAAAAATATTTCTTGATGAATGTTAAGTTTCTGTTTATTGTATAGAAATGAAGGATATGAATCTGACTTCCGATGTCGAGGGTAAGACCATCGGCTTTATCTCTTTTAGATTTGCCGGTATGGATGGAGTAACACTGGAAACCCAAAAATGGGCGGATGTTTTTGAGGATTGGGGTTTTCGATGCGTTTATATGGCGGGAGAGCTGGATACTCCGGAAGAGAGTTCTTTTTTAGTGGAAGAGACTCATTTCAAGCATCCGGTAATTAAGGAGATCTATAATTCCTGCTTCGATAATACCTGCCGCCCCAGGGAAACCACCGGTCTGCTGCATCGCTACCGCAAAATTCTAAAGGATCGGATACACGAGTTTATAGAAAAATATAATGTCGATATTCTTGTTCCGGAAAATTCCTTAACCATTCCTCTGAATATTCCACTGGGATTGGCAATAACCGAGGTAATTGCGGAGACAGGGATCAAAACCATAGCCCATCATCACGATTTCTTCTGGGAGAGAAAACGATTCCTGCATAACTGCGTATGGGATTATTTCAACTCCTGCTATCCTCCCCATCTTGACTCCATACAGCATGTGGTAATTAACAGCTCAGCCCAGAATCAGCTTGCCTTGAGAACCGGTATAGCAGCGACTCTGATACCCAATGTGATGAACTTTGAAGAGCCTCCCTCGGTTATAGATGAATATAATAAAGATGTGCGCCGGGATTTGGGCATCGACAAAGATGAGCTTCTTATCCTGCAGCCGACCCGGGTGGTAAAGAGAAAGGGCATTGAGCATGCCATAGAACTGACTGCGCGTTTAGGCAGGAAAGCCGCTTTAGTGATTTCCCATGCCTCGGGGGATGAGGGGTATGAGTATCAGCAGCGGGTCAAGGAGTATGCCCGCATATTAAATGTCAATGCCCTCTTTGTGGATGATATAATTAATGAAGAGCGGGGCGTAACCAGGGACGGGCGCAAGATCTATTCCCTTCAGGATATTTATCCCCATGCGGACCTTATTACCTACCCATCCGTATTTGAGGGATTCGGCAATGCCTTTTTAGAGGCAATTTATTTTAAACGTCCATTAATGGTAAATAATTATTCAATCTATTTCTTTGACATTAAGCCCAAGGGGTTTGATGTGATTGAAATGGATGATTTTATATCCTCCGACACGGTGAAACAGACCTGTGAGCTTCTTCAGGATAAAGAGAGGGTTCACAGGATGACGGAGAAAAATTACCGCTTAGGACTGAAGCACTTTTCTTACCATGTCTTAGAGTTGAAGCTGCAGCATATTCTCACCTCTTTCTGGGGCCAGAAATACTGTTAATACGCTTATAACTCACCGGGAAGCCGGCCGGGGTTTCATTTATGACAAGCAATGATTTAGTCGATTTACTTACAGCGGCTCTGCGCGCGGCTCTAAAAGCTTCCGGGCCTATTCTAAAAGTATATGAGACAGAGTTCGGGGTGCACAGTAAGGAGGACCGATCTCCGATAACCGAAGCAGACCGGCTATCCCATCTTGTTATTGCCAATGAGCTCCCTCGGGTTAAGAGGAAATGGCACATTCATCTTTTGAGCGAGGAGGGTAAGGATATTCCCTTTTCAGAGAGGAAAAAGTGGAATTACTACTGGTTGATTGATCCGCTGGACGGCACAAAGGAGTTTATCAAACGCAATGGTGAGTTCACAGTGAACATCGCCCTGATGGAAAAAAATAGAGCGCTTTTGGGTGTAGTATATGCCCCTGTCTTTGATCTGCTCTACTTCGGGTTTAGGGGAATAGGCTCCTATAAGCTTGAAAGATTTGCCTCTGAATATGGGGGAATTCCTGGAGAGATTTCCGCGAAGCTTTATCCTGAGCTCATAAAAAGGGCTGAAAAGCTCGGCGTGGCTGATAGAGGCAATCATGATCCGGGACACAAAAAGACAAAAATCACTGTGGCGGTCAGCCGCTCCCACAGGGGCAGTGAGTTAGATGATTTTATCCGAAAGTTAAAATACTCCTACAGTGAGGTCGAGCTGATAACCTGTGGCAGCGCATTGAAGATCTGTTTTGTGGCTGAGGGAAAGGCGGATATATATCCGCGCTTCGGTCCTACCATGGAGTGGGATACGGCCGCCGCCCATATGATTGTAAATGGAGCGGGTAAGAAGCTGTGCAGTATGCATTCAGAGGAGGAACTTGAGTATAATAAAGAGGACTTAAGGAATGATTCCTTTATAGCGTTGCCCGGTAATGAGAGAAATATTTTTAGTAAAGGCCAATTTTTTCCTTGACGGATCTTTTTCATTCCTTTATGCTGGCAAATTGAAAATACTCACGATATCTGCATCGAATATATAAAGAATAGTCCGATTTGTATAAAGGCTTGAGGAGGCATAACGAATGTCTAATAAAGATGCCGCTGTCATTACAAAGATTGCTGAAGATCAGGAGAATGATCGAGGCCGGTTAATGGATATTGTCAGGGAGGTGCAGGAAAAACTCGGGTATATATCTGATGATGCGCTAGGGCAGATTGCTAAAGCTTTAAATATTCATCGTGTCGAGGTTGAGGACATGGTGAGTTTTTACTCATTTTTAAAACGCGATCCTGGGGGGAAATTTGTTATCCGCCTGAGCAATTGTGTTGTGAATAAGATGCACGGCTTAAAGGAAGTAGCCGAAGCCTTTGAAAAAGCCTTGTGTGTTTCGATGGGAGAAACTACTCCCGACGGAATGATATCCTTAGAATACACTGCATGTATTGGGATGTGTGACCAGGCGCCGGCAGCCCTTATCAATGGCATGGTGGTCACCGATATCAAGCCCAAAGATGTTCCGGCAATTGTGGATGTGCTTCGAAAAGCGAAAGGGAAAGAGGATCAAGAGATTTTTCCATCTGACAGGGTACAGCTCAATCTTCGCCAGGCAGGTCCGGTTATTTTCGCGCCATTTGAAAACGGGACTGCCGGTCGCCGGGCTTTAAATATGACTCCGGAAGAGGTAATCGAAGAGATCACAAAATCCAGGCTCCGCGGCAGGGGCGGTGCGGGGTTCCCCACGGGCATGAAGTGGAGCTTCTGCCGCAAGGCAGCAGGAGATGAGCATTACCTTATCTGCAATGCCGACGAAGGCGAACCCGGTACATTTAAGGATCGTCTTATTTTGACAGAGGCGGCTGATCTTCTCTTCGAAGGCATGACCATAGCCGGTTATGCCATAGGCGCAAAACTCGGTCTGCTATATTTAAGAGCTGAATACCAGTACCTCATGTCCCATCTACAGCAAGTTTTAGCCCGGAGAAGAAGATCGGGTCTTTTGGGTGAGAATGTCTGCGGCCGGGAGGGGGTTAATTTTGATATACGCATCCAGTTAGGAGCAGGCGCCTATGTCTGCGGAGAGGAATCCTCACTAATTGAGTCTTTAGAGGGCAAAAGGGGAGCTCCCAGGGACCGTCCTCCCTATCCTGTGTCGGTGGGTTATATGAATCAGCCCAGTTCAGTGAATAATGTGGAAACCCTCTGCTGCGCTGCCAGGGTTTTAGAAAAAGGCGGCGAGTGGTTTGCAAAGCTCGGCACAAGGGATTCAACCGGCACCAAGCTCTTAAGTGTATCAGGAGACTGTAAGAACCCGGGCATATATGAGCTGGAATACGGTGTTACCATTGACAGGCTTTTAGAGATGGTGTGTGCTGAAGATGCCCAGGCTGTGCAGGTAGGCGGACCATCGGGAGTCTGTGTGGCGCCCAAGGATTTCGGTCGGAGAATCAGTTTTGAGGATATCCCCACCGGCGGCTCTGTGATCGTGTTCGGGCCCCGGAGGGATCTTCTTGAGGTTGTGCATGATTTTACCGGGTTCTTTGCAGAGGAATCATGCGGCTGGTGTGTACCCTGCAGGGTGGGCACCGAGCTTCTTAATAAAAAGATGGAAAAAATACTTGAGGGCAGGGGAACGGGGTCCGATTTGGAGGATCTAAAAAATTGGGGAAATACGGTTAAAATTATGAGCCGGTGCGGACTGGGGCAAACAGCAGCCAATCCCATACTCACAACACTGCAGAATTTTCAGGACATCTATAAAAAGAGGATTACTGATAAGGATTTTATTCCCCATTTTGATGTAGAGACGGCTTTCAGTGATTACTATGAAATTACCGGCAGGAAGTTTGTAGAGGATTTTGGAAAGGGATCTGTAAAGGGGTCTGGAAAGGGGTCTGGAAAGGGGGTAGAATAATAATGGGTACAGAAAAGGTAACGATCATTATAGACGGAGTTGAAGTCCAGGCGAATGCGGGACAGACTATTTTAGAAGCTGCGAGTGATGCAGGTATTTATATTCCTCACCTCTGTTATCATAAGGAATTGAGTCCCGGAGGGCACTGCCGGATCTGCACGGTTAATGTAAACGGTAAACCGATTAATGCATGCACCATGGTGGTGGGCAATGGTATGGTTATTGAGAACAATACCGGGGAATTGAATGAACAGCGGCGGCATATAGTGGAGATGCTCTTTGTAGAGGG
>JAUWZD010000162.1 GCA_030615505.1 Spirochaetales bacterium | reverse complement strand
ATAGAAGATTTTTTCAAGTATAATATTTTCCTGGGAATGGATAAGTTGCCTTCTCTGAATCTTAATGCCATTCAAACAATGCTATCTTTACGACTTCTGGCCTTTCACGCCTTTGACAACTTCCGCTATGACCTTGGCCCGCGGTATAAATCAAAAACACCGGAGATGATCCACCGAGAGTTCATCGATGGTGTTCAAGGGAGAGCCCATCTGCGTGGGAATATAATTACAGTCAGCATCTATGGATTTGAGCATCAAGCGGCGGCTGCTTCTATTCTAACGAACTTGTACGACAAACTGTCGCGAGCCAAAATCGACCCGCGCATCCCCTGGTTGGGCAATCGGCGCCTGCAATTTGTGTTTCATTGATGATGTACCAAAAAGTGTATATTTAATAGCAGGTGAATTATTGCTGATATTATGATTATTTTATGAAACTGGCGGACAGGGCTGATCAGAATGGGGACAGCTTAGCCGTATTCTTAGATTTTCTGCGGGAGAATCTAGGAATCTATGAAAAGCTAGAGGACCTTGAGATCTTGAAACCTGAGCTTGCCGGTGTTCAGCTCATGACCATTCATAAATCCAAAGGCTTAGAGTTTCCACTATTTATAAGCGGGCAGATAGACCTCTTCTTTGAAGCTCAAGACAGGGCTTATATCATCGACTTTAAAACCGACCGGGTCTACAGAGAGGGAGAATATACAGCTCAGCTCGGGCTTTACTCACTTGCTTCCAGGGAGCTAACGGAAAAGAAGTTATCCTGTTATCTTTTTCTCCTGCGAAATGGACGGGCGATCGCCTTAGATGATGGAATAGATTGGGAAGAGAGGCTGAGTACTTTTGCTTCTATCCGTTTTCAAGATTGAATATGAGGAGGTTTACTTCATACAATTGGCAGTGTGGTTGTTTTCCAGTAATGTATAAATCTGAGGTGTGAATAATGAATATCGAAATTGAACGCGAAGAAGATGGTCGTTGGATAGCCGAAATTCCTGATATACCTGGTCTAATGACCTATGGAGAGAGTTATGAAGAAGCGATTTCAAAGGTTAAGGCTCTTGCCTTGCGCGTGCTGGCCGATCGATTGGAACACGGTGAAACAATTCCTGAATTGCGTGAAGTTTTCGTAGTTCCGACATGAGTCAATGGCCGTCAACTAAAGCTCGCCTTGTGCTGGCCGCCTTGCTGAGGATTGGCTGGATGGTCAAACGACAATCCGGAACGCCGCACCGAGTTTTGTCGCGATCTGGCTGACCAGATTACGTCTTTATATTTCATGACCGGGAAGAGATTGGCCCTCGTATGTTGGTACATCTATGCAAGCGCACAGGCCTCACACCTTCAGATATCTGAGAAATTGCTTGGGTAATCAGTTTAAGCAGCCCGCTTACTCCATTCTCAAGCTAAGAGAACCTTGCTGCCCGTATACAGCAGCTCCTCGATCGTGCTCTGCCCAAGATTAAACCGAAGGCCATTTACAGGATCGCTTATATTGATGAGCGCTCACACAGCACTGTTAAGATCGGTGTAGTATTTTTATGGATTCGTGGATACTTTAAACAACACATACGAACTCGGCGACCACTCTAAAGTCATCTTCTGAAACATTTTCCAATATTATATCTTCGAAATCTTTATTATCCGGAGACAGGAATATTTTCTTATGATGCCACTGCCCATCTTCCAGAACTTCCTTTTCACTCCGATATCTTTTAATTGTAAATTTCTGATTTGTTTCCGGATCTGTTACCTGGCGGGATTCAACCAAAACAACCAGGCCGTTTCTTGATCCGCCTTTATCAAAACGAAAAACGCAATAACTCCCATCCGGAATTGTCGGCTCCATAGACCTGCCCGCTTCCTTTGCTATAAACATATCCCTGTTTAATTTTCTGGATATATTAATCTTCATCCATCCCTGGCCTTCAACATATTCCTCTTTTCCAAAAGAGGAGGCAGCAGCCTCCAAAGAATACACAGGAAGGGCAGTAATAAATCTCTCCGATTCTGGAATATCATTATCAGGAATAATATCGACCGGATATAAATACTGTTTTGTATCGCTTTGTGTCCAGTCTTTACACAGTAATATAGCCTGCTCCAAAACAGTTTGTGTTGCCTTTTTTTCTTTATCCGGCGGGTAGCCGTGTTTTCTTAAAACTCTTTTTACCATAACCCTGAGTTTTGCCTGAATACTTTCCTTTAGGGTCCAATCTATGGAAATGTTCCGGCGCACCGTCTCTACAAGTTCCTGAGCTATCATTCTCAAGGTCTTATCGCCCAAAACCTTAACAGCGCTGTCATTTATTTCTAAGGCATCGTAAAAAGCAACCTCATCCTCTGTTAAACCTAATTTTTCCCCTCTTTTGCCTGACTCCCTCATCTTTTTAGCAAGTTCTATTAACTCCTCAATAACCGCTGCTGCTTCAATGGTTTTGTTCTGATATTTTTTAATTGTCCTATCTAGCATTTCAGCAAAAGAGCGGCCTTGAATAAGATTTTTTCTTGCTCTGATTTTTATTTCATCATTAAGCAGTTTTTTTAAAACTTCTAAGGCCAGGTTCTTGTGCGGCATGTTCTTTACTTCGCATAAGAATTCATCAGACAAAACCGAAATATCCGGTTTATGAAGACCGGCTGTTTCAAAAATATCAATGACCTGGTCAGAGCTTATGGCCTTGGATATTAATTGCTGAATGCTTGAGTCTAATTCCTCTTCCATCTTACCTGCAGCACCATCAGCGAATTTAGCAAGAGCGGCCCTTACAGCTTGAAAGAAGCCGACATCATCTCTAATTTGAAGAGCCTTTTTATGCGGAACAGAAAGAGCAAAAGCCTTTGAGAGCTGCGTTACGTACTTAAACATCGCTCTTTTCCGTTTTCCTGTTTTAAAATATGTTCCTGAGCTAAGGCAAGCATTGACAGCTTATCTTTGGTTGAAGAAGTAAAAAAGTGAGTATAATTAAAACCATAAAACAAAGCGGAAACAATCTCATACTTTTCAAGCATTACAGCAACCGCCTCTTCCTGCTCAAATGCCGGTTTGCCTTTGCCGCCGCTTTCCGTATATTCTGAAAGCGCTTTTTTAAGCTCTCCTGCAACACCCAGATAGTCGACTATCAGACCGCCCGGTTTATCCTTAAAGACCCGGTTGACCCGGGCTATAGCCTGCATAAGCCCATGGCCGCGCATTGGTTTATCAAGATACATTGTATCCAGGCTGGGAACATCAAACCCCGTGAGCCACATATCTCTAACAATAACCAGTTTTAATGGATCATCGGAATCTTTTATCCTGTCTCCTATGTCCTTTCGCCGCTGTTTGTTCCTGATATGCTCCTGCCATTCAGGCGGATCAGCGGCAGCGCCGGTCATTATTACTTTGATAAAACCCTTATCATCATCTTTGTGATACCAATCAGGTTTTAAATTGATAATTTGATTATGCAGTTCTATACAGATACGCCTGCTCATGCAGACAACCATAGCTTTCCCGGATAATACCTCAATGCGTTTATCAAAGTGTTCTACAATATCCCGGGCAATCTTCTTTATTCTCTTCTCACTCCCGACAACAGCTTCCAGCCGCGCCCACTTGCTTTTCAACTGTTCTTTCTTTGATATTTCTTCACCTTCCGTTAATTCTTCAAAATCAGGATCCAGTGTAACTTTGTCCTTCTCTTTTAATTCTAATTTGACCAATCTGCTTTCATAATAAATGGGAACTGTTGCTCCATCCTTTACAGCCTGTTCAATATCATAAATATCAATCTCATCGCCAAACACAGCGCGTGTGTTTTTATCGTGCGTTGCTATGGGAGTGCCGGTGAATCCTATAAAAGAAGCATTGGGAAGAGCATCCCTCATATGCCTGGCAAAACCGTCTATAAAATCATACTGGCTTCTATGGGCTTCATCTGCTATTACTACAATATTACTTCTGTCTGAAAGCTCCGGGTATTTATTGCCTTTTATATCAGGAAAAAACTTCTGTATTGTTGTAAAAACAATGCCGCCTGATGCAACTTTCAAATACTCCTTTAATTCTTCTCTTGAGTCTGCCTGTACAGGTTTTTGCCTTAAGAGTTCATAACAGCGGCTGAATGTTCCAAAGAGCTGGTCGTCTAAATCATTTCTATCGGTAATAACAAAGATTGTAGGGTTATCCATGGAGAGTACGAGCTTCCCGGCATAAAAAACCATGCTCAGACTCTTCCCTGACCCTTGAGTGTGCCAGACAACCCCGCAGCGCCTGTCTCCTTTAATGCCTGCCGCCTGTTTGGTTGAGTCAACCGCCTTATTGACTGCATGATATTGATGATAAG
>JAUWZD010000039.1 GCA_030615505.1 Spirochaetales bacterium | reverse complement strand
TCATACTGTTCTAGGCAACCAACCACTCGTAGCGGCTTTAGAGTTCAAATTCCATCGACTCCAAGGATTTGTTGTATCTATCATCGTGATAGCATACTTCATATTGGCCTGTCAGCGCATTTTCTCAAGACTCTTGTTATCTATGTACCCCCTGACTAAAAAGGGTTTTTTGAGTTATGCGTGTTCCCGGAATTATTTCAATCTTTATCGTCAGGGGCTATCTACAAGGGTCAGCTGGTGGATTTTTTTTGATCTTTCGTCGACCTCGTGTGCTAATCCTCGAAAATGGAGGAGGTATTAATTGTCACCTAACTACAAAATTAACTGCGGGGTTCGTTTGGGATATACGAAGTTTTTCTGGAACGGAGTGGAAGAAAAATTTGGGTGAAGCCCGAGCCGAGGGCTGAACCGTATATCCCTTGTTATACGCCCCGACGACTGAAAGGAGGAGAGCGCAGCGTGGCACGGAGCGAAGCGGAGTGAAGTCAAAAAATATTTTTCGTTCTTACTCATCAGATAGGCTTTCCTCAATTCTTATAAATTTGATTTTTTCGTTTTGAAAAATGAAAGAGGGGTTAGGAGTGAATTTCATTTTTAAAAACTCGTTATTTATTCTCATACTCTCCTTTCGGCTCAAAACCCTTACGATAAAAGTTGAATTCACAACACTTGTCGCCTTTAGCGATGGTGCAAGGTCTGCGGAAAGTTGAGTTGACTCGATCTTCAATGAGCGGATAACCAGCAAGATCAACATCGCATCCAAGTTTAGCGATTTCCGGACAATCAAACATTTTTCCAGCTTCCACGTTTAAACATTTATCAACTATGATTCGGAGATGATTTTTTGATTCCTTAATTCGTTGGACATGAAAATCTCGAGTTGAGCCGTTGAAAAGCGCAATATTAAACTTTTTATAATTTACAAATATATCGCCTTCACATAATTCCAAATCATTTAATTGATAAAGAGCAGGGTAAGCATGTTTGGCAAGTCCTTGAAAAATTGTTTTAACAAATTCATAGGCTGTTCCCCGTGATTCTTTTTGAGCAATAGTATTAAACATTGAAATCATCATTGTAATCTCAACTGCACCTTTTGGGGTCAGTTTGCGAAGCTCTTGATACTGATTGGCATACTGTTTAAGTAAACGACGTCGTTCTTTTAAAACTTGAAAAGCAAAGGGGAATAGACCAAAAAATCTAAACTTTTTTCGGAAAACACGAAAAATTATTTTCCCCTGTCCTTTCATTGCGTCTTTTGGTATATCTGAGATAGACTTTCCATACCTTTCAAGTTGCTCAACTTTTTGTGGTTGTGATGTTTTTTTCATTTTTTCTTCCTTTTTGTTTATTTTCATTTTGTATAATTATTTATCTCCTTTAGCAGGCTCGGAAGCAATTGCAGATGAATTGAATCCTTTAACTATCAGCCATATTGCTAGAAATATCTGGCACAAGACGACTGGTGAGGCATATATTTCCATACCTAGATTAAAACCATACATATCAAACACAAGTCCTGTTAACATCAATACAGTTGTAATGAGACCTCCGATTGATATAAATTGGGGAACAAGTTTTGCTTTAAATAATAAACCAAATAACATCAAAAAACCTAAACCATAAAAGATAATATGTATCTGATAGGCAAAATTAAGTCCTTCTTCCAATAGAACACCTAACGTTTGAAAATAGGAAGCATCAGGAGCTCCTGCTTTTACATATGCTTTACTTAATGCAAAAAATAATAGGTGGATGATCAAATAACCAACAGTAATAACAGCCTCAATAATTCTGATACCAAAGTATCCACGAGCTATTGTTTTACTATGTCTTTTGAGAATTGAATACATCATAACTCCAATGAAGACGAGACAAGCAACCACAATTGCCTCAAGGAGTACTCCTGTTATTACCTGGTTTTTATTTTCAGCAAGTTTAATAAGATAATCTGGAGTATTTAAAATGCCTTCTGTAAGTGTTGAACCTATCATATACACTACGGATTCAGCTATAAATAATACTCCCACAATTATTGCGATCTTTTTGTTTGTATCCATTTTTTCTTTTTTCTGTTTTGCTTTCATTTTTTTTATCTTCTCTAGTTTTTTGTAAAATGTAATGAATCAATTTCAGGATTTCTTTTCAGGTATTTTTACACCTTTAAACAAAAGCCACCCGCAAAATCCTAATTCTCCAATAGTTGCAACCACGAGACCAGGGTAAGCTATCGCTTCGTAGTTCGGAAAAAGAAACATCGTGAAAAATTCTATCAGATGGCCAAAGCATGCAATCATTAACAAGACGCCCAGAATTCTGGGAAAGTAGCCTGACTTGTAAACTAAATAACCAAGTGGAAGTAGCCAAAGTCCAAAAAATATCTGAGCAATGAAATATCCATGTGTGTGTAAATTGAGAAATAACATCACTAGACCATTCAACTGATCTACTCCGAATACTGTCAAGTAGTCAGCACCGCTCAAAAGTAGCAGAGCAGCAAAATGGTTAAGCATATTGATGAACAATATAGAGACACTGCCCAAAGTGAATAACACAAAAAGCAAAGCAAGGTTTTTATTAACTGGTTTGAGTAACATGTATAAAACACAGGCTGTCAAAAAATAACATGTAATCATGGTTAAATCGCTTATAAAGCCTATACGGAATAGCGATTCAGAAGCCATGATATTGGAAGCTGTTGCTAGGGCATCTCCAGGCACAATAAGATTGGAGCGAACAACTTGTGCAAAAATACCGAATACTATGGTAAGTAGATACAGGATTCCTGCTAATCTTGCGGTTTTGCGTTGTGATATATTATTGATTTTGTTGTTCATTTTGTTCTCCTTTATAAATTAAAAGTTGTAATTATTATATAAAGCTTTTCCTAATATTCAAATCGTTTTCAGAACAGAGTGAAGAAAACACAATATTGTCCCCCTCATTAAATAAAGAAAAAATCAAATTTATCCGTTTTTGAAAGCCTATCATTCTTTTGCCTATTAGAAAAATATTTTTTGAATTGCGTATAACGAAACACGGGTTGCCGAAGCCCAGCGAGGCAGCAGTTCGAGCAAGCCGCATTATCTTATCCTTTTGGAAGCTCAGAGTCCATCTCTAAAATAAATAGTGCGCTGGGTTTGGGTGGAGTGAGAGAAGCGAACGCAGCCGGCAACCTGTAGTTATACGCTGTTGCAGGGACACTTCGATTTAGGAACTTACTGTACAGAAAGTGACTATACTCCTTATCTGAACTCTTTGTGCAAAAGGCTCGGTTGTATGCCTCTATTGTCTTGATATTTGTTGCTGCAATATTCTTTATAATTTCCCTCGATTGTGTGATAATAAATCTGACAAATTTCTACATTTGGATATAATCTTACGGGTTGAATACAAAATATCTCCAAAGTCCAGTATCCTCGGAAGCCCACATCACCAAAACCAGCTGTAACATGAACAAAGAGTCCCAACCTTCCTATAGATGATCTGCCCTCAAGCATGGGAACAAGTCTCCTGGTCTCAGTATATTCAATCGTTCTTCCTAAATATATTCGCATCGGTTCTAATAAAAATCCATCTTCCGGTATTACCATACTCTTAGTGTTATTTTCTTTTTTCATATCTAGTTCATTGTTATTATAGACTAGCAGTTCGTTATGCAGTCTGAGATGATAACTGTTGGAGTTCACTTGTTTGGGATTAAATGGTTTGATGATTATGTCAGTACCCAATCTGTCTTCTATTTCTATTCCTGAAAGTATCAAGTTTCTTACTCCATATTCAAAAATTAGCTATTCAGAAATATGATCCCTGCAATTGCGTATGACTTCTCGCTATCTGCAGTGCAGATGTATTCCATATCAGTATTTATATCCGCAATGAACTTATATGCCTTATCTATAAGTTTATCCGCATTGCATTTATTTTTCAATATACCAGATATATGCGCAATGCGGATGTGCTAATTCTAGGTGAAAGGTTATAGTGAATACCTATGTTAATCATCTTTATCATCTATATTAAGATTATCTAATGGATTACGTATTTTCCCAAGATGCTTTTTACTGACATGAGTGTATATTTCAGTTGTTTTCGAGTTTTTGTGTCCAAGTAACTCCTGGATATAGCGTAAGCTTATACCACTTTCCAATAGATGTGTCGCGAAACTATGACGCAGACTGTGTGGTGATGCCTTTTTCGTTATACCTGATTTAATCTTGGTATTTTCAAATATGGCCTGTACTGTTCTTGTTGAAATATGTCTATCCTTTCTCGCTCCATGGAATATCCAATTCTTTGGATTGTATTCTCTAAAATAATTTTGTAAACTTTTTAATACTTTCTCAGAAAGGAGTGTATATCTGTCCTTTCTTCCTTTAGCTTTTTGTATATAAACCATCATTCTTTCACTGTCTATATTTTCTATCCTCAATTTTACAACTTCGCTTACTCTTAAACCGGCAGAATAGATAAGCATAAAAATAAGTTTATGTTTCGGATTAGTAACCATTGAACAGATTCTTTCAACTTCATTTTCACTCAATATTACAGGGAGTTTTTTATCATTATGAGGTCTCTTAATATCATCGAAAAAGTTACGGTTAAGCATTGTACTGTAGTAATACTTCAAAGCGTTTATAGCTGTATTTAAAGTAGAAGCAGATGAATTCCTATCCTTAGCAAGGTTAAGTAAGTAATTCTTTATATCGTTTTCATCTATGAACCCAGAAGCTTTACTGCAAAAATCAATAAGATTTCTATTATAAAATAAATAGGCTTTTAGAGTTTTAGAACTATATTTTCTCAAAATAAGCTCTCTTCTCGAGTCTTCAGGTATAATTCCGCGTGATTTTTTTTCAGAGAGATTCTTTTATGGCCGAATTGGCACTGCGCTTTTTATGGGATCTAGCAAGTGCCCTTTTTTAAATGACACGCAATTTTTTAGTGAAGGATCTATTTGAATGATTTCGCCGTCAAAAGCTGTAAACAGCTTCTCCAGTAATCCATTTGAGTTTGTAAACCCTCAACACTTCTTAACAGGATCCCACCTGTGACCTGCAATTTCTTTTATTTTGTGTATATAAACAGGATTGTAAGGAAAAGATACAATCACACTTCTGCCATAATTATTATCTATAAGCATATCGTTATTTGCATCCATATGTTAACCTCCATGTAGAAATAACATTTAAGGAAAGTAATTTTTATTCAATTGCTAAATATACTCCAATAATTGTTAACGGCTATTTTGATATTCTTGATTTTAAGGATGCAAATTTTTTTAACAATAATCTCTACTTAATAAATTAGATGCTTCCGAAACAGGATATCCACCAGTTCATCTTATGTTAAAGCTTCAATCGATATACAGATTCAGTCTAATGCCTTGAAACGAATAGATGATTAAAAAATTTATAGTTGTGATACTTCGAAAAGTCAAGAACAATGCTTTTATTGTTCACTTTTCTTGAAATTCCTCGTCTAAATATAGCCTCCGGGGTTGACATTGTTTAAATAACTGCATATACATACGAATTATTTATATTTATGAACGCACTCTAATATGTACGGTATTGTTGGAGGAATTGCAACCAATGGGGAAATGCTTGGGGGTTCTGATTTTATCCAGGCCATCAGCATCCAGCATGAGCGGGGCAATGGCCTGGTGGGTGGATTTGCCTCTTACGGAATCTATCCTAATAATAGAAAAATACTATTCCCTGCACATTGCCTGTGACAACGGGGAAGCGGCCGGCAGAGCAAATGAGTTTATCCGAGCCCATCTCTATGTGAAGATTGCAGAGGATATGATCATCAAGGATGTAAAGGCAATTAAATGGCATCCCCTCCTTAAACTCTCCAATCTTGGGCCGACCACAGTACTGGAAGAACGATCCTTCATGGATTCTTTCATGAAGAACTTTGTTTTTAATTTCAATAATCAGATAAAAGGAGCTTTTGTCATGTCCTGTGTCAGAAATATGGGGACATTTGAAGGGGTTGGATTTCCTGAGGATATAGGGGAATTTTTTTGCCTGGATAAGATAAAAGCTCCCATATGGCTTGTTCATAACCGTTTCCCAACCAACAGCCAGAGCTGGTGGTGAGGGCCCCATCCATTTTCGCTTCTGGAATGGTCTGTAGTACACAATTGTGAGCTCACTTCCTACGGCGTTAACCGAAATTATTTAGAAATGTTTGGCTACCATATGTACTCTTAAAACCGATACCGAGGTAATCAGCTATCTTTTTGACTTATTAGCCAGAGAAAGAGAGCTGTCCCTTGAGGATATCAGTACAATCCTTGCGCCTCCAATTTGGGAAGAAATTGATATTATTCCTGACCGTAAGAAAAGGGAAAAAATCACTTACCTGCGCCAGTATTATCCCCAGGCGCTTTTAAACGGAGCTTTTGCTATTTTAGAAAGCAATGGCAGAGAACTTATTGCACTGAATGACAGGTCTAAGCTGAGGCCGTTGGTAGCGGCAAAACAGGGTGATACTTTATACTTCTCCAGTGAGGAATGCTCTTTTCAGATACTATGTCCGGAGCGGGAGAAGACCCCCCCCCTGCTGCTGAAAGCAGAAACCCCGATTCTCTTTTCCGCCATGAGTTTAGGTTCCGTTAATCTGCGCGAACAGATTGCCGAAGCTAAGCCGGCTGAATCTTTAGGCACTTACTGTAACACAGGTGAGGGAGGCTTGCATAAGGACCTTGAAAGATACCGCAAAAACACGGATGATTCCCGAGGGCTTCGATGCTCTTTCTACCGCGCCCCATCACGATATCTATTCCATAGAGGACCTTCGTCAGCTGATATATGCCATCAGAGAGACCACACTGTATGAGAAACCGGTCTGTTTAAAGGTTTACGCAGTCCACAATATTGCTCCCATTGTGGCGGGAATAGCCCGGCTAGGGGCGGATGCTGTTTATATAGGTACTGCAGTCCTGGTTGCTTTAGGCTGCGGTCTTTGTCAGCGCTACTATGCCAGTAAGTGCAGCTACGGAATAACGACCAATTGTCCGGACCTGGCAGAAAGACTCGACATAGATCTAGCCACAGAGGCGCTGGTTAATCTTATTCAGTCCTGGTCCGACGAAATCAAAGAGCTGATGGGCGGTATGGGAATAAATACAATTAGCTCAATGGTGGGAAACAGGGAAAGATTGAAGGGCATTCACCTTACATCCTCTGAGCTTGAGGCTTTAGGGGTAAGGCAGGCAGGACTTTAATAAAGACTAAAGAGGCAATATATGCTATTACCTTTAAAATCTTGCACGTTCAGCGCAAGAAATAATCAAGTCCAGCGACCGAAGGAAGTCCTGTGGGCGCCCAAATATATTGTGGTGGCCTTTTGCTTTTAGAACTTCGGTTGCGGCTGTAAGCTGCGCTGGGAAGAGCTTATCTTCACCTTTAAAAATAGAAGTCGGCAGAATGCATTACCGGCAGCTCAATCGATTGATTCATGAAGGAATCGATGAGGGAATTCGGCATTTTCTGCTGGAGCACGTTACCGGTCAGCGCTATATCGAAGCAGGGCTCGGTCCGGGTGTAAAAATTGAAATATTCGGCATACCCGGCCAGGATCTGGGCGTGTTTATGGGAGGGGCAGAGGTCATTGTACACGGCAATGCCCAGGATGGAATAGGTAATACTATGAACAACGGCTTCCTTATCGTTCACGGAGATGTCGGAGATATTCCGGGCCAGATACATACTTATCTTCAGGAATGTTCAGGAAGGAGAGCTTAAGAAGGCATTCGATCTGATTGATGAATACACCCCTTTTCGCTACTCCTGCTGCGACATCTGTGCCTCGCTGTGCCCCCGGGGGGCAATTTCTATGATTAATAAGTGAAGATATCTCAGATATCAAAGTACAGGGCAAATTCCCAGGGGTGCGGGCGCAGATTAAGAGCCATGACTTCATTATTGAGCTTATAATCAATCCACGTCTCTATTACATCCTGCGTAAAAACGTCTCCCTTAAGCAGATAGTCATGGTCTGTTTCTAGGGCTTTCAAAGCCTCATGCAGGGAACCAGGGGTCTGCGGAACTCTGGCAAGCTCCTCCGGGGGTAGATCATAGAGGTCCTTGTCCAGGGGCTCCCCGGGATCAATCTTATTTAGAATGCCGTCGATTGCCGCCATCAGGATGGCCGAAAAGCCTAAATAGGGATTACAGCTCGGATCCGGACAGCGGAACTCAAGCCGTTTGGTCTTGGTGGATGTAAAATACATGGGAATACGGATGGCGGCACTCCTGTTGCGTCTTGAGTAAGCAAGATTAACCGGGGCTTCATACCCGGGTACCAGCCTCTTATAGCTGTTTGTAGTGGGATTGGTAAATGCCAGCAGGGAAGGGGCATGCCCCAGGATACCTCCGACTGCGTATAGGGCGGTATCTGAGAGTCCTGCATAGCCCTCCCCGGCGAACAGGTTCTGCCCATTTTTCCAGAGGGAAAGGTGAATATGCATGCCGCTTCCATTGTCATTGAAAATAGGTTTGGGCATGAATGTAACGGTCTTATTATGTCTGCGAGCTGTGTTTTTTACCACATATTTATACTTAAGCAGGTTATCCGCCATATGCACCAGGGGTGCAAAGCGCATATCGATTTCCGCCTGTCCTCCGGTGGCAACCTCGTGGTGCTGGGCTTCAACCGGAACTCCCACCTCTTCTAACAGGAGCATCATCTCGCTTCTCAAGTCCTGAAGACTGTCAGTAGGCGGCACTGGAAAGTAGCCCTCTTTATAACGGGGTTTATAGCCTAAGTTGGGCTCCTCCTTCCGGCCGGTATTCCAGCGGCCCTCAACAGAGTCCAAGTAGTAATAGCCCTCATGTTCATTCTGGTCAAAGCGAATATCGTCGAAAATAAAAAACTCTGCCTCCGGCCCGAAGTAGGCGGTATCCGCAATCCGGGTGTGCATAAGATAACTCGCTGCTTTTAAAGCAATATTCCGTGGATCCCGTGTATAGTCCTCGCCGGTAATGGGATCACAGATATTGCAGATTAAAACAAGGGTCTTTTCCTTTAGAAATGGGTCAACAAAGGCAGTATCTGGAACCGGTTTGACAAGCATATCCGATTCGTTGATACTCTGCCATCCCCTGATGCTTGAACCGTCAAACCCGAATCCTTTATCAAAGGCATCCTCATCCAGTTCTCTGGAAGGTACTGAAAAATGCTGCCATAGCCCTGGAAAATCCATGAAGCGCAAATCGATAATTTTAATTTCTTCCTCTTTTAAATATTCTAAAACATCCCTGGCTGTTTTCATTTCACGCACTGTGGTCTCCTTTTTTAAAGTAATTTTGATATGTGCTTTTGCTTTATCATGTAATTAAGCAAATATTGTGCCAATATCTATTTAAACCTATTTATTTACATATTGGTAGGATTCTAATAGTAGACCTACTGACTTGTATTAAATATTTAAATAACTGTCAACATCTTTAGGCTGTATTTCTTTTAAAGAGTCTCAAATCTGAATTCGGACTGCGTGCCGATTACCAGGGGGGCGCGGACAGGCGAGATAGGAGACGGTAAGATATTTATTCTCGATCTTGGTGAATGTATCCGCCTAAGATCCGGAGAAAGGGACGGTAATGCTGCAGGATAAACCTCCGTCTTGACGCAGCATCGAATATATGCTAAAGAGTTGTATGATACTCGAACCGAGTGTATCTCTTGTAAAATTTCAATAAACAGAGCAAATAGGGCAGACAATGTCAGAGGGAATTCTTACCTACAGATCCGCAGGGGTAGATGTTGATATTAATAATGAAACAAATGACCGCATTAAAGCCTATATTAAACGAACCCATAACCCCAGGGTAATTACCAAAACCGGGCTGTTTAGTGGGGGGATAGGCATAGGTGAGTTTAAGGAGCTTAAGAACCCGGTTTTAATCGGCGCCCTGGGGATTCAAAAGAGACATCGTTATTTAATACAGGATTATAATGAAGAGAGTTGTAGATTAATTACCGGGGAAATAATCGATACCTGCAGGGAGAATCTTCCAGCCACAGCAGAAAATATCGCCTTTTTGGATTATATTGCCTCATCGGAATTGAACCCTGCTAAAGTAGAGTATTTCATAAGAGGCTTTGCAGACCACCTGTCGCGTGAACCAAAGACTCCCATTATAGGGGGAGAGACAGCGGAAATGCCCGGTATCTTTAAAAAGGGGGCCTGGGAGGTGATCGGGGCCCTGTACGGTATAGCCGAAAAGCGCTTATTCAATCAGCCGGAAACCGCAGGATTATCCACGGAGTTTATCGATATTGCCGGTATCAGGGCTTATTCCCGTCCGGCTTTAGTATTCAGTATGGACGGGGTGGGCACAAAAACAAAATTAGGCATCATGATGAAAAAAACCGACGGCCTGGCCCTTGATATTATCCACCATTCTCTAAACGATATTCTCTGCCAGGGCGCTAAAGGAATTGCCATGATGTTCTATATCGGCTGCAATACCTTGGACCGGGAGCTGATTAACCCCTTTGTGAAAGTCGTGAAAGCCTGTCAGAAAGATGATGGCTTCCGGACCTTGAGCCTATCCATTGCTGAAAACAGGGATCTTTACACACCCGGAGAATACGACATCTGTGCCAGCATTGCAGGCTTAGTTGATTCAGAGCGCATTATACAGGGTTCAGGCATCATGGCCGGGGATCAAATTATAGGCCTGGCCTCCTCAGGCCTGCATACAAACGGCTATTCTTTAGCCCGAAAAGCCCTTCTTGAAAAAGCCGGACTTAAGCTTGAACAGCATATGCATGAGCTGGATGCAGCGCTTGGAGAAGTGCTCCTTATCCCTCATAAGAATTATGTGCCTGCGGTCATGCCCCTGCTTCAGGATGAGGAGATCTCTAAGGCGGTTAAGGGAATTGCCCATATTACAGGCGGCGGATTGCAGGACAATCTGGCCCGTATTCTCCCCTATGGTTTGGGAGCCGATATTCAGAAATCGAGCTGGCAGCCTCAATCAATTTTCGCCATTATCCGTAAATCAGGGAATATTCCGTACCATGATCCGGTTCATAAGGGGATGTATGAAACCTTTAATATGGGCATAGGCATGGCTGTAATAGTGGATAAAGAGAAGACCGACCAGGTGAGCAGTCTGCTGCATAGTAGCGGGGAAGAAGCCCGCATCATAGGCCGGGTGGTTCTAAATGCAGCAGAGAGCGCTCAGGAGAGGATAAGGCTGCTGTCATGAACTATCTGATCACGGTCGGCTATAAATCCGGGGTGCCGGATGCCCGGGGCATGAGCACTGCTAAACGGATAAGGGAGCATCTCGGAATTCCTGTAGAGCGCGTACAGACCCGGAATCTGTATACTATCGAGGCTGAACTATCACTCTCCGAGGTGGAGCTGGGCGCCCGGGAGCTGTTTGTCGATCCCATTATTCAGGAATATTCCATTAATGAGAGCCTTGATAGTGAAGAATTTGATTATTCGGTTATCGTAAGCTTTAAGCCGGGTGTTACGGATAATGTAGGAAAAACTGCGGGGGTCGCTTTAGGCGGCCTTCTGGGGAGAAATTTAAAAGACCGGGAGGGAGTTTTTACAGCAGTTCAGTACCTGCTGAGCGGCGTTACTCTCAATGATTCTGAACGGATTGCACATGACCTGCTGTCAAATGAGTTAATTGAAAATAGAGTGATCCAGGAACGCCGGAGCTGCAGGAAAAACGGACCGAAAATTCCCTGTTCCGGAATCAGGATCAACAAGGTTGAAAAGCATCTGAGAGTAGAGGAGATCAATTTAGAGGTCGGAGATGAGGAGCTTAAGGCAATCAGCATGGAACGAACCCTGGCTTTAAACCTTAAGGAGATGAAGGCAATCCGTGATTATTTCCGCAAGAGTGAGGTACTTAATGAGAGGAAAAGGTTCGGCCTGGGTCCCAACCCTACGGATGTGGAGCTGGAGGCCCTGGCCCAGACCTGGTCCGAGCACTGCCACCATAAAATATTTAACGGAATTATCTATTATATAGATGAGTTTGAAAATAGAAAGACAATCCGTTCCCTGTTTAAGACCTATATTAAAAGGGTAACGGAAGAGATCAACTCCCCCTGGCTATTAAGTGCTTTCACCGACAATGCCGGGGTGATACGCTTTAATAAGCGCCTATCCTTAGTCTATAAAGTTGAAACCCATAACAGTCCCAGCGCCCTGGATCCTTACGGAGGCGCCATGACCGGTATTGTCGGGGTTAATCGTGATCCCTTTGGCACCGGTTTGGGAGCAAGGCTTATTGCAAATGTCTGGGGTTACTGCCTGGGGAATCCGTTAATGAAGAATGAGGTTCCCCCCGGCCTGCTTCATCCACGCCGCATTCGGGACGGCATTCACCGGGGAGTGATTGAAGGGGGCAACCAGAGCGGAATTCCCTATATGCGCGGCTGGGAATTATTCGAAGAGCGTTTTATGGGCAAACCTTTGGTTTTCTGCGGTACACTGGGTGAGATGCCCCCGGAAATATCAGGCAGAGATACTCACCGTAAGCAGGTAGTACCCGGGGATATTGTTGTAATGGTCGGAGGGCGTGTGGGTAAAGACGGGATTCACGGCGCAACTTTTTCCTCAGAGGAGCTGCATTCATCCTCTCCGGCACAGGCCGTGCAGATCGGCGATCCAATCACTCAGAAGAAGATGACGGATATGCTGCTTGAGGCCCGCAACAGCCTGCTCTACCGGGCGCTTACAGACAATGGAGCCGGAGGTTTAAGCTCTTCAGTAGGTGAGATGGCGGATCTTTCCGGGGGATGCGAGATTGAGCTATCCCTGGTTCCGCTTAAGTACCAGGGATTGGACCCCTGGGAGATTTTAGTGTCAGAGGCTCAGGAGCGAATGACCCTGGCAGTTGATCCGGAAAGGCTTAAATCCTATATGGATCTTTCAGAAAAGCGCCGTGTTGAGTCAACTGCACTGGGCAGCTTCACCGGCAGCGGTAAATTCCACATCCGCTATGGAAAAAAAACAGTGGCCTACCTTGATCTGGATTTCCTGCACCGGGGCGATCCTGCCTATGAGCTTGAGGCTAAGTACATTAAAAAGCATTTTGATGAACCTGAAATTGAGATTCAGGATCATACTGAAATTCTTCTGGATCTGCTTAAGAGCTTAAATATCTGTTCCTTAGAAGAAAAATCCAGGCAGTATGACCATGAAGTCCAGGGCAGGAGCGTGATCAAGCCCTTTGTGGGCCGGTATTGTGATGTTCCATCAGATGCCGGTATTATGCTTGCAGGGTATGGGTCTTTAGAAGGGATCATACTCACAGAGGGAGTAAACCCTTTTTACTCGGATATTGACACATACTGGATGGCGGCTTCCGTGGTGGATCAGGCTTTGCGCAGGGTTGTCTCGACCGGAGGGGATCCTGGTTATATAGCCGGTTTAGATAATTTCTGCTGGCCCAATGTTGTAAAAGAAGAGATGCCCGAGCGGAGTCATAAGCTTGCCCAATTGGTTAGGGCTAATGAGGGCCTGTACGATTACTGCAGGGCCTACAGGATCCCTCTTATTTCCGGCAAGGACAGCATGTCCAATGACTCTACCCTGACAGACCCCCCCATTTCCGTGCCTCCGACACTGCTCGTATCGGTAATAGGCAGAATCCATGACATAAACCTGGCGGTAACCCTGGATGTGAAATCTCCCGGAGACCTGGTATATATGCTGGGTGAAACACATGAAGAGCTCGGAGGATCGGAGTTCTACCGCCTCTATGGAAAAAAAAGAAGAAATAAGCCCTATATCGGGAATCAGGTCCCCAGGGTCCATGCCCGGAGGGCTGCGATTCTGTACAGAGCCCTGCACAGGGCCATTAACAAGGGACTCATTCGTTCCTCTCATACGCCAACTTTAGGCGGCGCAGGGGCCGCCCTGGCTAAAAAGGCCTTTGCCGGCGGTTATGGTCTTGATGTTGATTTAAAACGATTTCCCGGAAGTGCGGCTAGTGATCACAGCCTACTATATTCTGAATCGAACAGCCGCTTCATTGTTACAGTGTCGCCTCAAAAGAAAGAGGAGTTTGAGAAAGCAGTGTCGGGCATTCCCTCTGCACAGATAGGAAGAGTTCGTCAGGATGAGACTCTTAAGATAAGAGGTTTGTCCGGCCGGGTTATCATCGAGGAGCAGATAATCAGGCTGAAAGAGGCCTGGAAAGAAACCTTAAGAGGAATATAGCCTATGAAAAAGCCTGAAGCGCTTATTATTACCGGCAACGGGCTGAACTGCGAGCATGAGACTGCCTATGCCTTTGAGCTGGGGGGAGCTCTTCCAGTTTTAGTTCACATCACGGACCTCTTAAGCGGGGAGAAGAGGCTTTCGGATTACCAGATACTGGCCTTTATCGGGGGGTTTTCAAACGGCGACCACCTGGGAGCGGGTACTGTACAGGCAAACCGGTTTAAGCATAAGCTTTGCGATGATCTTGAGCTCTTTATTCAGAAGAGAAAGCCGGTCATAGGCATCTGCAACGGTTTTCAGACGATGGTAAAGATGGGAATACTGCCCGGAAAAAAGAATACCTGGACCCAGACTGCAACAATTATGACCAATGATTCCGGAATATATGAAGACCGGTGGGTATATCTTCGCCTGATTCAAGACTCACCATGCATATGGACTAAGGGTATAGAACGTTTATTTCTCCCCGTACGCCACGGTGAAGGCAAGTTTTATACCGGCGATCCGGAACTGATTCCCCGTTTATTCACCTCAGGCCAGGTTGTGGTCCAGTATGCGGATGATCAGTACCAGGCCCCCGCAATGAGCTATCCTCTGAATCCCAATGGATCTTTAGAGGGCATTGCCGGGATCTGTGATGAGAGCGGAACGATCTTCGGTATCATGCCGCATCCGGAGGCCTATCTGTTTCCGCACAATCATCCCTTATGGACCCAGGATTCTGCTTTGGGAAGGGATCTTCCCCCAGAGGGCCGGGGGGTTTTAATATTTCGCAACGCCGCAGCCTATGTTAAGGAGAGCTTAGAGTAGGCATGAAAATACCCACAGCCATATTGATGAGCGGCACAGGATCTAATGCCCGGAAACTGATCGAGTACGACTCTCCCCATATTGATATCCGGGTTATTCTTTCAGACAACCCCAGTTCAAACTACAGGAAGATCTCTCATGCGTATGGAATCCAGGCCAGGCTCAACGACATATTCTCCTTCTGCGGGGTACATGATCCGGGCCAGGGGCTTAAACACAGGGAAAGGCGCCTGGCCTTTGACAGGGAAACGGACAGAATATTGAAATCATATGATATAAGGCTTATCGCCACTGCGGGCTACGACTGGATTATAAGTCCATTTCTATGCAGGAGCTATATAATCGTTAATGTTCATCCCGGTGATCTGCGGGTAGTGGATGAAGATGGTAGGCGTATATATATCGGTCTGGGCTGGATTCCCACAGCCAGGGCAATTCTTAACGGGGAAAGATTCGTATATTCCTCCACTCATCTGGTTACGGAGGACTTAGATGGGGGACCCATTGCCAGGGTATCTAAGCCAGTACCGGTTAATCTGCCTGAGTCGGTTAATAAGGATAATATCCTTCCCCCGGGAGTGAGCTTAAGAGACATAATAAGAGATATAAACATCGATTCCGGAAAAAAATATTCAGGCGTATTTATATATACCTATTCCCGGGGCATTCAGGAGAAGCTTAAAGAAGAAGGCGATTGGGTGGAGTTTCCACTTACACTGCATTATGTTTCAGGGTATATGCTTGAGGGGAGGCTGGCACTGGATGAGGGAGCTGTAGAGCTAGACGGAGAGCCGGTTAAGGATCTATTCTTGGCTGATCTGAAAGATGGAGGTAGATAGTGGCTGAAGTTCTTTTAGTCGGAAGCGGAGGCAGGGAACATGCCCTGGCTGTCTTTTTAGCCCGCAGTTCTCAGGTGGAGAGGGTTGTTACATGGCCGGGCAATGCCGGAACACCGAACAACCTGGCCATGGATGTGACAGGCAAAGATAATTTTGAGGCCTTAGCCGATTATGCAGAACAGAACAGGATTGACCTGACCGTTGTTGGCCCTGAGGCGTTTCTCTGTGCCGGTATTGTAAATACTTTCAAGCGGCGGGGCCTGCTGATCTTCGGGCCCACTGAAGAAGCAGCCCGCCTGGAGGGAGATAAGGCTTTTGCCCGGTCTTTTATGAAAAAACACGGTATACCTCATCCTGATTTTTCAGTATTTTTTGAGCATGATGAGGCTAAAGAATATTTGCTTTCCCATCAGGAGGGTAGAATTGTAGTTAAGGCATCCGGGCTTGCCGGAGGCAAGGGATCTTTAGTCTGTGAAAGCATTCAGCAGGCTTTGGAAGCTGTAGAAAGCATGATGAGCCGTAAGCAGTTCGGTTCTGCCGGTGATAAGGTGGTGATAGAGGAGTATATGGAGGGAGAGGAAGCATCGATCCTTATTTTGTGCGACGGCCGGAAAGCACTTTACCTGGCCTCCTCTCAGGACCACAAACAGATATACGATGGGGATAGAGGCCCCAATACCGGGGGAATGGGAGCCTATGCTCCTGCTCCGGTGGTTACTGAAAATATCTTGAAAAGAGTGGATGAAGATATTGTTCAGCCCACTTTAAGGGGTATGTCTGAAGAAGGCTTCCCATATCAGGGATGCCTCTATGTAGGATTGATGATTTCTAAAGGGGAACCCAGGGTTGTAGAGTATAACTGCCGCTTCGGCGATCCCGAAACCCAGGCAGTGCTTCCTCTGCTTAGGAGCGATCTGTTTGAGCTTCTCTATGCAGCTTCAGAGGGAGATCTTAGGGATATTGAAATTGCATGTCATCCGGGATCTGCCTGCTGTGTCATCATGGTCTCGGAGGGCTATCCCGGAAAGTACGAAAATGGAAAAGTTATTAAGGGCCTGAACAAATTAGAATCCATTGATGGTCTTTATGCCTTTCATGCGGGCACAACAATTAATGAACGGGGAGAGATTATAAGCTCAGGCGGTAGGGTATTGGGTGTGACTGCAATGGATGCGACCATAGAAGAGGCTGTAAAAAAAGCTTACCTGGGGGTGGAAAAGGTGCAGTTTGCAAACAGGTATTTCCGCAGAGATATCGGGCACCGGGCCATGGGCCGCACTCAATAGAAGGGCAGTATATGAAAGAAAGGGAGTTTGAGGAGATAGCCCGTGAAAAGCAGGGATGTGCTGTTATATTTGCAGGCTCGGACAGTGACCGGCAGCATATCGAAAGAATCATTCAATCACTAAAGGAATACGGCATACCACATGAGGTTAGAATCTGTTCGGCTCATAAAGATCCGGAGAAGCTGATCAGACTGATCAGGGGTTATGAGGCCCTTGAAGGGGCGATCGCCTATATCGCGGTGGCCGGGGGAACCGACGCCTTATCGGGCATTCTCTCTTTCCATACTCTGAATCCGGTCATAAGCTGTCCCCCGGACGCTCCAAACTTAAGCTGTCTGAATAATCCTCCCGGAAGCGCCAATGCCACAATCAACAATCCTGAGAATGTAGGTAAGTTTATCGCCCAGATCTATGCTCCCTTCAATTCAGGTTATAAAAACAGGCTGATAGAATCTTTAAGGGGCAGGATCAGCCGACTTGAAGAGAAGGACAGAGCTTTTAAGAAGAAGTACAGGAGTATCTAATATGGGGAGTGTAAAAGATCTCATTGTCATCGACCCGGCTTTAGAGAACAGGAAGGGTTTGGGGAATTTTGTATTTTCAGACCGCTACTCAGTATTTGACTGGGGAGAGATGCCCGACCATATCTCCGGTAAGGGAAGATCCTTAGCAGTTATGGCGGCCTTTAATTTTGAGGAGCTGGAAAAGCGGGGGATCGCTACCCACTATGAAGGTCTAATCGATAACAGTGGGAAGCTCATACTTTGTTCTGATCTAAAGGAGAAAAAGGGTGGATTGCAGACCATGCAGGTGAGTCTGGCCAGGGTATATCATCCTGTGGTGCGGGAGTTTTTAGGGGCAAATAAGAAACATGAAATCCGCTATGATTACTCATTTTTTAGAGCTAACCGGGGGAAGATTAATAACTATCTTATAGGGCTTGAGATTATCTTTCGAAACGGTCTGCCTCTGGGAAGCTCTGTATTTAAAAAGATAGAAGAGGCCAAAGCCATAGCTAACCCTAAAGAGCGACAGAAGCAGCTTAATAAAATCTTAAGATCCTTAGGACTTAAGAAAGAACCTGAGCCGGGGGATATGCTTCCCAAACCGGTTATGAGTTTTACCACCAAACTTGAGCCAGGAGACAGGAGCTTAAGTGAGGATGAAGCCTATATTATATCCGGCTTGCGGGAGAGGGATTTCCGAAGCCTTATAAAGCTGGGCTTGAGGGTAAATGACATAGTAACAGAGCTGGCCGAAACAGCAGGTTTTGCCCATTACGATGGTAAGATAGAGCTTATTTTCAATAACCGTTTGGTAATCTGTGATGTGCTTGGCACATTCGATGAAAACCGTTTTTCCCGGCAGGGAGAGCAGATCAGCAAAGAGGTCTTAAGGCAGTGGTATAAAAAGAACCAGCCGGAATTTGTTACAGCCTGTGAAGAAACGAAAAAAACAGGTCCGGGCTGGCAGGAACGCTGTGAGGTTAAGCCTGTAAAACTTCCGAAAGAGATGTCCGCCTTAGTATCCCGGATGTATATGGCAGGGTGCAACCGCTATACTCAGAGAAAAATATTTGACGTTCCCGAGCTTGAAGAGGTGCTTGAAAAGCTAAAACGGTACAGGGAGTAGAGTGATGAATCAGAGTAGAAGTGAATATACAAATCCCCTGATCAGCCGCTACTCAAGCCCGGAAATGAGTTCCATTTTCTCTGATGATGCCAGGTATAGAAAATGGAGGCAGTGCTGGATAGCATTGGCGGAAGGAGAAAAGGAGCTGGGATTAGCCATCAGCGATAAGCAGATTGCAGAAATGAAAGCCGGCAGAGAAAGAATTAACTATGAAGTCATGGAAGAGAAGGAGAAAGAGCTTAGACACGATGTCATGGCGGCAGTGCATGCCTACGGCGAGCAGTGTCCGGAGGCCAGGGGTATCATTCATCTAGGCGCTACAAGCTGCTTTGTAACGGATAATACTGAGCTGATGCAGATGCATGAGGCATTGGGGCTCATTAAGAGACGCCTTCTGCATGTCATAGAAACTTTGGCACTCTTTGCTGAACAGTATAAGTCCCTGAAGTGCCTCGGGTATACACATTTCCAGCCCGCTCAGCCCACCACCCTGGGCAAAAGGGCATGCCTCTGGCTCCAGGAATTGATCATAAATTATGGGGATCTTCAATATATCCTCTCCGAATACCCTATACGGGGAATCAAGGGTGCTACCGGAACCCAGGACAGTTTTTTAAAGCTGTTTGACGGCGATCATGAAAAGGTCAAGAGCCTGGAAGACTTCATTTGCAGGAAATTAGGTTTTAGCATGAGTTTTCCGGTTTGCGGCCAGACCTATCCCAGGCTCGCTGACTCCCGGATCATGGATCTTCTTAAAAACATCTCTCTGAGCGCTCATAAATTCGCAACCGATTTCAGGCTGATGCAGCATCTGAAGATGGTAGATGAGCCATTTGAGGAAAAGCAGGTGGGAAGCTCCGCCATGGCCTATAAAAAAAATCCCATGCGCTGCGAGCGTCTGTGCTCTTTAGCCCGGTATGTCATGAGCCAGGTACAGGCAGCGGACCATACGGCCGCCACTCAGTGGTTTGAACGGAGCCTGGATGATTCAGCAGGAAGGCGGCTCTATATTCCCCAGGCATTTTTGGGTGTGGATGCTGTTTTAATTATTTATGCCAATGTGTTAAAGGGGATCAGGGTTTATCCGGAAATCATTTCAAAATTGCTGCTTAAGGAGCTTCATTTTTTAGCTACAGAAACTGTTATCATGGAAGGAGTAAAGAAGGGCGGAGACAGGCAGCTTCTGCACGAGGCTGTGCGGGAGCATGCCCTGTCTGCAGCGCAGGAAATTAAAGAGCTTGGGCTTGAGAACAGGCTGCTTGAAAAGCTGGCTGTCGATACCCGTATTCCCTTTGATTTGGATGAGCTTAAGGAGATTGCGGATCTTTCAGATTTCTCAGGCAGGGCAAAACAGCAGGTGGAGGAGTATCTGCGTGATACTGTTTATCCTCTAATTATAAGGAACAAGCGCTTCTCCAGGGACGGGGAACGCAAGATAGAGGAAAACAGTGAGATTCGTGTGTAGGCGCATGAAATGGTGCGGATCGATGATTAAAGATTCTTTACATGATAACTGCGGTGTTTTCGGGATATGGGGAGTTGAAAAACCCGCGGAGTATGTGTATCTGGGACTGCACAATCTCCAGCACCGTGGGCAGGAGAGCTGCGGCATTGTTTCGGCATCGAGCCGGAAATTCTACAGCCATTACGGTATGGGAATTGTTAATGAGGTATTTTCCGACAAAATTTTGAGTGATTTAAACGGCAGAGCCGCTATCGGCCATAATCGCTATTCAACCACGGGTTCATCGACCATAGAGAATGCTCAGCCGTTTATCGCGGATACAAAAAACGGCAAGGTGGCAATAGCCCACAACGGTCAGTTTGCCAACTGCCACGGCCTGAAAACAAAATTACAGGAGCAGGGCTGCATATTTAAAACTAACAGCGATACGGAGCTTATCCTGCATTATTTCGCCCGCTCCGATGAAAAGAGCCTGGACGGCATCATCTCTTCATGCTTCAGAGGTGTTAAACCCTCATATTCAATTGTAATGCTCACCCTGAATGAGCTCATTGCAGTAAGGGATCCCTCCGGTGTGCGTCCTTTGGTACTGGGGAGATTGGACGATGCCTTTGTGGCTGCCTCAGAAACAGCGGCCTTTGACATAATCGGAGCCCGGGCAATCGGAGAGGTAGAGCCCGGCGAGATGATTGTGGTGGATAAGAAGGGCTTACGCAGAAAGCAGCTTTTCCCTCCCCAGGAAGAACTGTGCTGTATATTCGAATACGTCTATTTTGCCCGGCCGGACAGCTTTCTGTACGGGAGTGAGTTTACTGCCGGTGAGATCCGTAAGGAGTTCGGGCAGCGTCTGTGCAGGGAACATCCCATAAAGGCGGACGTGGTAATTCCTGTTCCCGATTCAAGCACATACGCAGCCTTAGGGTTCAGCAGCGAGTCCGGGATTCCATTTGATTTCGGACTAATCCGCAGCCACTATATTGGCAGGACCTTTATCGAACCCACCCAGGCAATACGGGATGCCAAAGTCCGCAAGAAGTACAATCCCAACCGCTCCGTATTACAGGGAAAGCGTGTTGCAGTAATAGAGGATTCCCTGGTTCGGGGAACCACACTGAAAAATCTCATTAATATCATACGCAGCTTCGGCGCCAAAGAGGTGCACGTACGTGTAGGCTCTCCACCGTATAGATACAGCTGCTATTTAGGCATTGATACTGCAGAGACAAAACAGTTGATTGCCTCCTCTCATTCCGTTCAGGAGATCCGGGAATTTTTACATGCCGATTCCTTAGGATACTTGAGTGAAGAGGGGATGCTGTCCAACAGGCTGCTTACCGGAGGATTCTGTACCTACTGCTTTAACGGAAAGAAGAAGATAACATCCAGGTAAATATTTATAGACCGCATCCGGCCGATATCTACATTTAAGCTATTTCCCCATCTCTAATCCGGGAATTCTCAGTTTTTTCTCTAATCCGTTGAGAAATTTGTTGGCTATAGAGACGACTATTAAATATATTGCTCCCACAACAAGAAAGATCTCCATATATTTGAAGTAACGGCCGGCAATGATCTTTGCAGCACCTGTCAATTCTACACAGGTAACCATAAAAGCTAAAGAAGAATACTTTATTAGATAGATAATCTCATTGGAGCAACCTGGAATAGCCCTCCTCAAGGCTTGAGGCAGAATGATATGTAGAATTGCTCTAAATCTGTTCATGCCTATAGACCGGGCTGCCATCATCTGTCCGATTTTAATTGATTGTATCGCTCCTCTTAAATATTCCGAATGATAAGCACCGCTGCAAAGGCTGAATCCTATGACTGCTGCCATGAAAGGAGAGAAGAAAATACCTATGGAGGGAAGTCCGTAGTAGAGAATAAAAAGCTGTACTAATAGAGGAGTACCGCGGAAGAAAGCAACATAACCGGTGCACATCAGGGAGATAAATTTATTTCCATATATTCGACCTACAGCCATTAAGATGCCTATTATTAGTCCGGCAGGGATTGATATTACTATTACTTGAAGGGTAATTACTGCTCCCTCTAATAGAGAGGGTAAGAGAGTATACCAGATAAAATTTATCTCACTCATTTTTTCCCATGTTTTTTCTTAAATCTCTCTTCTTTCTCCGTAACCTGGTATTCTCACTTTTTTCTCCAGAAGGTTAAGAGATTTTACTCCAATATATGTTAGTATAAGGAAAATCGCAGCACAGGCAAGAAAAGCAGGCATGGGCTTATATGTCCTGCTGGAAATAAAATTTGCTCTGGTTAATATTTCCATAACCCCCAGGGCATAAGCTACTGCAGAGTCCTTTAAGATTCCTGAATATTCACTTGACCATCCTGGAATTGATAATCTTAAAGCCTGGGGTAAGATAATATGCCATATTGCCCTGGATTTGCTCATTCCAATAGAGCGAGCGGCCAACATCTGTCCGCTTCCGATTGACTGGATACTTCCTCTAAGAATTTGAGATTGATAAGCAGCGCTCCGCATACCCATAACTAAGGAGGCAGCAGCGAAAGCTGATAAGTCAAGGTTTATAAGAGTAAATAACCCAAAGTAGAAAAGAAAAAAAAGTACTAATAAAGGAAGACCTCTGAAGAACCAGACATAAAAAGAAACTGCTTTTGAAACAGGTTTATTGCCATACACCTGTCCGACAGCCATAGGAATGCCTATGACTAATCCCAAACCCAAAGCCCCTGCTACAAGCTCAATGGTTACTAGAGCGCCCTTGAGCAAATAGTATAGTTCCTCAAAGCCCATAACAGAAATAGAGGAACACAAAGGACAGGAAGTCCTCGTGTTCCTCTCATCAACTCTTATTTCAGATATGTAGCTACGATTTTAGCCCACTCAGGAGATTCCAGCAGCCTTTTAACTCCCTCATCTAATAGCTGCTTCAGATTCTTATCTCCCTTTCTGACAGCAAAATTATTAGTAGATCCAGTATTGATTACACCGACAATTTTAAGCGGTTTCCCCTTTGTTGCTTCCTTAACCATAAGCTCGTCATTCACACTTGCGCCTATTCTTCTGTTTATAACATCCTTTATTGCTAGAATCGCATTGTCGTAGAGTTTTAATTTATTTTTTGGAAGTATACCTGTTTTCACTAGATTATTGTTTATCCACGTCTCTGATGCAGCGCCCCTATCGACTCCCACTATACCCTTTCCGTTTAAAGCGCTGACAATATTAAGGTCGGAATCTTCACGGACTACAACAGCCAGGCCTGTCTCCCAATACGGAGTTGAAAAATCCACCACCTTCTTTCTTTCCTCTGTTGGTGTCATAGTTGAAATAAAATCAATTTTTCTTGCTTGTAAGGTGGGAATTATCGCATCCCAGGCTACTGCCTTAAACTTCACTTCAAAGCCCATCTCTTTAGCAATCCACTTTACCGCTTCAATGTCGGCTCCTGCAGGATTACCCTTCTTATCGATGTAAGTAAAAGGAGGATAATTCCCGTCGAAGCCGTTAATATATACCTTCTTTGCCTGAGCCCATAAGCCTGTTCCGCTTGATACCCATATTAAAGCAATAAGCGAAAGAGCTAAAACCGTGATCAATTTCTTACTTCTCATCTTTTTTGCCTCCAATAATTTTAATTCTATTGAGAACTTTACATTCCCAAAATCAATTCGGTACTATAAAATAAAAAACAGTCCCAGTCAAGTTCAATTATTTTTAGAGCAGAGATTCACTATAAGCCTGATTATAGTAAGCTTTTACTGCGGCCTTCGCAGCTCGTAAAGCATTAAAGGAAATTCATTTTCCTGATTCTCCGTAGAGTTCCGTTATCTTATTAAGGAATTCACCGGTGCGTTTATGTTTGGGCCTGGAAAAGAGTTGCCGAGGCGGCCCTTCCTCAATGATTACTCCATTTTCCATGAAGATAATTTCATTGGCCACAGAGCGTGCAAAACCCATCTCATGGGAGACCACAAGCATTGTCATTCCCTCCCTGGCAAGACTAATCATTACCTCCAATACCTCTCCAATCAGTTCCGGGTCAAGCGCAGAGGTCGGCTCATCGAACAAGATCAGTTTAGGGTTCATGGCCAGGGCTCTGGCAATGGAAAGCCTCTGCTGCTGTCCGCCGGAGAGCTCCGCAGGATAGGAAGATGCTTTATCTTCCAGACCGACACGCCTAAGCTCTTCAACTGCAAGTTCAGTAGCCTTTTGTTTCTCCATTTTCTTGACTTTAATCAGTCCGATAAGCACATTATCTAAAGCTTTTAAATGCGCAAACAGGTTAAAGTCCTGAAAGACCATCCCAATAGAAGATCGAGCCTTGTTGATATCCACTTTGTGGTCTGTCAGCTCAACCCCATTGAGCCAGATACAGCCCTTATCCGGAGGAGTCAATTGATTTATACAGCGAAGAAGAGTGCTTTTTCCCGTTCCCGAGGGACCGATAATCACTTTTGTTTCCCCTTGCTTTACTTCAAAAGAAATTCCTTTAAGGACTTCCAGATCTCCATAACTTTTATGAATGTCTTGAACTTTCAATATTGTCTCTGACATTGTGAATCCTTTCTATCTTTATGCTTTTTTAACTTCATATCCGTGCCGGTTAGGTATACATGATGGGAATCGCCGCTCCGCACTTACTGCACTTCCCATTCTTTATGCCCTGTATACGGGTGGAATAGCCCCTGCGCTGTATAAGGAGATTCCCGCATTCAACGCAGTGGGTGTTGCTCTCCTCAAATCCGATATTCCCGGGGTAGACGAAGTGAAGATGCTTGCGAGCCAGATCGGCCAGCTTCCTTATGGCGGATGGAGGAGTGGCGGGAATACTGTACATGTATTGGGGATAGTAGGCGGAAAGATGATAGGGAATATCCTCATCCAGGTTCGAGATGAAGCGGGCTATAGCTTCAATTTCTTCCGGAGTGTCATTCTTAGTTGGGATTACTAAGGTGGTCACTTCTAAAGATATTTTGTCCGCTGCCTGGCTTAAAAATTTCTTCACCTCCTCCAGATTGCCTCCGATTTCACGGCGGTAAAAATCCGGATTGAAGCTTTTTAGATCGATATTGGCCGCATCTAAAACCTCAAGCAGGGCGGAAGCGGGTTCTGGATTTATATACCCATTTGATACTAAAACATTCTTCAATCCCTCTTTGCGGGCCAGGTGTGCCGTATCAAGCACATATTCCAAATGAATGAGCGGTTCCGAGTAAGTGTAGGCTATACCGAAGGAGCGTTTCTGTCTTGCTATATGTACGAGCTCCTCAGGGCTGATGAAATCTGTAGGAACGCTGGTGGATTGGGAAATATTGTAATTCTGGCAGAATGGACATTTAAAGGAGCATCCGACAAAGCCGACTGAAATGATTTCACTTCCGGGAAAGAAATGATAGAGAGGCTTCTTCTCAATCGGGTCTACAGAAACAGAGGAGATCTTCCCATAATAGGGCAGATCCATCTTGCCGTTTGAATTGTAGCGGACTTTGCATATGCCGTGCTTACCCGGGGCTATGATGCAGTTATTAGGGCATAACAGGCATTGAATTTTCTCATTCTCTTTTAATGAAAAAAAGCGCGCTTCCATAAGAAACTCCAGAATAGGATACGGGAGTAAGTTTAACCGCACATCTCACATTAAGCAAGCTGAAGTATGAGTAGGGTGGGATTTCAAGGTATAAGTGCTTTTCCTTGACCATGTAAGCCCGCCCATAGGAGAACCAGCCGTGTCATACTCCATTAACTTTTCTAACTCCTTTAGCACTTCAGTTTTTTTTTATGGCTGGACGCCCAGCACCTTCTCTACGAATCCTGTCTGGGCTAATATCATGTGACAGAAGCTCCTTCCGCCCCGTGGCAATTGTCTTCACATTCATACCTGTTACTCTTGAAAAGATCACATCACCACTACGTCCGAACTTCATGGATTCAAAACCGACATAAAGACGGCGTTGCTTTTCGTTAAGCGTTGACAAAAAAAGCTGTAAACAACTCCGTACTTCTGGTGAGTCAAAGCCAGACTGAAAGTACAGTCCCTTTTCTTTTTCGTTTGCTTCGATTAACCGTTTGCGTCTCTCAAGTTGATCTTGCCATTCATCAGCCGATAAGTACAAATATTCTCCGCCAATTTGCTGACGAATCACCCTTTGCGAACAATAGAGCTTAAGAAGTGCATCCTGAACGCGCACTTTAAGAGCTCTTTTCAGTTCTGAAGCGAAATATCCATTCTCAGCGGAATCAATCATACGCTCGAGTGTGTTTATCAGAGAACCGTTCTTTGAGAAATGTATTCGGTTGTAACTCCACAGACCATTTTCATCGTATCTTGCTATCTCATCGAGGGTATAGTATCTGCCGGCGTGAGAGTAACTTGCACGATAGGACAACGTTTTCAGCTTACGAAATGCTGTCATTTTAACTGTTGTTCCTAACGCCTCCTTCTAAGAAGAGTCCATGGGAGTGGGAATTCCACCGCAAAAATTCACCAAACGACTGAAAGCAGATCATTGAAGCGGTTTCATGAGCTTACGATTCGAACAGAAAGATACTCGGGAAAGAATTGAATCAGGAGCTTCTCCAACCGTCCGGTATGGATGGAAGGCAGATCTGTAATAATTCCCTTTGATATAACATTCTTCATGACTGTCGTTATTTTCGAGCCTCGATGCCCGAATAGAGCACGGCCGCTGTTCTGGTAAAAATCCAGATATCTATTTCCCCTATAATCGTAGAGCCTGTAGCCCCTGGCCCTCTTGAAAATGGGTATAAGGTGAAAAAGCTAATTCATGATTCCAACTCAAATTAAGCCCTCAAACAGCCAAAGGCAGCTTGACCGTAAAACAGGCTCCTACGCTCTTACGGTTCGATGCTTCCACCGAGCCGCCGTATCCTTCAACAATGTCTTTAACAATGGATAGTCCTAAACCCGTATGATCATTTATCTCTGCCTCTGGATCAAGGCGAAAACTGAAAAAACGGTTAAAGATCCTCTCCAAGTTCTGATCGGGGATTCCCGGCCCGTTGTCGCAGACAGAAATTTAAGCTTTTTTCTCGTTTTCTATTCAAGCTTATACCGGTAGCCCAAACCATAAACGGTCTCAATTCCGGAGAAATCAGGGTCCATGTTAATAAACTTCTGCCTCATCCGCTTAATATAGCTGTCTATGGTCCGCTCACTCATATAGGAATCATAGGGATATGCCTGTTCCATAAGCTGTGTCCTTGTTTTTACATGACCCGGATCCCTTACCAGTGCCTCTAAAAGTCTGAATTCCGTTACAGTTAATGTCGCCGGACTATCATTACAGCACATTGTACCATATCCAATTGCCTGTTCCAAGCTGCCATATTTCTGCCTTAATTTTTCAATAAATTTCCACAGATCTCAAACTCAAAGGAGGACGATCGCTCGGCTTTCTGCCCTTAGGTGATGAAACAAAGGTGAATCTCAGCTCCTCATGGCCGAGCCCGGATTTTACAGGCTCTTTTCTGCCCTCTTCCAGAGAATTATCCGAAAAAGGCTTTGAAGCGAATTGGTATCTTACATCACTGGCACGGAACTACCCTCAGAAGTCCTCCTCGTAGGCTTTGCTGTCTGTTTATTCTATATGCTGCTTCTCTCCCTCTCAGAGCATCTCTCCTTTGACCTCGCTTAGCTGCTGGCGAACGCCGCCACGATTGGATTGATAAGTTTCTATTCAATGGCCGTGCTGAGCACGTGCATGAGAGCTTCAATTATGGCACTTATCCTCTTTGCCCTGTACGTATTCCTCTATGTGCTTCTTCAATCCGAGGATTCTGCCCAGCCTATAGGGTCATTGGGTCTGTTCCGCATACTCAGCGGAGTAATGATTATTACACGTAAGCTCGACTGGTACAGATTGGGAGCTAAGTCTAAAGATGGTTCTGAATGAGGTGGAATTGCCTGTTTCAAATTAAGATGAATTTTTTCACCCTCACGGGGTCTGCATACCTTTGTAAAAACCGCAACAGTCGAATTTACGTTTTCTCCAGGAAAATATCTTTTTTTGTTGACGATAAATTAATATAGGACTATATTGGTCTTATATAAATAATGCTGACAAAGACAAACTTAAAATGGACATGATAAGACGAAATACCGATTATGCATTACGTTTGATGATAAACCTTGCACGGAATTACAGTAAATTGGCAGTGTCATCCCGGTTACTGGCTGAAAAAGAAGAAGTGCCATATCAACTTGCATGTAAACTGATGCAGAAACTTAATTATGCAGGGCTCGTGAAAAGCAAAATGGGCCCTAAAGGCGGATTTTTTCTTAGCAAAATGCCTTCTGAAATAACCATCTCAGAAGTAGTTGAGGTGATCCAGGGACCTGTTAGCGTAAACAGATGTTTGTTAGGAATTGATGTTTGTTCCTTTCAGTCCAACTGTGCTATCAGAAAGAAATTGATTCAATTACAGGAATACATTGAACGTTTCTTTAACGATGTCACACTAGATAAATTGCTGGAAAGCCTGGTTGCCAACAAAGAAAGCAGTATAAAAGAAAATTAAGATAAAAATAATAGCAGCGTTTTTTGGGGATTGATCATGTTGAATGGGATAATAGATATTGTTATTATCATATGGAATTTATTGCTTGAGATGTCTCCATATCTTCTTTTAGGTTTTTTTATAACAGGTATTCTGCATATTCTTCTTCCAAAAGAAAAGATATACAGGCATTTTGCAAAGAATAATTTATCAGGAATCATAAAAGCCTCGCTATTCGGTATTCCACTTCCTCTATGCTCCTGCGGCGTCATACCGGTCGCAGCCCATCTTAGAAAAGAAGGAGCAGGGAAAAGTTCAACACTGGCTTTTTTAACTTCAACACCGACCACAGGTGTTGATTCGATTTTAGCTACATATTCAATACTGGGTCCAATTTTTGCTATAATAAGACCAGTTTCTGCATTTATTGCCGGTATCCTTTCGGGTCTGGTAAGTAGTAAAATTGAAAAAGATGAACATAAAGAAATATCCAAGACTTTTTCATGTACTATTTGTGATATTAATACACCGCATAACCATTCGGTGTATTCAAAAATAAAAGGAATTATCAGATACGGTTTTCTTGAACTAGTTGGTGATATATGGAAATGGCTTGCTATTGGAATATTTATTGGCGGTATTTTATCTTATTTTGTACCAACTGATATAGCCCAAAAATATCTGGGCAATTCGTTAATTTCCTATCCTCTCATGTTAGTAATTGCTATTCCTATGTATGTTTGTGCAACAGGCTCAATTCCTATTGCTGCTGCCCTCATCTTAAAAGGTATGACACCGGGCTCTGGACTAATTTTTTTATTTGCCGGTCCTGCAACAAATACAGCTACCTTGTCCTTTGTAGCTGGAAAACTTGGAAAGAAATCACTTCTTGTGTATTTACTCACAATTATTATCACAGCCATTCTATTCGGATTACTTATTGACCATATCTGGTATTCTTATGGAAAAGACATCAGTCTGTTAAGCAGCGGAATACAGATGCTGCCGCAATGGATAAAAATAACATCATCGCTTCTATTAATTACACTTATAGTAGTTTCGATATTCCCTAAAAGAGAAAAGGATGTTATGGATATATATGTATTTAGGAGTCCAAAATGACCGTTAAAAACGCTGAATTTGTAGAAAAAGGTTTGTTATTGAATAACACGATTGACTATTCAAAAGACTCAATTGTCAGTAAAACTATTATTGAAAGAAAGAAAGGAACAATCACACTTTTCGCATTTGATGAAGCACAGAATTTGAGTGAACATATAGCTCCATTTGATGCCATGGTGTTTATTGTTGATGGGGAGGGTGAGATAATAATCAATAAGAAAACACATATTTTAAAACAAGGTCAGATGATAATTATGCCTGCGAATATTCCACATGCTGTTAATGCAAAGAAAAAATTTAAGATGCTTCTAATAATGATAAAAGACTAATATACATTTTAATATGAAAGGAGAAGAGAAATGAATGAACCATTAAAAAATGATAAAGCAAAGCAAGATAAACTTAAAGAAATAATAAAAAAATTACACCGAGGGGCAGATGTAAAAGAGGTAAAAAAAGAGTTTTCAAATCTTATAAAAAATGTAAGCCCGGAAGAGATATCAAACATGGAGAATGCCCTTATACATGAGGGACTTCCACCGGAAGAAATACAGAGTTTATGTGATGTGCATGTTGAAGTTTTTAAAGATACACTATCCAAACAAAAGAAACAAAATAAAATGCCGGGACATCCTGTCCACACCTATATTCAAGAAAATAAAGAAGTAAAAAATATTTTAAAAAAGTTCAATAAACTGGTCGAGAAAGTTGTTAAAACCGGTGGCAATGAACAGATTCTAAAAGACTTTGTGATGGAATTAAATAGACTAAAAGAAATAGATATACACTATACACGAAAAGAAAACCAATTGTTTCCTTTTCTTGAAAACAAGGGGTTTTCCGGTCCTCCAAAAGTCATGTGGGGAAAACATAATGAAATTCGAAATCTTTTAAAACAGATAGAAACCTCATTTAAAAACGAGGATTGGAATGAGTTAAAAAATACAATAAAAGAATTTAGTTCTGCAGTAAAAGGAATGATTTTTAAAGAAGAGAAAATACTTTTTCCTACAGCTATGCGGAAATTGACAGAAAAAGATTGGATTGAAATTAGAAATGGAGAAAAAGAGATAGGATATGCATGGATTAAACCTGGAAATCTATGGGATACAAATCTGACTCAGGGTTTATTAAATAAAAGGGATGATGCAGAAACTACTGAGATTGGGGACAAAGAAAGAGGATCTACATTCCACTTAGATGAAGGAAATGTTTCTATTGAGATTATTAATTTATTATTAAAAACAATCCCCTTAGATATTTCATATATAGATGATAATGATATAGTTCGTTATTATTCAGCTACTGAAGATAGAATTTTTCCAAGAAGCCCGGGAGTAATTGGTCGAGCTGTACAAAACTGTCATCCCCCTAAGAGTGTGCATATTGTTAATACCATTTTAAAGAGTTTTAAAAAGAAAGAAAAAAAATCGGCAGAATTCTGGATTACAATAAATGAAAGATTCATCCATATAAGATATTTTTCTTTGTATGATGATCAGGGAAATTATAATGGAGTAATAGAGGTCTCGCAGGATGTAACAGATATTCGTGCCTTAAAAGGCGAAAAACGTCTATTAGACTGGTAGGAGATTTTGAATCGATTATAAAAGGAATACAACATGAGATACGTTATAATAGGAAACGGTCCTGCAGGAGCTTATACAGCAAATTGGATAAGAAAAAAGGATCCTGACGGGCAAATAACGATAGTTTCAGATGAAAGTTATCCTCTGTATTCAAGACCGGGTCTTCCTGATGTATTATCCGGCAGCAAGCTTCCAGAAAAACTAATAATTTTTCCAATTGACTGGTATAAAAAGAACAATATTGAACTTATTCTCAATACAAAAGCTGCTTCCATTGATACTGAAAGTAAAAATATTATTACAGATAGTAATATCAGCCTTGATTATGATAAATTAATGATCGCAACCGGAGGTAAACCGAATAGAATACCTGTCGATGGAATTGACGGTAAAAATATATTTACACTACGCAACCTCAATGATGTTGCTGAAATTAAATCTGCTGTAGAAAATAACAATGGTGTTATAGTAATAGGCGGCGGCCTTTTAGGACTCGAGACAGCTTATTCATTTGTATTGCTTAATAAAAATGTTACAGTAATTGAATATTTTAACCGGCTGCTGCCCGGACATATAGATGAGGAGGGGTCCTATAAATTACAGGAGCTTTTAGAATGCCTTGGTTTGAATTTTATACTCGGCGCAGAAATTAAAGAGACTTCTGATTATAAAAATAAGAAGAGGGTTTTATTAAAAAGCGGACGCCAAATCTCAACCGACATTATTCAAATAAGTGCAGGTATTACGCCGGCTGTTGATTTCATTAGAAATACAAAGTTAAAGTATGGTAGGGGGATTATAGTAAATAGTCATATGGAAACCAATATAAGGGATATCTATTGCGCCGGAGATTCTGCAGAATATAACGGCCGGATTTATGGTTTGTGGCAGATAGCTATGAAACAGGGGATAACAGCAGGGAAAAACATGGCCGGCGATCATGTGACGTACAAAGAAGATATTCCGGTTGTTAAGCTAAAGGTTGCTGGAATTAACATTGTATCGATAGGGGAAACTGAATTAGATGGCCTAGAAGAGCACAGGTTGAATACACATGATACGAATTCATACAATAAAATTTTTACTCTTGATGGAACTATCAAAGGAGCGATTCTAATCGGTGATATTTCTCTTGAAAATGTAATTAAAGAAGATATAGGGAAAGATTTCTCGATAATTCGAAATAATATAAAAGCTGAATAAATAAGGCGAATGCCGAGTTTAAAGCAAATGATAATAGACTATAAAAAAAGATTATAAAAATTTTTTTATGGAGGGCTTAACTATGTTAAAAAAATCAATTGAGGAAGAATTAAACAGGCAGGTCAATGAAGAGCTTTATTCATATTACATCTATCTTGCCATGGTAGGATATTTTGAATCTGAAGGCTGGAAGGGCATGGCTTCATGGATGAGAATCCAGGCAGACGAAGAGATGACTCATGCCCGGAAAATATACAACTATATAATCAGCCGCGGCAGCCGAATAGCTTTAAAAGCAATCGCTGAGCCACCCGGGGAATGGGATTCTGTATTAGATGCTTTCAGGGCTGCATTAAAACATGAAGAGTATATTACAGGGAAGATCAATGACCTGGTTGATCTTGCCGTTAAAGAAAACGATCATGCATCAAGGTCATTCTTACAGTGGTTTATCGATGAACAGGTAGAAGAAGAGGAAAATGTCGGTGATGTAGTTCGATTGCTGGAGCGAGCGGGAGATAAAAGCCAGACGCTTTTTATGGTTGATAAAGAATTAGCCGGCAGGCAACCTGCAACATCAGCAGAAGAAAACGCATAATAAACAGGTGCCACAAGAGATCAATTTTAACTGATGTATGAATGATTATTTTATATCCTGAATCATTAAATAAAAATCAAAGAGACAAATACGGCAAAAATGAAATGCCCTGGAGTGGACTTAAGCTTTTTAAGCCTGAGCTTGAAACCTTAAAGGAAAAAGAGTTTTGATACTGGCTTACCGTATTGGTCAGGCTGGAGCTGGACACAATTAGCGGATTTTTTAACTCCAATCCCATACAGGAAACGGATAGATCAGCCATATAAATCTCCTCTTAAGTTATTGCCGCCTTTTTCTTAATAAACCATTTTCTAATTAGTCAGAAAATGTTAAATTAGGTAAGATAAAAAATCAAGCGGTATATTTGATATGATACAGCATCAGGAGTTAAATATGGATCTTTTTAAAGTTATGCAGAAGAGAAGGGCATACAGGTCCCTTGAACCTGTCGAAATAACAGAAAAAATTATCCATAAACTGGCGGAAAGCGCTCAGATTGCTCCCTCCTGTTTCAATAATCAGCCATGGAGATACATATTTGTCTATGACAGAGCCAGTCTTAACGAGATTTTTACAACTCTCCCGGATGGTAATGCCTGGGCAAAGGAGGCTTCATTAGTTATAGCTGTTTTCAGTAGAGCAGATTATGATTGTCAGATCAAAGAACGTGATTATTACCTCTTTGATACCGGAATGGCAACGGCGTTCATTATACTCAGGGCAGCAGAACAAGGGCTTGTTGCCCATCCAATTGCCGGATTCAGAGAGAAAGAGGTAAAAAAGATTCTTGATATACCCGATGAAATGAAAGTAATCACTCTTGTTATTGTTGGAAAACATTCAGCAACCATCAGCTCTGTGCTCTCTGAAAAACAGATCGAAAGTGAGAAAAAGAGGCCTGAACGGATGCCCATAGAGGAATTTGTCTACCAAAACAGGTATCCGGCGAAAAGAACTATTAAGAGCCCTAATCTTTCTTGTAGCCTTAGCAGGAGCAGATGTTACATATAGATGATAATTCAATCCTGAGTTAAAATCTCATCATCATACATTTTCTCGAACATTATCTTATAACTGCTCTCCTCGGAGGCGAGTTTTAAAAAAAGCTTTCTTATATCCTTATTATTACTTTTTTCTGCCAGTGAGTTGTAAAGCTTACAGGATGCTTCTTCTATTTTCATTGCAATTATCAAGATGTCCTGGTAACTCATTTCTCCAATGGGTGCCGGTTTGATCAGGTAATCGCTGATATGCAGGTTTTGAATATCATAAATACGAATATCCTTGATATCCTTTTTACGGATCTCTTCAAGTATTTCAATGTGTCCCATTTCCATATGCTCAAAACTCTGAAGAAGTTTCTTTTTTTCCGAAAAAAAAGCTATTTTCTGTAAATCCTGATAGAATTCTACAGCCTCCCTCTCACGGCTGATTGCAAAGTCAATAATCTCATTAACTCTGTCGGTACAGGGAATATATTCACCTGCAAGACGGGAACCTTTGACAGAAGGGATTTATAGGCCACTGATCGTTATTTATAAAACCTTTACGCCGTTTACTGGCAGACAGAGCCGTATTTTTCAAAGTCGATCCACTCAATATCAAAGGAAGATTCCGGAATGGTGCCTTTCCGATATACTTTGAGCTTTCCTCTGTCAAGAAAATTTCCTATCTTCTTCCAGGAAAGCTCAGTTTCTTCAGCACTTATAAAGAGTGTCCGATCACCTTTTAATGCATCGAGCAGCAGCCTCTCGTAGGCTTCCGGAATCTCCTGGTCAAATGAATCTCTGTATCCATCATACTGATACCTGTAGCATTCCAAAAAAGAGAGCGCCTTTAAAAGGTTTATTTTCTGAACCCTAATATCTTCCGCCTCAAGACTGACCGGTGCTTCCATTGTGATAAGAGATAATAGCTGCATTAGATGATTTTGTACCACATCTCTAATAATACCAGCCTTATCGAAGTAAGCACCCCGGTTCTCCACACCAAAGGACTCAAAAGCATTAATTTGAATTGATTCAATATAACGGCTGTTCCATAAGGGATAGAAAAGGGAGTTGGCAAAACGAAATACCAGGATATTTTGTACAGCTTCCTTTGCAAGATAGTAATCTATCCTGAAAATTTGAGACTCATCAAAAAAGGACTTAATCTGTGTATTCAGCTTAGTTGCAGACTTGTAATCATGACCGTAAGGCTTTTCTATAATAAGAATTGATTCCTGTCCGAACCCATCTTTTAAGAGTGCCTCAGCTGTGGCAGCATAGACTGAAGGAGGTAGAGCCACAAAGAATATGATCCGGGAAAAGGATCCTTTCTTTTTTATAAATTGTCCTAACCCGGGGATACCTCGATGATAATAAAGAAGTTCTGAAAACTCAGTAGAGATATCAAAGCGTGCTATAAAGCTGTTATTATTAAAAGGAGTTCTTCCTGTTTCTACAATCAGGGATGATGAGTCAATTGCTCCCTTTTCATACAGCTTTGCAAGGGCAGGTATGAATTTGCGCTTGGCCAGGTCCCCTGAAGCCCCGAGAATTATTATTGCTGAATCTGATACGCTCAGCACCCATTCATCCTTTACCCGAAATTAAGAATATATACTATACTTAAACCTTCAATACCCTTAAATGCCATATGCTTTTTTAATAGAACAACAACATCAGGATCTTTACGGATTTCTTCTGAAATTAATATCTCATTATTATTTGCCTGGCCCTGAACCCTTGCTGCCATATTTACAGTTCTACCAAAATAATCAACCCGATTGTTGAGGTTCACCATGATGGTCGGACCTAAGTGGATTCCCACCTTAACCAGAACCTCGTTACCTGTCTCACGGTTAGAATTGAACTCATTAAAAGCGCTTCTAATAGTAAGAGCTGCATCCATACCATCTTTTAGAGATTTAAAAGAAGCCATAACTGCATCACCTATTGTCTTTATTATCACTCCTCCAGAGTCCGGAATCTTATCGAACATAATGTTAAAATGCTCTCTTATTAGTCGGTATGCCCTGGCATCGCCGAGACGTTCGTACAGCGCTGTTGAGCCTTTAATATCTGTAAACATGAGACATATATTCTTTATTGCAAGGCTTTCATTAAATGACAGCACATCATCTTCAAATATATCCTTGAAAGCAGGAATATGAAGACAATCAAGCCCTGATACAAAAGTATCAGGAAGCTTATATTCCATGTTCTTTATAAGCTTCATATCTCATTCATTTTTCCTGTAATATAATCCATCGGAATTGTTATATACTTTTCAGAAGGGGTGAAGGTAATCTTAATGTTTCTATCCAGTATATTTCTAAAATCTATATTACAAATCTTACAGTGCCCTTCCGCTTTTGCCGTATTTAAATGATTATGAGTCTCAGAAATACCGTTGCACTGAGGACAGTGATAATCCCAGTTTATATCAAACAATCCGGCACCAGTAAGTTCAATTAGAAGGGATAGAAGCTCTTTTCGATCAACTTTCAATTTATCTGCCAGGTAGAAAGCATTCAGCCTATAGAATGCATTGATATCTTCCTTATCAAACCATAAAAGCAAAGATTCCAATACGTCTTTATTAAGATCCTTATTAGCAGCCGCACTACTAATCTCTTTCAGGAAGTTCTTTTTTTTCATCTCTTTAATCCTTTTCCTTTATCTGCTGGGCAAGCTCCTCCTCAGAGATCTGGTCATCAAAAATCGCCTATCTTAAACAGCCGTATGAACCGAATGCGTCGCAGGAAAAAAGAATACCGGTACTTTTCTCATAGGTTACCATAGTCTCCGGCCAGTGAACGTTGGGGGCTTCCTCAAATTGAAGCTCCTTTCCCTGTCCAATAGTAATTATATCCCCGGACTTTATTACTCTCACATTATCCTCAACTCCAAAGAACCCCTTTATCAAGGCTGCACCCTTTTTCGTTGTAAAAATTTGGACCTGCAGATTCATCTTAAGAAATCCGGGCAGCCATCGAGTGATCCGGCTCAATGTGGTTCATCACAAGATAATCGAAATCTTCGATAGAAAGGGGAATAGAGGATAACTGATCCCGGATCTTCTCAGGGGCACCGCACAATCTCTCACCAGATCAATAAGGGCCGTTTTATCCCCTTTTAAAACATAGGCATTAAGTGAAACCCCATCCGGAATAGGCCACATCCCCTCAAAGAGATCTCCGGTTTTTATGTTTGCTCCAACCCGGTAAATTCCATCGCTCATTTTTATTGCTTTCATATCAGTGCCCTTCCTCAATTAGATTATTTCCAATAAATACTGGTTAATAATTGCTCTTGAAGGCTTTTTTATAAAGATTAAGGTTATGGCCCTAAATACTACTCCGACACCAATTAGATATTATCCGCAATATGCTAATTTTATTGATGTCTGCAAATAAAGTAGTAATGTCCTTTATGGGACTACTCCTGCACTGAAAAATCCTCTTTAGAAGCTCCGCATTCAGGACACACCCAGTCATCAGGTAATGCTTCAAATGCTGTTCCAGGCTCTATCCCATTATCGGGATCCCCCTGTGCGGGATCATATATATAACCGCAAACATCACACACATATTTTTTCATTTTTCACTCCTCCAGAGTCCGTGTTTATTACAGTACTCCCGTGCGCTTACCTTATCTGCCTTCAGACAGAAAGTAGCTGCAGGCTCATCACCCGGCTTCAGATATTTTTTATTTTATAGTTCTGTTTTTTCAGGTAATTTATATATTTATTTACCGTTTGGATAGCTGTCCTTTGATCCATGTTCTTAGTTCCTTAATGCTCCCTATCCATTTTTTCCATAAGCGCAGCCTGGTATAGTATAGCTTTTAATCTTGATCTTTGAAAGATTGATGATAAGAATTAATCGGGAAACTCATCCCCTTTATAAGTTGCGCTTCTTCACCCAGGAGGATTGATTCAGGTAGGTCTGAGCCATAAAACCCAAAAGCGTGGAGCTCACCAGGCCCATGAGCAGAAAGGGGGGAGCAATGAGCCAGGCATTCTCCCCGAATATTAAAAGGCGTGCAATAAGGATCTGGACCGTATTGCTGGTAAATGCACCGATTATACTGATGCCGATCAGAGAGATT
>JAUWZD010000150.1 GCA_030615505.1 Spirochaetales bacterium | reverse complement strand
CAACACCCCCATCTGCTGAACGGAAAACCGAAACCTCGAACACCCGTGCTTAACCGGTACGCTGAAACTTACCATAGCTAACCTCCAATAAATATTTTCAAGCGCCCCAAATCGCAATATTTGTTTTGAAAGTCAAGTCATTTTTCTTATTTTTTTTCTTTTTTTGAGGTGATTTTTTTCTTCCATAGTTTTTATTAGTTTAAAGGTGAATAGCTACCCTTGCATGAGAAGCTTCTTACTACCTAAGTATCTTCTTCCGCCTGGGCTAAAAGTTCTTCCATTTGCCTTTTGGTTTTTAAGTATTTATTCACATAGCTCTTGATTACTTTTCGTTCTGTACTTTTTAAGTTATCAACTTCTTTGAATAGAGCTTTAAGTTCTGCATCCCTGTATTCCTGTGTAAGCTTGTCCCCGAAGATGAAATACTCCATCGGCACATCAAAAAACCTGCTCATTTTGTAGCAGCTCTCAAGGGTCGGATGAATGGCGTTTCGCTCATAAGCGTTCAACGTATTGAAGGAGAGGCCCACCTCTTTACCCATCCGGCGTAAGGAAATCCCTTTCTGTGATCTCAAGCTTTTTAAAATCTTACCAATAGGAATCATGCATATTAGTATACATAAAAGCGCAGAAAGATAAACATCTCTTGACATACTACTATATATATGTTATGTATTTTAATAAAAGACTATTATGATAACTAAAATAGACCATAGGAGGTCTTTGCTATGAACAATCAAGAAATCTTTGAGCGCTACATTCAGATATGCATTAAAAGTTTAGCTGAAAACACCCGAGTTAGCTCTATCCTGCGAAGGCATGGTCTCACTGAGCCGTTTCTCTTTGAAACCTTCAGCCTGGGGCACTCAGGCGGCAGCCTTATCGAACTCATTCAAGGCAACGGGGATCTGAACGCCAGATGCGAAAAGCTCGGGCTCTTAAGCAAGGGAAAGGAAACGCTGGCAGGCTTTGTCACCATTCCTATTTTGGATGAACACAAGACTGTAGTAAATATTGCCGGCTACAATGCCTATCCTCAATCAAAGAGTAAAATTAGATGCTTGAATCATGAAGGGATCTTCAATCAGGCTTTCCTTCAGAATGCTGAAGAGCTTATTCTAACCGAAAGACCATTAGATGCATTACTGCTAATCCAGAACGATATCCCCAATACCACCTTTCTATTCGGAGATGATCAGAAGTATATCCACTTCATCAAAGAGCATTCGATTCGCAAGATAATCTTCACCTTTGAGGGAAGAGCCCGGCTTCATTACGAACTTACAAAAAACGGGATATCCACTCGCAGGATAACACTTGATGCAAAGAAGCTTTCCGGTAGTCAGGCAAAAGAATACCTTGAGGAACTATTTACAGCAAAAAATGAAGATGTCCCTGGCTCTGATACCATCCAGGAGATCGAAGGCGGGTTTCTGTTCCATTTTCCCCACCTATCCTACCGTGTAATCGGTAATTTCATAGATTACAGCTTGGCCATTAAAGCTAACATTAAAGCCTTTACCGAGAATGAGGTTTTTGTTGATTCCATAGATCTCTATAAAAACCGGGATAGGCAGAACTACATTTACAACCTGATGGACCGTTTCGGCATGCGGGATCAGATCCAGCTGGAACAGGATCTGCACCAGATCATCGGGGTTATCGAGAAGCATAAGGAAAAGAAAGAGAATCAGAAAAAGCGGGTCAAACCTCAGCTTACCGAGTACCAGAAAGAGATCGGTCTACAGTTCCTCAAAAATCCCAGGCTGATGGATGAAATCGATAATGACTACACCAAGCTCGGGTATGTGCGTGAGCGTAAGAACAAGATCCTTCTGTACCTGATAATGACCTCCCGGCTGATGGACAATCCACTGCACAGTATCTTAATTTCCCGAAGCGGGGCAGGAAAGAGTCTCCTGGTGGAGATCACAGAAGAGCTGTGCCCACCGGAGGATTTACAAAGCATGAGTGATATTTCTTCGCAGGCACTCTATTATTTTGGAGAGGATGATCTTAAGAATTATGCCGAGCACCGGATTATGCCGAGTAACGACAATAAGCCGGCTTGCTCTTTCTCGTAACTCCTTTGCTATTCTCACAATATTCATCAAACTCTTTATTCGTTGCACTTGATCACTCGGCATAATCAGAGGCTCTTGAGGAAGGTCAAAAGCTCATCATCTGGTCGGAATCGTTTCAAACGTCCATTAAATGGCGCCGCCTTATTCAGAGCCTGCTCTTTTAGTTTCATATTGGCATGGAGATACACTTGGGTTGTTTCAACTTGTTCGTGGCCGAGCCATAGCGCGATTACAGATCGGTCCACTCCATGTTCCAGCATATTCATTGCCGTCGTATGGCGAAGTACATGCGCTGACACCCTTTTTCCCCTCAATGTGGGACACTGTTTCATCGCTGTTGCCACATGCTTCGCCAATAGATACTCTACTCCGTCACGGCTGAGCGGACCACCTCGGGCATTGGGGAAAAGTGTTTCTGAGGAGTCACCGGTACAATGACGCAGCCAGGCGCGCAAAGCAACCATCGTTTCTTTTCGGAGCGGAGTACAGCGTTCCTTACGTCCCTTTCCGGTGCATCGCACATGGGACCCAGCACCGAGCACAATATCGCTGCAGCGAAGGTCGACCAACTCAGACACTCGCAACCCTGTTTGTATGGCAAGTAACAAAAGGGTTCGGTCACGCCGACCTGCCCATGTATTCTGATCTGGCGCTGCAAGGAGTGCTTCGATTTCTGATCTCGTCAGGAATTCAATTGCCTTTCGTTTAAACCGTTTGTTCGGTATCGATAGGACGCGTTGTGCCACCGCACTGCAGCTTGGTTCCTCAAGAGCCACATATTTGAAGAATGAATGGATTGCAGCCAATCGAACGTTACGACTCCTGGCAGCATTGTCTCGCTCTTTTTCGAGGTATTCAAGGAAGCTAACAACAAACGGGGCATCCAGATCCTCGATTGCCAGCTCTGATGGGGCCTTTTTAATACGCCCCTGGGCAAATCCCAAAAGCAGGCGAAAAGTATCACGGTAGCATGCGATGGTATTTGGGCTCGCTTTCTGTTGACGCATAAGACGATCGGTGAAGAACGCCTCCAACAAGACCGGGAACGTGGCTTTGGTTCTCATGGTAACTTCCTCCTATTCGATTCTTCCAATCTCAGAGTGGCCTGGTGCAGTAGCTCTGGCGCTGCAGAGATATACCAGTACGTGTCGGCTACATGTGTGTGACCAAGGTAGGTAGTGAGCACAGGCATATGCCGTTCGACGTCAACACCGGCCCGATACCAATTCAACAGTGTCTTGATCGCAAATCCGTGACGAAGGTCGTGGAGGCGAGGTCCATGACTGTCTTTCGGACCTCGTAAGCCGGTTTTGCGAGACAATGTGACAAACCATCGGCGTACAGTGCCATCAGTCAACCGAGTACCATGTTCGGACACAAAGAAACTCGGACTTTGTGGATTCGGGCATAGCTGGTCCCGGAACCGGGCATATTCACAGAGTTTTTCAGTCGCGGATGGGTGTAACGGCACAAGTCGGGACTTTCCAAACTTTGTCTTACGGACGGTAATAACTCCCTCGTTCAGGTCGACGTCTTTTCGGTCAAGCCCTATGGGTTCGCCTATCCGCATGCCCGTGACGGCGATTAGGCCTATCAGAGTCGAATATGTATGCGCTCGCAACCCTCCCGGTGGTGGGAGCTGTTTCGCTGCAAAGATGAGGTCCAAGATCTCAACATCGGTGTAAATATACGGTAGCTTACGGCGATACCTATAGGGAAGAAGCTCCTGTGGCGGTATCTCTGTTCGTGGATCCATAGTACTCAAATACTGCGCAAAGCGGCGTACCATTCCTAAACGGTTCGCCCATTGAGCTGGTTGCGCGTCTGCTGGTTGTGTAGCCCATCGTAAGGCTAACTTCCTACTGATAAAGGACGCACCTTCGCTTTCTGCGAATTCCACGAATCCATGAAGAAGCCTTCCGGGTAAGCGTAGTTTAAATCCAAGCGTGCGACGCACCGCGAGATATTCTTTAAGGACTTTTCTCATTTCATACATGCCACACCTCCCGGCCACGACTGTGCGATGGAGCGAAGTGCGGACAGATCGACCTTTGCATAGATTTCAGTGCTACTCGGATGTTGATGCCTTAAGATCTCGCCAATCTCAGAAAAAGAAGCGCCGCCGCGCAACATCGTGGTGGCCAGGGTATGCCGGAACAAGTGGGCCCCCTTGAAACCTGGATTGATTCCGGCTTGCGACAGGGCCCGTCGAACAATTACGCAAACAGTTGAAGAACCGGAAAAGCCTTGCCGTGGAGCGTCCATTCGGATAAACACCCTCCGCGAAGAGCAACGAGGACGCCCGTGGCGAAGATAGGCGGCAAGAGCCTCGCCTACATCATGAGGTAACGGCAGGCGTTCTTCCCGGCTGCTTTTTCCCCTCACGAGTATCTCTCCGGTTTCCCAGTCGATGTCATCTAATTTCATATGCACGATTTCTCCAGCCCGCAGCCCCAACCGCGCCAGGAGGAGCAAAACCGCATAATCTCGTTTGCCCATGACGGTGTTCCGATCACAGCCCCGCAAAATACGTTCGGTCTCCTCTGGTTTCAGAAACTTCGGTAGCTCGGTGAGGCGCCGTCTCGATACCGTGGGAACGGCTGCCGCCAAGTTAGTGTCAATTTCCCCTCGCTGGTGGAGAAACCGCAAGAGGCTACGAAGCGCGATAACCATAAGCTGAGCGCTACTTGGACTCAACTTATTCGCGTAAAGAAGAATAAAACTCGGTATGGCTTGTGGAGACAATTTACGGAGGTGGACTTTCCCATCGCTAAACTGCTCGGTGAGGAATCGTTGAGCGACGTAAAGATAACTGTCTAACGTTTTTTGGCTGAGCCCACGTTCCTGTGAAAGATAGTACGCAAAGCTTTTCTCGATTCTTTGAACCGGAGAATCCTCAATCTCAGGGGCCAAGGTAGGGATAGCACCTGCCTCGCGCAGAAAGCTGAGAAACTGCCTCAAGGTTGGGGTGTCTATACGGTGTAGAAGTTCTTCTCTCTTTCGATAGCGAAGAAACGTTTCGATTCTAGACTCGCTCACATCCTCGACGGCATAGTGGCGTCTTTGCAACCAATGGTTCAGATCAGAGATGAGCTGCAGTTTCTGCTTGGATGTTATGGCTGCGTACCCTCTCTCGTGAAGTACCTCTACGAAACCATCAACATGGGCGTTTAAAGGACCACGATGCAAATTTCGTCGTACCTTTGGATCCGTAAAAAATTGTTCGTTCATGTGTGTCTTCTCCTTTCTCATGGTTGATTTATTATAAGAAAAGGAGAAGCAAATTATGCCGAGTGATCAAGTGCAACGAATAAAGAGTTCGATGAGTATTGTTAGAATAGCAAAGGAGTTACGAGAAAGAGCAAGCCGGCTTATTGTCGTTACTCGGCATAATCCGGTGCTCGGCATAATTCTTATTATGCCGATATCGGCATAATAAGAACAAGTTCATCGTTATCGGAGAGAAAGAAGGAAGTGAAGGATCGGAGTATCCGCTTAGGGAACTGATCACCAGACGTTCGATCACCAAGGCAATTCCCATGAAAGATACCGTTAGTGGAGAAATAAAGACGGTTAGTATAACCGTTAACGGTCCAATTTCCTTAGCAGAGACCACCACATCGACAAATATAAACCCTGAAAATCTGAACCGCTGTTTTGTCTTGAGTATCGATGAATCAGAAGAACAGACCCGGATAATTCATCAGCTTCAGAGGAAAAACTACACTTTAAAGGGCTACCTGCAGAAACGGGAGCTGACAAAGATACTTGAGAAGAATATCTTCGCCCAGAGGCTTCTAAAACCTGTGCTTGCATTCAATCCATATGCAGAGTCACTAACCTTTCCTTCAAGCTCACTTAAGACCCGAAGGGATAATGAAAAGTTCTTAAGGCTTATCAACGCGATCTGTTTCCTCCATCAATATCAACGGAAACTTAAAAGGAAGAAAATCAGTGAGCATGAGGTTATCGAGTATATTGAATGTACCCCACAGGACTATCGGATAGCCCACGATCTTCTATCAGACGGGGTACTGGACAACACCCTGGATGATCTTCCGGCCTCGGCCAGGAAACTGCTTGAATTAATCAAGAAATACTTGCAAGGCAGATCAAATAGGGATAACATCCCAATAGATAAGATCATCTTTGAGCGAAAAGAAATCCGGGAATATACCTCCTGGAGCTTTGCCCAGGTAAGGAATAACTTCAGGATATTGAGAGATTATGAATATCTCCAGCTGATTAAGGTGAAAAATGGTCTTGCCAATCAGTACCGGCTGACAGCCAACTATAGTGATCTTGATTTCTTAAATACGATCCTGAAGCCGGAAGAGTTAGAAAAAAGGATTGCATGCGCTTAAAAGATAGAAAAACACCTGAACATAGTGAACCTACCCATCCATTTGGGTGAAAATACTCTAATTCACTGTAACATAACAAATTAAGCCTACCAGAACACCTGAACGCTTATATAAGCGTATTAGGGAGTTTATTTTTCACCACAAAATCTAAAAGACACAAATCTATGAATCAAACGGTGTTTGTCAAGGAGGATACCCATGTTTTACACAGAGGAGTTTATCAACCACTTGAAAATGAATCACTACAGTTACTCTACTCTTAAGGCCTATAGAAAAGACCTCGGACACTTCGAAGCACATTTAGTCTGCAACGGCATAGAAGAGGCATTAAATATTTCCGGTACCTTGAAGAAGAAGGCATCATTTTTCTTTCCCCTTTAAAGGACTATTCCATACCCAGGTATCAAACAAAGAACTATCCGGTTATCGGTAAGGCTGAAATGGAAAAGATACTTATGGATACGAAAACCGTTGATCCTCTGTGTATCAAGGGAAAAGCCATTATCGAGCTTGCCTATTCTTCAGCCCTTCGCCCCAGGGAGGTCTACGAACTGAAAATCCCGGATATTGATTTCAAGCAAGGTCTTCTCTTCATAGAACAATCAAAAAACAAAAAAGACAGGGTCGTTCCGGTGGGAAGTAATGCCCTCTCCTGGATCAAGAAATACCTCAAGGAGGTAAGGCCCCGATATATTAAAGATAAAAGTCACAGTTATGTATTCATCAACCATAAGACAGGCGAAAGGCTTACTGTCTATGGAGTACGCTGGGCTATCCAGGAGACTTTAAGGAGAAGCCGAATCAAACCGATAAAAACATACAGCCTGCGTGTTACCTCTGCTACCCATCTGCTTTTTAATGGAATGAATATCGTATACATCAGCAAGCTCTTAGGTCATTCCAGTATAAAAACAACCCGGGGCTATCTGCATGTTGACCTGAAGCACCTTAAGCAGGAAATAAAGGTCAAACATCCTCGTGTAAGGATGGAA
>JAUWZD010000105.1 GCA_030615505.1 Spirochaetales bacterium | reverse complement strand
TTTATCCACTTAAAAAAAATTTTAAACAATTACTCTGTTCATAGTCTACTCATTCTTAACGGGTTCACCGAATATTTACAAAACCGTGTCTGTAATTCCTTGTACAGAAAGTAATTAAAATATTGAACGGGCTTAAATTGTGCTATCCTTGGTGTAAGCCTTTTTATGGTAATTCGAAACTACAGCCTCCTATCATCCTTTACCTACGGCCTTGGCAGCGGAATAGGATGGACTCTGGCAATCTTGGCAATGGCAGGGATAAGGCAGAAGCTTAAAAGGACAAGGCTTCCAAAGGGTCTTGAAGGCGCCGGAATATAAACTGACAGATGTACCTGATTACAGGGCGTATTCTGTAGCCTCTGCACCTGGTTCAAAAAGCATGATTGAACTTGAGATCAGGCTTGTGCTGAACGGAATCTGTACTACATACATTCATAAATATCTTCAACAAGGGGATAAAATTACATTTAACGGCCCTATGGTGAGTTTTACCTGCGTGATTCGGAGAGGGATATTGTTTTCATTGCAGGCGGTTCGGGAATGGCGCCGATAAAATCGATTCTTCTTGACATGGCCGAAAAGGAAGTTAAAAGGAAGGCCCTCTATTTCTTTGTTGCAAGATCAGGAAAAGGTCTTTTTCTTCTTGATGAAATGAAAGAGCTTGAACAAAGGCTTCAGAATTTCTCTTTTATTCCGGCCCTTTCTGATATTCAAGAAGAGGATGACTGGGATGGTGAGACAGGCCTTATTACTGATGTACTGGCAAGACATATTTCCTTAAAAGATAATATAGAAGCCTACTTATGCGGAAGTCCCGGGATGATTGAAGCGTGTGTAAAAGCTCTTACTGAAAAGGGGATTCCTGAAGGGCTATTCTATTTTGATAAATTCGGATAGGTAGTGAGTATGAAACAGACCCTTAAGATGAAAAGAGCGGAAGAGAATATGAGGCCCGGAGTGATATCTTTAGAAGGTTTATTAGGAAAAGATACAAGGAATCTTTTAGATATCCTGATAGATGATGATGGACAGGTAAAAAGACTTAAGTTAACTCATGAGTTAATTGCAGAGAAGATGAGTCTTTTACGCGATAAAGGGAAGCGGGGGCTGGGAGAGTTTATTGAAGTGATGCCCTGTCCCTTTGAGCATCCCGGCATTTTCCCGAAAACAAATATAACTGTGAGAAACAAGAAAAAGGCAAGGGAGATTAACTATACAGATATGAATATTCATCTAATCAGGGAACATGGTTTTTACGAGGGTAAGGGCTCCCGCTTCAGGCTTGAACCTGAAGAATTTGCTGAAGTACTGGAGATTCAGCCTGATACATCATATTTCAGAACGAAATAAGGAGAAAAGTATGGAGAGTAAAATAATTAATGAGATAGAGATAAGACGAGCTAAAAGAGAAATCAGCGAGGAACAGCTTGCATATGTTAAAGCTAATCTGCCGGATGCCGATTACTGGGCTATGAAAAGCCCTTTGATAATTCTTGTTTCAACCAGTCTTGAGCTTGATTGCAGGCTTAATGATAAGAGGGATTATGCGCTGTTTGATGTTGGCCTTGCAGCAGAAAATCTGATTCTACAGGCTGCCCGGGAAGGGCCTATCGCTCACCCTATTGCCGGCTTTAAACCATTAACCATAAAAGAGTATTTCGGTATTCCTCCAGAGTATATCCTGATAACTCTGATAGTCCTGGGGTATCCCGGGGATGACTCCTTCCTGAATGAAAAACACAGGGCTTTGGAGCACTCCGGGCGCATAAGGAAATCATTTGAGGAAGTAGTTATGTATAATTCCTGGATTAAAAAAGAGAAAGGCTGAAATTGGCAGTGGCGGCAAAATCAGAAATAAACAGCCCGGCCCGTTTCAGCCGCTTCTCTGGATGAAATAGCGATGCGCAGTGCCAGCTTTCCGTCTTCACCGCCGGTTAAAGGCGATGAGCCCTCCCGGATGCAGCGGATAAAGTGCTCCAGCTCGGTGCGCAGCGCACCGCCGATGCCCTGTTCGGTTATGGGCCAGGTTTGGGAGTCGGACAGCAGCAGGCCCTCGGCTGAATAATATTTCAGGGGCTGAGACATGAAATCCAGATGGAGCACTCCTTTGTCTCCGAGAATCTCAAGGCTCCGGTCCACATCGTGAGGGTAGTTCTCCGGATAAGCGAAGGTTTCGTAGAGCACAGCAATGGGACCGCCTGGGAATTTCAGGGTCACCACTGCGCAGTCGGTAAAATTCTGTCCTTTAAGAATAAGCTGACCCATCTCTCCATACACCCGCTCGGGAGCGGAACCCATGAACCAGCAGATCAGGTCTATGTTGTGGGTGCCCGTGAAGTTAAGCACACCCCCGGTTCGGGCGTCGTTGAGCCAATTTCGTCCCCTCACCATGGACCGGGTGTGGCAGCGCCTGGCCAGGATCATTTTTGGTGATCCGATCTCCCCGGCGCTGATCTTTCGTTTGGCCTCCAGGCAGGGTTGGTTGTAGCGATCGGTGAAGCCTATCATCAAGATCATTCCACTACTTCGGGAGGCCTCGATCATAAGGTCTGCCTCCTCCAGGGAGCGGCACATGGGTTTTTCACAGAGCACGTGTTTCTTTGCCTCAAGCGACGCCGTTACCTGAGCGCAGTGATACTCATCCGGGCTGGCTACAATGACCGCTTCAACCTCTCTGTGGTCGAGCAGGGTTTCGATCTCGATGGTCCAGAGGGGGGCACCGAACGTACGGGCTGCCTCACGGGCTGTTGACTCGTGGGCTGTGCAGAAGCCCACCACATGGGCTTCAGGAATGTTCTGCAGTGCCAGAGCAAAACTCTTTCCTGCTTTTCCTGCACCAACGATGCCGATACCGAGGGTCTTATCCGACATGATTCTACTCCTTTTTTTCTAAATAGGGGCACATCTCGCCCCCGTGGGTTACGATATCAATCGTCACAGCACGGTCAGTCTCTGCCAGGCTCAGCGCCTCTTCCACACTGGAAAAGTAGCTGAAACCCATAAGCTCCACCTGCTCACGGGTTAAACCGGGAGAGACGATACCGATGTGGATTCGCTCTCTGAACCTGGCCAGACATAGTGCCGGTGAGAGGGTAGTGATATCGTAGCTTTCATCGTTTTCGAGCATTTGCTCGATTTTGTCCGACGGCGTTCCGATATAGCGGTGAAACTGAGCATGCTCCCTGGGAATACCGTCCGGGCAGGGGGTTAAAAGCACCAGCCGGCCTCCATCCTCAACGATAGACTGGCAGTTGAAAATACCCTTGGCCGCCTGCCAGAAGTCAAGATCTGCCGGATAGGAGCTGACCAGCAGGATCCTGCTACGGCGCTGCACGGGAACGCCGTAGATGTTCTTAGCCCATGGAACTGCCCGGCGGTGAGAGCGAACATAATGGCCGGCCGAGAGCCCGCTGATCTTCCCCCGGGGGTCCACCACCAGATTGATCAGAAGATCCATGCCTACCATGTGAACCAGGTCTTCAATTTCTTTGCGGATCGGTGAATCCAGATGTCCGGCATAGTTCTCGGGATTTGTGTTGGCTGACCTGTGGAAGGTCTGAATAGTTTTTAGGCCCGAGATGCCGGGAAAGATTAATTTTGCACCGCCGGAATAGCCGACCGCTCCGTGGGGCTGGATGGTGCCAATAGCGATCTTGACATCTGCACGGGCGTAGTGGCGGTTGATCCACACCTCAATCCCAGAGGAGGATCCACCAACGTACACCAGCTCTTTTGGAGAATCCGCTTGAGGATTAGTAAACTCTACCCGCCTAAGGACTTCCTCCCCGGCGCAATCTAGAAACTCGGCCTCGCTCATGGGCCGGTGAGTCCCCAGGGCTGGGATGATTCTGATTTCTGAGTCTTCGACCCCTGCCCGGTTCAAGCGGTTGAGCAGAAACGGGAGTACCTCACGCATGGGGGAGAACCGGGTGTAATCGTTGATGACAACAGCCACCGTCAGGCGGCCGGCCTCTTTCCGGCTTTTCTCAACCGTTTCTAAGAAAGCGCGGCAGAAGGGCTGTCGAAGTTCATTCTCTAGAGCAGACGGCACATCGCCCAGCGGCCGGCTGGGCTCGGGCGTAAGAACACTGCCCAGGTGTCTCTCGTCCACTGCAAAGGACATTTCCATCTTCCCGAAGGGAACCGTTACCTGGACATTCATCGGCGGCATTACACACCAATTTTGTAATAAGGCTGCGCCTTAAAATCTTTAAGGAATTCAACAATCTTATTAACTGCCCGCTCAATAATTAATGCTCCCTTTTCTTCACTGGCGTATGTTGGGTCTCCCCATCCACCCGATTCACACAGATCAGTAAAATCCGGGTAGGTGTAAAAGGGGCTGCCGCTGGCGGAAGTGTGTTCAATGTGGAAAGCCGCCCCGCTTTTAAGCTTCTCCACTGTGGCGCGGGATAAATCAACCAGCTCCGGTTTTAAGGCTTTTATAACGCTCGTTATCACTTCCCCTCCATGACCCTTTGGGCTAACGGATGATTCTATAAGGTCTTCTGATACTGAGAAAGCTATCCTCCACCAGTCACCTTGTGAAACGGGTATACCTTTTTGCCGCAGCACACGACCGCAGTAATCCACAGCACGAGTGTTCATACCATGTGTAGTGAGAAAAAAAATTCGTTTTAGCCCATGATGAATAAGGGAACTGCAAATATCCAAATACAGTTGTTTAAGTGTATCAAAACCGATGTTGATCGTACCGGGCCAGGAATATAACTCCATCGTATCTCCTACCGGAATCGTTGGCGAGACAAGGCATTGCGCCAGTTCGCCTATACTTGCAGCCGCCTCGGAAGCAACAAAAAAATCGGCTCCAAGAGGCCCATGAGTCCCTAAGACCTCGGTTGAGCCGACGGGAATGATAACTGTATCTTCTTCTTTAACCGCCTCACAGAACTCGGGGCTTGTCATTTCCACAATTAGTACTTTTTTCAACATTTTTTTTAAACGCCCTTTATCTTCACAGGCTTGCCGATTGCTGCGGATTTTTCTATGGCTAAAACAATTTCGATTGATTTACAGGCATCCAGAACATCGGATAATACAGGCGCATCATGCAGGATATTTTCAGTTAGATTGTCAATTTCCTGTTGAAAGGGATGATGATGCACCGCACCGGAGTTTAAAGTAGGTGATGAGATTACCACAAAATCATCCTGTTCCGGGAAAAGCACCTTTGAGTAAATTCGATTATCCCGAATAGCACCATCTGAGCCTAAAAGGTCGATGTTGAGCTGATAGGGGAAATTGACTCCATCCAGTGAAGCGGAAAGTTTACCAACAGTTCCATCCTGAAACTGAATTGAGGCAACAAGGGTAGTATAATAATCAAAATCATCCCGAGCCTTGCAACGGTAGGCAAAAACTTCTTTAACCTCGCCCTTAAGAAATCTTGCTAAATCAGCAGCGTGGCATCCACCGGTTATCATTGCCCCCCCTGCAAACTCTTTCTTGCGTATCCAGTTGTAGCTGGAAAAGGTCTCTTTAATGCCGTGCCAATAGTCAACTTCAGTGTAATAAATATTCCCGATCGCCTTTATATCCAGCAAAGAACGTAGATTTTTAATCATTGGATGCCAACGCGCTACGAAACTGACTACTGAACGGGTTTTCGCTTTCTGGGCTGCAGACCTGAGATTATCCAATTCCTCATATGTAATTGCCGCAGGCTTTTCCAGAATAAGATGTTTTTCTGCTTTAAAAGCCTGGATTGCCTCTACGGCATGGAGAAAATTAGGCATACAAATGGACACGATGTCAATTTTCTGATCGGAAAGCATCTCCTCGTAATGTTTGTAAACCCTTGCATTCGGTGCACATTCTTCAGCCAGTTTCCGGGCTCTCTCTTCTGTTCTGCTGCAAACAGCAGCTATGTAGAGATTGGGGTTATTATTTATGGCCCGTGCATGCTCATAAGCAACTTGACCCGCTCCGCGGATACCAACACCTAGTAGTTCTTTAACCGGAGACATACACCCTCCTAGAAAACAGGATCGGGAAGCGCTCTTTTGATTTTGTCTATTCTGTATCCAAAACCCGGACCTCCAATCGTTGATAGATCCAGCATTCCATCTTGCCGTTTATAGAGACCCGGATGCACACCAGCCTCTGGAAGGGAGGCTTCCGGATAGAACTGCATCGAGTTCGTCTCCACTCCCATGATCGTGCCCGCATGAGCGGCCAGATGAAGGTGAGGAATCATTGCCAGCATCGGATTGGTCAGATCCTGCACCATAAGGGTCATGCCATGGGCTTTAGCCCAGCACAGACTGAGAAGCGCACCGGATTGGGTTTTACATGTTTTTAAAGCAACACCGGTCCACCCTAGCGACCTTCCCATACGAATCAGCCGCCAGTCATGGGCGCTCTCATCCATGAATAACGGCTTGCGCGCTGAAACACTGTGAACATCAATCTGGTTCTTTTCAAGATCATATGGAAAGGGCTGTTCCACGTAAAGAATCATTCCATAAATTCTTGGATGTTCAGCGATAAGACGGTCAAGTATATCATTCACATAACAGGGATCTTCGACGGTGCAGTTAAAATCGGCAGAAAGCCAGACAACCCCATGCTCAATTCCTATTGTCCCAACCTGAACAAACCGGCTGTAATCCCAATCCGGGTCGTCTCCTCTCAGCTTGATTTTCAAGGCTAGCAAACCATCCCTTGTTATCCAGTCCGGCAGTAATACCGGATAGCCGTCTTTCGGCTCCGTTCCAATGAGCTCCGATTCACCTAGGAGGTCGGTTCCTCCTACAAGGTGCCAGGAAACCAGCCGCCTGGGAGCCGGCTTCACTAAATAATCTTCTGGATATCTACCGGTAAAGGATGCCTCCGGCCCTTTGACGGGGATGAGATAATTGGACAAATCGGCGCTCATAAACTCTTCGTTGTAAGTATCGTATATCGATTTATGATAAAGCATTCCGAATGCATCATGGAGTGCGATATCAAAGGGAGATGAGCAGACTAAGGCGGCCAGCCAGGGCATGGATTCAGTATTTTTTGATTCCAAATTGAATTGTTTCAACAGTCCGGGAAGGACCTTTTCCTGAAAGGCATGGCCCATCTCTATCGGATGACCCATCCGGTTAAAATCTTTCCAGGATCCTGCGAGCCTGATACAAAAAGCCTCAAACACCGTAAGCCGCTCTTTATAGGAGAGGGAACTCGGCCACGACCAATCAACACCCAGGGGCGTTTCTCCCCATCCTTCAGCAGAACGGCCGGAGGAATCCTCGACTCGCAGACAACATCGAGCACAGGTAGCATGCGTTATGATAGACGTACCAAATTTCAGGGGTATTCGTGTTTTTATAGGTAAGAAGTAAATAGATACATCCTTAACCTTGATGTCAGTGATTTTACTCAATTGCAGGCAGCCTGAACTCTATACCATCTCCAGTGAATCGTAGACCTTCATTGATAGCTTACCGAATTCCGGTGAAGTCCTTACATTGAGTGTTCGCGGCCTTGACAGATGAATATCTAATGCTGTGACTACAGTTGAGGGCCGAGCAGACAGAACAGCAACCCGGTCGGATAGAAAAATCGCTTCGGCAATACCATGGGTCACAAATAGCACTGTTTTTTTTGCCTCTCTCCATATCCGCAATAGCTCAAGGTTCATCCGCTCCCTTGTCAGTGCATCAAGAGCACCGAAGGGCTCATCCATAAGCATTAATTTCGGATCATGAATGAGTGCCCGGGCGATGGATACCCTCTGCTGCATTCCGCCGGAAAGCTCATTAGGGTAGGCCTTTTCAAATCCTTTGAGTCCGACCAGCTCCAACAACTCTTGTGCTCTTCCAAACATGGATGCCCTGTTTATTTTAAGGATCTCAATAGGAAGGAGCACATTGTCTATGACTTTTCGCCAGTCCAGCAGCAGCGGTTTTTGAAATACGAAACCCACCTCTCTCGTGGGATCGAAACTCTCCTTATCCACCTTAATTTCCCCGCCGTCCTTTTGTACAAGGCCGGCGAGGATTTTTAGGAGCGTGGTTTTCCCGCAACCCGATGGACCAACAATACTGACGAACTCCCCAGGATAAATATCGAGGGCAATATTTTCAAGGGCCTCGATCTTCTCACCGGTTAGAGTCGTGAATATCTTCTTCAATCCCCGGATTGATATAAGTGGAGTGTTCGGCATAACCAAGCCCCTTTCTATTTCTTCTTAGAAATCAGGAAGCTCAATCGGTGGTTTCGGCAAGAATTCGTTTGTATACATGTCCTGGGCCGAAAATGTAACATCTACCCCCATATACGTGTCAACCAGATCCACCGTGGCAGCCATAGCGGCTGGATCGATGTGGCCCAGACCGTTCTTTTTGTAATCATCGGACCTGAAGAAATCCATCACCAGTCTCAAATTCGCCAAATAATCCTGTATATTAATAGGGTGATATTCAGCCAAAATCTTAATCGCCTCTTCGGGATTTTTAAGAGTGAATTCCCAGCCTCGGAGGGAAGCTTTTAAGAACCGTCTTATAAGGTCCGGATTTTCTTCGGTCATTTTTTCGGTCGTTATAATGGCATTGGAATATGCCTGAAAACCGTAATCAGCCCAGAGCAGGGATACCAGCTGATCCGCAGGAATCGCCTTGGTATGAAAGGGTATTCCTGTATAAAGATCGAAAATTGCGTCCACCTTCCTTGTGGCAAGAGCCGCGGTCTTTGCAGCAGGCTCAATGTTTACAAAATTCACCTGCTTTGGGTCGATACCAATGATTTTTGCAAAAGCAGGGAACATGACTTTTTGGGTATCCGCTGCCGGAACTCCAACCTTCTTGCCCACAAGATCTTTCGGGTGGGCAATCCCTGAGTCCTTCCAAACGTGTATGCAGTTTGGAGATTTGGCAAAAAGAGCGCTAACAACTTTGACTTCGGCCCCCTTTGCTCTTCCTGTAACCGCTACGGCTGTGTCTGCAATCCCAAAATCAGCCTTTCCTGTACCTACAGTCTGGACGGCAAACCCGGAGCCCTTACCGAGCATGATGTCTACATCAAGAGCTTCTTCGGCATACCACCCCTTCTTCAGGGCGACAAAATAGGGTGCATGGTCGCCGACAACTTTCCAGTTCAGAATGAGTGAGGTTTTTTTAATCTCTTTCTCCTTTGCCCCTTCTGGAAAGATAGAGACAGCAAAGAATACGAGTAGCAGAGCTACCAGTGTAATGAGCTTCCGTTTCATGAAGCACCTCCTTAATAAAATATAATTCGGCATACAGCCGATTTTAACCGTTAACTGATCCATGCCAGGGTATGATTATCCTCTCCAGTAAAGAGACCAGCCCAAAGAGTCCAAGTCCCATAACAGCAATCACAATGAGTGCAGCAAAAATAGGAGGAGTATCGAGGGTAAATTGAGAGTTGATGATTATGTACCCCAGGCCTTTGTCTGAAGCAACAAACTCTCCAACAATGACACCGACAACACACATAGTGGAACAGATTTTTAATCCGGAAAATATATAGGGCAGCGAATTTGGGAAACGTATCTTAATTAAGACCTGCCATTTGCTGCCCCGATGATATCTCACCAGATCCAATAGGTCTTCATCCACTTTATTAAGCCCGGTAGTCGTATTTATAACCATCGGAAAGAAGGAAACGAGAAAAGCGATAAGGACATTCGTATAAATTCCATATCCAAGCCAGAGAAGTATAATCGGTGCAATGGCAACGATGGGAAGAGAGTTGACAAAAATAAAGAGAGGAATAAAAAATCTCCTGCTCAACTGGGACCAGGATACGATTACTGCAATCATGATTCCTAGCAAAACAGTAACAGTAAATCCAATCAGAATTTCAAATAGCGTAGCGGATATATTTTTAATCCAGTGGTAGTTTGCATCGGGCTGGCGAAAAAACAGGTGAAGAATCGCCGAAAGAGGGCTGGGCAGGATAAACTCACGTATCCGGAAAACTGTCACGACAAGCTGCCACAGGATTAGGAACCCAAGAAGCGTTAAAGACGTTCGATTGCGGACCCATATGAAGTTAAAGATTTTTCTCATCGTTTAAGCCAACTCTACTCGCTGCCAGGGAATCAGCAAACGCTCAAAAATTGATATCAACCCAAACAGTCCAAGCCCCAGTGCGGCGATAATAATGAGACCGGCAAACATCGGTGGAGTATCTATAAGCGCCTGGGAATCCATTAGTATAAATCCCACACCCTTGTCCGAAGCTATAAACTCCCCTATTATTGCCCCAACGACACATAGAGTTGTGGAAATTTTTAATCCTGAGAAAATATAGGGGAGAGCGTTGGGGAATTGGATCTTAATAAATACCTGCCACCTTTTGGCGTGGAGATAATTCACAAGATCTAATAAATCACGATCAACGGCATTTAAACCTGTGGTGGTATTAATAACTACCGGAAAAAATGCAATCAGGATTGCGATCAGGGCGTTTGGAATTATTCCATATCCAAACCAGATCAGAAAAAGAGGGGCCATGGCTATTTTGGGTATCGAATTAAAAAAAACCAATAACGGCATAACAATGGATCTAAGGAGGCTGGACCAGGAGATAATAACAGCAATAAGTATGCCGAGAAAGGCGCTGACTACAAAACCGCAAGCGATCTCTGTAAGTGTAGCAGAGATTTGTTTTCCCCAAAGGTAGGCAGCAGCTACTTCCGGGTTAAAAAGAGCAGAAAAAACAGCCAGCGGTGAAGGTATAATATATTCTTTAATATTGAACAATACGATAATTATTTGCCACAGCAACAGAAAACCGATGAATTGTAAGAGCTTGAGGTAGTGTCTTTTTAGAAAAGCAGCGGCTTTCATTCTTACAGGCACAAATAGATAGCTAATGCTTGAGGAAAATATAATCCTCAATGTCCGTATCATATTGCATCCTAATTGGCCTGTCAATTGTGTTATGATATAAGTCTTACTATCAACCAATTATTAAAGAGTTTATTGATGAAAGATCTGCTTTAAAACCTGTTTTACTTGTTGAAGGACCCCGACAGGTTGGTAAAACTTGGCTTGTCCACCATGCGCTCAAAAATACCGACAAAGCTGTTTTTCAGGCAAATCTTGAGCGGGATTCACTTCTGCGCTCCCATATCGATGAATGCACTGATTTCAAGGAACTCGAAGACGTTCTGCAGGACCACTTTGGGTTTCAAAGCGGAACCGAATGTGTTCTTTTTATTGATGAGGCTCAGGAAAGCAGGAGCTTGGGGCGCTATGTGCGCTTTGTGAAGGAAGAATGGGATAAGGTGACAACGATCCTTTCCGGTTCGACACTCCGTAGACTTTTCCGTCCCGGTACCCGCTACCCGGTGGGAGGGTACGCCGACTTGTCCTTTGGCCCTTCTCATGTTTCGAGTTTTTAAAAGCGGCAGGAAAAGACTACTTAGCGGAGCAGATTCTCAATACGAAATGCTCGATTTCTGATAAAAGACACAGGACATTTCGTTCTCTATACGACCAGTATCTAAGCACAGGCGGTCTACCGCGGTTGTTCATTCTTTTTTTTCTAAAGAGGATTTTTTCAAGCTTCTATCTCAGATAATCTCCTATTACGAACAGGACTTTATCAGGATTTTCGGTGAGGAAACAATTGATATCGTAAAGTCTTGCTGGCATAGTGTAGCCAATTTTGTCGGGAGTGTATCAAAGAAGACGACGGTTTTATCTGCCCCGGGTAACCGGCTCAATGCCAAGATCAATGAGGTATTTGCACGCCTCGAGAATTGGCACCTCATTATACGTTCCGACCAAAAAGGGGCTTCGCCCGAGGCCAGTCATCGCTAGCTGCCCAAGAGATATCTTTTAGATATGTGGATTTTAAGACACATCCGGGAGTCTGCGGTTCCTTCTATAAGTGTTCTGCACACCCTTTCCGCCGCGGCACGAACCTCTTTAGGCGGTGTACTGGAAAACCAGACCGCCATCGAGCTGCTTCGCTTTCAGGATCAGATTTCTGGATGAAAGAAAACATCGTCGGGAACGGAGATTGATTTTATCCTGAAGCGTGTTGATCGCTGTTTCCCGTTAGAGTGCAAGGCATCGCTGGCCATAAAAAAAGGCATATGAGAGGTGTCCTGGATTACCTTGACACCTTCTCCCTTAAAACAGGAATCATTGTCAGCCTGGCCCCACTCTCTGTTACAGAATTTGCCAGCGGCAAGAAAGTAATCAACATACCGGCCTATATGCTGGAGAAGCTTGGAGAATATGATATTGAAGAAGCGCTGTACATGTAGAACATAATAAAATTTTTACTTGAAATGTTGTAGAAAGTATTATCGAATTTTTCGAAATATTTAATTTAAGGATAGAAATTATGAAAAAGATCTTAGTCTTATTGTTTCTCTTTGCTTTTGTGGCACCGATGTTCGCAGATGATGCGCTGGTACTGCCTGCCAGGGTGATCCGGATCTACATGGTACCCTCTTATTCGTTCTATAAAGCAGGTTTTGATACGGATGGTGAGAAACAAGATATTGAAAAAGAAAACGGCAGGTTTAAAGGAGTTAATTTGGCCGCAGCTTTGGAATACGGGATTACAGATTGGCTTACTGCGGCTGTTCAATGGACTCCAGGCTGGAATATCTGGTCTAAATTCGATTATCCAGAAGCGGCTGCACCACGTGACAAAATGACCGTCAATGGCCCGTATGATATTTTTGCAGGCGCCAAGGTTCAGATCCTGGGTGAAAAGGGCCTGGTATACAATGATATTATGCGATTTGCTATGGCCGTAGGCGCTATCATTCCAATGCCCTCTTCTGATTGGGAAAAACAAGCAGAAAAAGCGGCTGACGGTGATCCCTGGAAGGCTGTAGATCCGGACAAGCATACTTTCGGGATTGGAAGCCGTTTTTACTTTGACTACGTGCTTAATGAGATGTTCTATATAAACCTGTACAGTGAATTTAAATATTTCTTTCCCAAAGCCTACGAAGATGTAAGTATGGCAACCTCCTCTGGAGGCGCTGATGACTATAAATACGGCTATGATCTGACTCTGGAAGTAGAACCCCATTTCGAAACGATGGTTAGCGATGGTATTCGCCTTGGCGTGGCTGTTCCTGTAACCTATGTTATGACACCTGAAAGAAAGATTGACGATACATCTATTGATGATAGCAACACTCATATATTGAAAGTCGGGCCGAATGTTTCATTGTTTCTTATGAACTCCCCTGTTCCTTTGGAATTTGAGCTATTTTATTCACTACCTCTAATTGGTAAAAATGTTAAGGCAACCAATACAATAGGTCTCCAGGTTAAATCTTACCTTAAATTCTAACACTCACAGGTTAAACATAAAAGCCGCCTGAACGGGCGGCTTTTTTAACATTCGGTTTCAGCAGAGCCTTTATGCTCTGCGTAAAAGGCATGTATTGCTCTGCGCATTCCCTCGCGCCGATCGACGCGGGGACGATAACCCAGGAGTTTTTTCGCTTTAGCAATGCTGAAATGATAATCATGAGCCAGTTGGGCTACCCTGTAAGGGGTCAAGGGCGGGTCGGATTCAATATGAAAAAGCTTATAGATACCACTCAAAGAGCAGGCAAAAAACCAGGCTTAGAATAACCGCCGCAATGAGGTCTTCAACATAAACTAAACAGGTCAGCTTCTTCCCTCCTCCTAGAGTTCCCATTTGCCCCGTTTCTGGGCATCAAAAATTCTGTAAAAGGTTGTGGTATCACCGGGCTCATAGACATTTCCGGGCTGAATGACTGCAGTCCTCAAATTCCCGGAGTTTGCCGAAATAACATACTCTTCGGCCGTTTTCTTTGTAATTTGATAAGGGTTAATATGCGGATAATAAGGTCCCTGCTCAGTTGAATAAAAATGCCTGCCAAAGCCGTGAACTGCAGTAGAGCTCAAGTATATAAAAACCCTGCCGCCGCTTTTTTCAGCCTCCTTTAGAAGCTGAACCGTAAGCTCATAATTAAAGGTTTTGAAAATCTCATAGGCGCCCTAATCACTGGTGAGCGCAGCAGCATGAATAATCGCATCAGTACCTCGGACTGCCGAACGGATATGCTCAATACGGCTTAAGTCCCTTCGTACCACTTCTGCGCCCAGATTGCGGGTTTTTTCCAGGTGCTCAGGTATTATTTCACGCCTGTAGAGAGCGCGAACTGCATAGCCCCGTTCAACAAGCGCCCCGGCCAGCCGGCCTCCTATGAAACCTGAGGCGCCGGTCGCGAGAATTTTTTTAAACTGCTTCTCACTCATCAGGGCAGTAAATCCAGATGCTTAAGAATTATAAAAAGATCTAAAGTGATTTCTGCCGTACTGTGCAGCAGAAGACCCGGCAGAATGGAGCCTGTCTTTAGAACCAGGTACCCTAAGAACACGCTGAAAGGTATGGAAAGCAAGACCGAATGAATGGCCTGGAAGGAAGCAATAACAAGGAGTGATAGCCCAAACTGAGCAGAATTGAACAAACGTACAAAGGGGAGAATAAGAAAGCCCCTAAAAACAGCTCCCAGGGGAGGTAATAGAGAACAATGTAGAGAAGCAGATGCAGAAAAAAGAAAATGAAGCTCCGCTCTTTAATAATGCCTATCAGGGTGCGAGAGTATGGATAGTAGGCGAATACTTTCGGATTATATGCGCCTGCCAGGCCCACTAGAATTATAAAAAGGATGATAGTAATGAAAACTCCCGTTGAACAGAAGGGCTTAAAAAGTGTTAAGCTCAGACCTTTAATATTCTCCCCAAATAGTAGAACTGCAAGGAGTGGTACAATACCCAGCAGTGTAAAAGAGAGCAGGAAACGAAAAAAGTATACTGGAAGATCGCCGGGAAGTGCATGCAGCAGGGGGAAGCGGCAGGACAGCTCACTACTCAGTAGGGGCGGTGTGAGATAGGTAAAACAACCATACAGAAAGCTGCAATGAGCAGATAGACCAGTACTCTGTAAGACTTTGATATTTTATAATAATTCTATCATCCACAACAAACTTTCACCGGAATATGCAGCCTGTAAGCTGTGCTGGGTAAAACACGAAAACTGTGGATGAGGATAACCCCGCGGATTGGGCAACGTCCCTGATAGTTGTTTTCACTTCATCTAAGCCTTCTCTTCTTTTAAAGATTAATCTCATTGATTCCAGAATAGCGCTTTTCTATGAACTTTATATCGCCCTCTACCTGATTGAGCCAGTGAATAAGCACATTCTCATACCTGCTTAAGTTGTTTAATTTTAGATAAAAATGATTATTAAGTGACAGTGATACTTTATGTGTGAAATATTCACCTGTTTGGTAAGCAGCTCCTGTACATTCCGCGCCTGCAGTATTTGTGCACCCACTCAGATCATATTCAGTTAGGCCGTCATCCTCAAATAGTATTTCCTCAAAACCAGCCTTATGATCTTTTGTATTTCCAGGGAAGGGCCAGACTTCTAATTGCAGGGTTTGAAAATCGTAATCCCGGGTAGTTTCAA
>JAUWZD010000138.1 GCA_030615505.1 Spirochaetales bacterium | reverse complement strand
TACAACCATACTCTGTTAAGAAACTTCCAGGATACAAATATTAAGGATTTTTTGCTTAAGTATTTTCACCTCTACTTTGACATCATATTCGACCTTCTGATAGCTATTGCCCTCTCCTTTTTCCTCTCCGGTATTCTATCGTCAGCAGGCAGGAAAAACGCCGTATGCATAGATGGATCCTATTCCATGATCTTAAGTGTAGAAGGTAAGACCCCACTGGATCGGGCCATGGGTCTCCTCTACAAGGGTCAAATACTTCCGGAAAAGTATGATCTGTTCATTCTATCCTTTAATCCATCTATAGGGCAGGCTGAGCTATACCCACTCCGGGGCCTGAAGAAGCTTGACAATGAACTGAGAGCAAAAGAGATGCTCATCCAAAGGTACACATTCCTTAATCAGGACTTAAAGCGTTTAGAAGAGCTTTTCAGGAGGGGATATAAACGGGTTATCTTTATCACCGACTCCTTCCCTTACGCTAATACAAATCTCGAGGTCCTGGAGCTGGGAAGAGAAAAAGGTGATTTTTTTTACCCGGTCTCAATTAAATATGATTTTACCGGAAAATCCACTGAGCTTACATTTTACAGGCATGCCTATAAGAGTGAGATCGGAATAGAGGTGTTCAACAGAGAGAAAGATGCTTTTGAGCCTTTTTCAGCTTCTGAATATCAAATCTCTTCCGATGATAATCACATCATACTCAGTCTTCCGGAGAAAGGCTTGTTCAGGGTTTCTATTCAGGAGATGGATTTTGCGTTTAATCTGCACGAAGCGGTGATTGGAACCGAAGCTGTAGGAGACTACTCTAAGCTCATCGTAGAGGTCTTGCCCCAGCTTGAAGAGGGCAGAGAGCATATTTTACTGGCTGATTTAGAGTACAGCCCTCAATCGAGTCTCAAGGAGTTAAACAAAAAAATAAACAGCTACAGAAATTATGAAAAAAAAATTATAACACTTCTTCCTACACGCCGAGCTGAAAAATCCCCCGCAGACTACATTCATCCTCTTGAAAGTTCCTTATCCCATCCGTGCTTGACAGAGTATCCGGAATCCCTCTTTAACCTTCATCACAACCCGGATACTACAACGATTTTTTATCAGAACCCTTCTACAATAAAAGATACCTATACTCCAATTGTCTATCTAAGCCGCCTGGCAAAGGAATTCCCTCCTTCTTTTACCAGCGCTTTAAAGCGAAAGTCTTACATTAAAGCAAGCGGAATGACTTCTTATGTGTATGAAAAAGACGGTGAATATCTGGCCTTGAATCTGTCTCCCGGGGAATTATTTGATGTCACCGCGCAAGGGGACTTATTATTCAAGGCAGAAAAGCCGAAGCGTATTCCAATTTTTATTCTTCTCCTCCTGCTCTATTCCCTGAAAATGGCTTTTCTCTTCATCTTTCACAGGGGACAACAGGTACTTAGGCCAGTATAGTCCGCGACCGGTATATCGGCGAACGCACGTTATGTTATCTTCCGGAAGCACGGTTTGTTCATTTAAAATTATAGTGTTTTCGAACAGGCTCTTTGATGTCCCAAACACATGACAATCCTTTGGGAAACGTAACAAAATCACCCTTTCCGAATTCAACAGTTTCTTCATCCGTATCAACACGTACTCGCCCTTCAAGAATAAGACATTCCTCTATCTGATCGTAATGCCAATCAAATCGTGAGACTTCCTTCGGTCATTACTTGACAAATGAGAATATGTTCATTATATTTTAATGAGAATATTCTCATTAGGAGGTTTGATATGCCACGAGGAGACAGAACAGGTCCGGCAGGTTTCGGGCCTATGACCGGCAGGGCTGCCGGCTTTTGTGCGGGTTATTCGGTGCCCGGGTACATGAATCCAATACCTGGTAGAGCCGGAGTTGGATCCGGCCGGGGACGGAGAAATTGGTATTATGCCACGGGATTGACCGGGCGGCAGAGAGCTGCTATGGGATGGGCTCCGGGCCAGCCCCCAGTTCCTCCATACACGTATACTCCTGATTATCCGCAAGTCACTCCGGAGCAGGAGGCCGGCGCTCTCAAAGAACAGATAAAATATATGGAGGAAGACATAAAAGCCACTAAGCAGCGCATCGCGGAGCTGGAGAAGAAAGAAGAATAGCCGGCATAGAAAAGATACCGGGAGATCAATAAGTTCGATCCTCCCGGTATCTTTTAAATTCCTTAAAAATATCATATTGATTATGAATGGAGTAAAATATGAAAATAGCTATAAGCTCAATGGGTACAAGCAAAGAATCCCAGGTTGATCAGCGCTTCGGACGCTGCATGTACTTTGCCATATACGATACGGAAAATAAAGAGTTCACTACTATTGCCAATGAAGCGCAGTCAGCCGCCGGGGGAGCGGGCATTCAATCGGCACAGACCGTATCGAACAGCGGCGTCCAAATTGTCCTAACCGGTAATGTGGGACCCAATGCACACCAGGCACTGAGCGCAGCGAATATAACTGTTATTACCGGTGTGAACGTCAAGGTAAGTGAAGCCATTGAAAAATATGAAAGAGGAGAATACTCTCCTACCGAAAAACCCACGGTACAACCCCATTTCGGAATGGATTAGACCTCCCCAAGTGATTGAATAGGAGTAAAAATGGAAAATACGAGGTCAGATAGAGAACGAGCAATGCGTGAACAGGATCGACGCATTAAGGAAGTCCTGGAAGGAATCAAATCAATATATCTAGTCATGAGCGGTAAGGGCGGAGTGGGCAAGAGCACCGTAGCTGTAAATTTGGCCGTTGACCTGGCCAGGAGGGGTCACAGTGTAGGTCTCATGGATGTTGATCTGCACGGTCCAAATACTCTAAAGATGCTGGGACTAGAGGGTGAAAGAATGAGCTCAGACGGCAGTTATTTAATCCCCCTGCTTTATGATGACAATCTTCGGGTTGTCTCTATGTCTAGCCTGCTTGAATCATCAGATTCCGCCGTCATATGGAGAGGCCCTCTTAAGATCGGTGCCATAAAACAGTTCATATCTGACGTTGCATGGGGAGAAAGGGACTATTTAATTATTGATTCCCCACCGGGCACCGGAGATGAACCTCTTACAGTTGCTCAGGTGATTACAGGAGCCAGGGGCATTATTATCACCACTCCGCAGGAACTGTCCATACTTGATATCCGCAAATCAATTACTTTCTGCAGGCAGGTCTCCATGCCCGTTATAGGTATTATTGAAAACATGAGCGGATTGATCTGTCCGCACTGCGGCAGAAAAATTGATCTCTTTAAAGCAGGCGGCGGCCGCAAAGCTGCAGAGGATATGGGTGTACCCTTCATAGGAGAACTGCCTTTAGATCCTGAGATCGTAGAAGCGGGAGATGCCGGGGAACCTTATATTCTGCATCACCCAGAAAGTATGTCAGCGAAATCTTTTAAGACAATCGTAGATAAATTACTTTCCATGGAAAAAGAGAAAGCTTGAATGATTATCACTGTGGCCAGTGGAAAGGGCGGGACCGGTAAAACCACTGTTGCTGTAAACTTAGCCTATACGCTCTCTCAAACAGGAAAAAGAATCAGGCTCCTTGATTGTGATGTTGAAGAGCCAAACGATCACCTCTTTATAAAACCGGATTTTACACAAAAATTTCAAGTAACGGCCTTCTCAATGTAGCTGAATCCCTGGCTCCGGCTATAGTCAAAGAGGTAAAGCAATATATTGATCCGGAAGCAGATTACTGAAAATCTATGAAAACATTACCCGCCTCTTTGACAGTAGCATTCCTCCTGCGCCGGAGCTTGAGCCCTTATTGACCCTGAACAAAACACTCCTATCGCCTTCAGAGGGAAAGGCATCGAATTATATGGAAATTGGTATCATAAGCGGTAAGGGGGGAACGGGAAAGACAACCCTCGTTTCTTCTTTAGCTATACTGGCAGAAAATAAGGTCCTGGCTGATAATGATGTTGATGCCGCTGATCTGCATCTTCTGCTCAAACCCTCTGTTGCCGAAGAACATGACTTTATAGGCGGCAAGAAGTCAGTTATTGATTCCAAAGTTTGCACGGCGTGCGGCCAGTGCGCCGTGTTTTGTCATTTTGCAGCTATCCACTTCGATGGACAGGCAAACGAGAGAGTCGCAAACTGATTATAATCAATAAGGCTGACCTCAATGATGAACAGGCCCGGAAGATAGAAAATATGTCCCGGAATGCCGGCTCCCGTATTATCGGTAAAATCCCCTTTGATCGGAATGTCGACGATTCCCTTATCATGGGGAAAAAGATAATTGAATACAATATCGGACCTGCTGCAGATGCTATACGAAAAATATGGGATGCACTAAAACAGGAGTTATGGGCTTAAGCATGAACTACCATTTCCAACCGCGCCTGCCCTTCCCGCCGGGACCGGGTCCCGGACCCTTGGATCCATGCCCTTGCCCTCCTCCCATCTGAAAGCCGGCCTGCCGGCCTAAGTCCATGATCCGAGTCTCATTGCAGTTGGGACAGACAAGCTCTTCATGCTCTGAATTCACTTCTTTTCCGGGTTCAAGATCCGTTTCCCAGATGGCGCCGCAGCTTAAACAACGTAAACGGTTTTTCACAAAGATGAATCTGCCGCCCTCAATACGTATGGCTTTACCCAGTATCAGGGCTTCAGCGATTTTTCTGTGAGCACTCTCAATAATCCTGGCCGAAGTAGGACGGGATATATTCATTTTCTTTGCAGCCTCAGCCTGATCCATTCCTTCATAATCAATAAGGCGAATGGCCTCGTATTCATCTACGGTTAAAACCACATGCTGAAGCTGCCGCATAGGAATCCCATGGGGCTTAAAATAGAAGAATCCCGGAGGGAACATAACCTGTCGATATTTCTTTGGTCTTGACATGTTTTTTTATATTATAATGAGAATATTCTCATATTACAAGTGGTTGGGTCTTTAATTTCCCTCAAAACATCCTTGGAGAAACAATTTCCATTAGCTCTGCACTTAAGGCACCTGGGACATGAAACTTGTCGAGAAGGATCCGCTCTAATTCGGTAAACAGGGGACTATATATAATTAGACGGTGAGAAATGAGAACTTCTCCTGTTTTTCATCTTTATAGTCTTACATGCCTGTATCATTTTCCCTATCAGTCGCAGTACTATGAAGCATGAGTATCTCCAGATATCTGGGGAAAACCTCTCTTCCAACTACATTTCTTCCTTCGTTAAGGTTCAATCTTGTCCTCATCAATGTGTTCGGAATAATACTGCGGTATACTGTGCAGGCATCTGGAATAAAGGCAGGCTCGTAATGAACTCCTGTACCGTCTCCGATAACCATACTATCCCGTCATATCAAGAAGATTTGGGCTGATGGATTCGGAGATATCGGTGCTTATTACCGGCAGTAAACCATGATAACTGCTCCACAAGAATGCGCTGTATAGAAATCCCTATCATTAGGCAGCTTTAGCGCCGAATGGCTCCAGATCGTGTCCCTGAATCTGGTGATGGGGTTACTGATTGTGCTGGCCAACCGTATATTCCGCTATAAAGGCTTCCCCCTTGTTTGGCTCACACTGTACGCTGTGTTCCTTAGCACCCCGCTGTGTACATGCCCGTACGCACGGTGGTGTGATAGGAACAGCTGGTGAGGGCCTGGCGATGTCGATTAAACGGCCTATTTCCGAAAGATTAAAAACCGCTTCCGGTCCTCTCTTCTTTCCAGCCCCAGTTTGATGGCTGCATCAATCAAAGAAGCTGGATTGCCGCGGCTTGGCTTATAAGCCAGAATCCCGCCCGGATTTAGAACTCGCACTATCTCTTCCAGGAGGGTCTGTTTACCGCCCGCCACATGGGGAACGCCGGTTACAAACACAAAGTCAATACAGGATCCAGGCAAGCCTGTTTCTGCGGCATTTCTGGTTTCCACCTGAACATTCCGGATGGACTGTTTCACAAGTTTTGATTTAACATAATCAGTGGCATGGGGATTCACATCATACGCATAGACTCTTCCGTGCTCGCCGACTACCCTTGCAGCCCCCAGGGTAAAAAAACCGGGACCACAGCCCACCTCCATAACGTGGTGGCCCTCATGAAGACCCAACTCTCTTAATAGTTGAACGGGATCTATCAGAGCCTTCAGCAGAGCATTATCATGCATGAACTTAATAAAAAAGAAGGATATCTCATAATTACGTTCCACAGAACGACTGTGATTTCTCATAGTATATCTCCTGACAAACGGCCATTATGGCCTCTCAGTGCTTGATTTCAGTGTACGGACCTTTTCAGCCCGCCGCTCCAACAGATCGATAAGCTTTTCAACGCTACAGGCATCCTGTTCTGAAAACCCTGACATCTCTTCGACAAAGGTTTTTTCAATCTCCAAGTGAAACGTCTCATGGGCTTTATAAGCGACACGCCCTCGGTCCGTTAGTTCCAACAAGACTTCTTTTTTATTCTCTGGGACCTGATATCGATGGATCAAACCCCGCTTTTCCAGTTTCTGAACAGCCTGAGAAATCGCGCTTTTCGTAATCTTGTGCAGCTGGGCCAGCTCTGTAACATTGATGCCGGGATTCTTGCCGATTGTGTGGATGAGGTGGATATCCAGCCGGTAGAATTTGTCTTCCGTTCCATAGCTTTTAGGCCGGGAAGCAAGCTCGACATACTCTTCCATCAACAGGAGTATTTTCTCAATCAGCTTTAAAGCTTTATCTTGGCCAATCATAGAATCCTCCCTTCGCTGCGGGTCTTTGTCTTTACGATCAGGGCATCTTTCGCAGGACAGACCGACAGGCAGCGGTAACAGCTGATGCAGGCTAGATTCCTGTTGTTCGGCTTAGCGCTTAGGGGTACGCCCATAGGGCAGCACGAATCGCAAAACCCGCATCTCCGGCACAGCTTCTCCTGTCGTTTCACGGGGAATATTTTGATCAGGTTGAACAGACCCAGACCGGCTCCTATCGGACAAAGAGTACGGCAGAAAAAACGAGGCCATAAAACGCCGGCTGCTGCAATAATGATAAAGCCTATCTTCATGAAGAGCAACCCATGCGAACCGCCTTCGCCCCAATGTCCAAGACCAAGGGCCATGAAGAGCGTTACAGCGGCCAAGACGATGTAGCGGATCGTTTTCGTCCAGGCGGGCAGATCCGGGATAGAACGCTTGAAGGCCTTTTGAAGGGTTCTGCCGAGCTTTCCCACCAAGTCCTGTAAAAATCCTATTGGGCAGAGCCATCCACAAAAAACTGGTCCCAAAAAGAACGAGATAATCGCCACTGCAGCCAGGAGCAAAGGGGATTCGTCGATCACACCTAGAATCCACAGAAATAGAACTATCACCTGAAGCATGGTTCGTGGTGCCGGGAGTAAGGCTTTCTTTTTGTATCTAATGTTTTTTAGGGTTCTGCTAATTTGCATTTGTATTCTCCTCATGTGGATTCCTTAGCAAGAATCAAGGTTCCTTCACTGATTTTTCTTCTTGCAGACTGCATCAGCAGCAGTGAGAGAATGACCGAAATTCCGTCTGCCACCGGATAGGCGTACCATAGGCCATTCGTTCCCAGAAACAAGGGGAAAATCATAAGCAGGGGAACCAGGATCAAAAACTGTCTGGATAGACTGAGTATCAAGGTATTCAATACTTTACCGATCGCTTGAAAAAAGAAAAAACCGATGATCTGTATGCCTATGACCGGGAGGAGCAACAGCGTAATGCGTAGAGGAGCGGTTCCTGCCTCTGTCAGGCTGATGTCGTTACTGAAAAGGCTCATAACTGTTATGGGGAAAAAGGCCGTGAAAATAAATAGAACCGCACCAATGCCAACAGACGCACCCAATGCACTCATGGTCACATGCCTTACCCGGGTGGTCTTTTTCGCACCGTAGTTGTATCCTGCAATCGGCTGGAAGCCTTGAGCCAAACCCAGCAGCGGCATGGCGATGAAAACATGGATTCGGCTTAGAATACCGCAAACAGCTAGATCAATATCGTTCCCATATCGGCGCAGAGAAAGGTTTATAATAATCGCCAGTATAGACAGGCAGAACTGTCCGAAAAAGTTACCCAGCCCCAGAGAGAGCAACTGCTTGATCAGCCGAATCTCAAAGCCGATCTTTCTAAAGCTTATTCTTATCGCACTTTCCTTCTTCCGTAGCATGACTACGAAGAAGAGTGTGGACAGAAGCAGGGCGATCACCGTTGCCAAGGCGGCACCACCTACGCCCATTTTAAAGGTGAAGATGAAGAGTGGATCCAAGATCAGATTGATGACTGTTCCCAGCAGCATGCCCATTCCCGCCGCTTTAGCGTTTCCCTGGGCCCGGGTAATATTGAAGCCTATCATACTCAGGAAAACAAAGACAAATCCCATCTGGATGTAGAACAGATACTCCCGGGCGTACTGGAAATTGTAGTCAGTAGCGCCCAGGGAAAACATGAGAGGTCGCTGAAACAGAACCGTGAGGGTCGTGAGAATGAAACCAAAAAGCAGAGATAGGCTTATGCTGTTCATAGCTGCCCTTTCTGCTGTCTCAACGTCGCTGGCGCCGAGCTTTCTTGAAATGATGGAGGCAGAACCCATGCCGATCATCTGAATGGGAAAGATGATGGCCAGGCCCGCTAAGGCCCTGCTGCCAACTCCCCAGCTGATAAAAACGGCATCCACAAGGTAATAGAGACCGTTGACGACCATCGAGATGATCGCCGGAAAGGCCATTTTGACGAGAAGCTTGCCTATCTTCTCTCTTCCTAGATCAAGGTTTTTAGAAAACATATTAAACCCATTTATTGTTAATTAGCTTAACTATAATATAAAGTAACTTAACAATAAAGTCAAGAATCTTAACAATTTTTTATAGTACAAAATCATCAAGAAAAATCATCATAAGGTCCCAATTAACAGGGTGGCGGCGGTCTTTTCCTCGCCGGCAGTCTTGGTCCTCGGCAAGATGATCCCTACTGCTTAGTTCCTGGCGTGGAGGACCTGGCCGATCACCTGTCTCTGGTCATCCCCCTGTTCTTCGACCGTCTCTTCTCGCCCCACACTGTTGCCGTGGTGACCATCGCCTCGCACGTGGTTCTAACCGTGATCAAGACGGCGGCCGGCGTTCTATCCGGTTCTGCCGGAATGATCGCTGACGCGATTGACAACGGCATAGACAACCTCTCTGCCGTGTTGGTCTGGCTGGAGATCCGCTTCCAAAGGGAGCTGCTGAAGAAGTGGGAGGAGCCGGTAGAGATCAGGCATTTCATGGGTCGAGCGCAGGAACGAATGCG
>JAUWZD010000088.1 GCA_030615505.1 Spirochaetales bacterium | reverse complement strand
AAATCCTCCTGGTTCTCTAAAGCCCGAACTTCTGTAAAATTAACCGTATAGTCACTTAATTCATACTCCAGCCTATCGAGCCTTCCGCCCAGGTTTTTCAAAAGGGGCTGGCTGTAATAAAGGCCGACACGCTGTCTATATCCTTCATAAGTCAGAATACCCATGTCGGCGGAAGTATATTCGGATGATAAGTTGAAGCCCAGCCGGCCCCCTGTGGTCCAAATAGCCCTGTTCAGATTAACTTCACCTCCGAGGATTTCGATTCTTTCAGCACCGTATTCTGCTACACTTGCTTCGCCTAAAAGTGCGCAGTTAGGCACAATTTGAAGATTCCAGTCCTTAGCACCCAGCAGGCTGTCAGCCTGTTTTCTCTCAATATCTGCCGAGAGTGCCTCCCTGATGAAAAAGGGATGATTCTCTTTTACCAGATCAATGTATTCTGTCAGGGTAATGTCTTCGGCATTAATAGCCGCAGCCATTATTAACAACAACATAATTCGTAAATAATTTGACTTCATCTCTATCCTCTTTGCGCTAGATTGGTATTAATTCTAAGTATAGAATTCTTAAAACACAAATGAATTATTTGTTCTCACTCAACCGTCTGCTTAAGGTTGACTGTGAAATTCCCAGAAGTTGGGCTGCAACGGATTGATTCCCCCCTGATTTTTTCACCGCTTCTCCGATAAAAAAGTCCTCTGCCTCTTTAAGAGTAGGGATCCGCCCGGAATAGGATAAAGTATTGCTCAGATCAGCCGGAGACTTCGCAATATCTGACTCCCTCTGGTTTCCAATATATTCCTTAAAAAAGGATAATGAGAGTATACCGGATTTATGCCTGCTCACCGCATCAAAAACCATAGACTGAAGCTCCCTAATATTCCCCGGGAAATTATAGGTACTCAAGAATGTGCAGAGCTCCTTTGGAACCGTGGGTTTTTTCTTATCAAGTGTCTTCGATGCCTCCTCTAGAAAATTGTCAATTAAAAAGGGTAAATCGTCCATCCGCTCTCTAAGGGGAGGAACTTTAATATTGTGGGTCATAAGGCGGTAATAGAGGTCTTTGCGAAAATTACCCAGCTCCTGCTTTTCTTTTAGATTGGCATTGGTGGCTGCAATAATTCTTGCATGTGATCTTTCAGCAATATCCGATCCCAGGGGGTAGTATTCTTCTTCCTGTAAAAGACGAAGAAGCTTGATCTGCGAGCCCATCTCTAAATCTCCGATTTCATCCAGAAACAGGATCCCTTCTGCTGCCTGTTCGATCAGGCCCTTGCGCACGGAATCTGCTCCGGTAAAGGCCCCCTTTTTATGTCCGAACAGGGTATCTGAGAAGATCGTATCGTCCAGGCCCGACACATTCACCGGGACAAACTGTCCCCCACTTCGACTGATATTGTGAATTGCCCTGGCAATAAGCTCCTTACCTGTACCGCTTTCGCCCGTTATAAGCACAGATTTTGGGCTTCCTGCGATTGCCTCTATATATCTGAAAATGGATCGCATGATTTCGCTTTGGCCTACAATGTCCTTAAATGCTTCCGGATGTATAAGCTCCGCAGAAAGAACACGCTCGCTTAGAGTATCTACCTCCTGCTGCAATTCGCGTATTTCCAGGGCGTGTTTCACAACTGTTATTAAGCGATTTCTATCAACAGGTTTTGCCAGGTAATCAAATGCACCCATTTTCATGCATTGAACAGCAGTTTCAACACTATCCTCTGCAGTAATAACAACAACAGGTACTGCCGAATACTCTTCCTTTATACTTTTTAACAGATCCTGACCCGAAATATGGGGCATGTTTAAATCCAAAAGGATGATTGAAACAGCCTGCTTTGAAAGCAGGGGTATAAGCTCCCTGCTGTCCTGGCACAGGGTGAAATTATCTATTCCATGGCCCTCTAAAACCGTGCTGTAATATGCCAATGCAACATCTTCATCATCTACGATTAAGATAGGCGCCTTTGGTTTATTCATCTAATCCTTCATCAATAACCGGATTGGCAAGAATGCCTATTTTTTCTATCTCAATTTCCACCCTATCCCCATGTTTCAAAGCTCCAACCCCGCCCGGTGTGCCCGTAGAGATTATATCTCCCGGCATGAGGGTAAAATTCCTGGAAATGAAAGTTACAATATCGCATATGGAAAAGATCATATATTCAGTATTCGACTGCTGAACTGTCTTTCCGTTCAACCGACATTGGATTTCAAGTTTCTGCGGGTTTCCAATATCTTCAAGCTTTACAATACACGGACCAATGGGGCCAAAAGTATCTAAGGATTTCCCCCGAAACCAGCCGGATTTATCTTTAGTCTGGATATTCCTCTCACTGACATCATTCATACAGGTAAATCCGAAAATGTGATTCATAGCCTCATCTGGAGACAAATTTTTACATTGATCTTTTATAATAAATGCCAGTTCGGCCTCATAATCGACTCTTATTTTATCAAAATTATACTCATATAAGAACTTCGGTATAATGATAGGTTCTCCCGGAGCAATGAGGACATTGGGTGTCTTGGGGAATAATACAGGCTCTTCAGGTATCTCCTGAGTAAAACCCCTGACTTTCACAGAATGACTTTCTGCAATGTGGTCACGGTAATTGAGTCCAAGAGCGATTATTTTTGAGGGACTAAGGTCATAGTTTTTTCCATTTAGAACAGGTAGGGTTACCATGATGCCTCCAATTGAGCATCTATCCTACCACAAACATTGGGCTCTGTCTTCTCGGCTTTCTGAAGCTGAAGTACTCTACTGTATTTGATCCTTCACCTCTTCGTAGATAATCCGTCCCCGCTTTATTGTTTTCCACACGGAAAAATCACTGTTCAAGACGACAATATCAGCATCTTTCCCTGGTTCTATACTTCCCCTGTTCTTTTCAATTCCAAGCACCCGTGCGGGGTTATAGGAGGCAGCCCTTACGGCGGTCAAAAGGGAGCTGCCCGTTAATGTGAAACAGCGCTCAACAAGCTGGCTCATACCTAAAGAAGTGCCTATCAGTGTTCCATCCAAATAACGGGCGGTCCCGCTTCGGGATTCATATCTTAAGCCGTTGTATTCATAACTCCCATCGGGAAGCCCCATTGCCTGCATGCCGTCGGTTATTAGAACAAGCCTTTCATCTCCCAGCAATTCACAGGCAAAGCTCATTACACTGGGATGAATATGGACCCCGTCAGCAATCAACTGAGCGGTAACAGACTCCTTCTCAAAGATAGCGGGTATTGGACCTGGATCCCTGTGAAGAATTGGCCCCATGGCATTAAATAGATGTGTTACATGACTTATGCCGGCCTCAATTCCCCTTTTTGTCTGCTCATAATCCGCCGGAGAATGACCGAATGATGCAATAACTCCTCTTTGGGTCAGTGCACGGATAATGTCAAGACACCCTTTTGCTTCAGGCGCCACAGTCATCATGCGCAGACTGCCGCCGGAAAGAGAGAGTATCTCTTCTAAGATTCTGCGATCCGGATCGGCGATGCAGTCGTTTTTAATCATCCCCCTCTTTTCCCGGGATATGAAGGGACCCTCAAGATGAATACCGAGCAGATCGGCTCCTTTAAGATCCTTTCCGGTACAAGCAGCCGCTGTCTTAATGTGCTGATTGAACCCTCCGGGTCTGAATATGGTGGTGGCCAGAAAGCCTGTCACCCCAAAGCGGGCGCATGTTCGGGCTATAACATTCAAAGCCTCGTCTGTTCCATCGAGGACATCAGTTCCACCGGCCCCTTGAATATGCACATCGATAAAGCCCGGAGCCGTAAGTCTTCCCCCGGCATTGATAAGGGTGTCTGTGCTCCTAATCGTGCCTGATTTTTCTATTTTCAGAATTCTTTCGTGTTCTATCAGAATTTCTGAATTTCTTACTTCATCAAAAGGGTTCACCAAATGACAATTAGTTATCAGTATTTTTTCTTTCACTGCCTCTCCTTCATCTCACGATATTACCTTATGCCTGTTAAACCCTCCGGGATCGCATAAATTTTAATAAGGGCTTGCTTACTAATACCAGTAGATATACAGTGCCGGACAGTATTATGATGCCGGCGCCTGCGGGGAGATTCGGCTGGTAGCTGAGCGCCAGCCCGCCTATCATACAGAAAAGGGTCAAGAGCACTGCCACAACCATGGTCTGCCACAGGCGCCTGGTTACATGTGCAGCGGTTGCGGCCGGCAGTGCCAGAAGCGCTATAACCATAATAATCCCCAATACAAGTAAAAGAACTACAATCGTCAGGGCTGTCAGACAGAGCAGCAGGATGTAATATACCTCAACTCTTATTCCGTGCAGCCGTGCGAACTCTTCGTCAAAACATACGGCAGCCAGTTTATTATAGAATAAGAAGCTCACTGCCACAATGAGCAGGTCGAGTCCCGCGATTATGAACAGATCCGATCTCCGCACCATTTGCCCTCTCAGGGCTTTTACTGAATACATTGATACTCCCCTTACCGGGCTTAAGTAGTCCAAGTATAAGCTTAAGCAGGGTTGTTTTGCCTCCTCCATTCGGACCCACTAAAGACACAAAATCCCCTGAAAATACTTTAAAATAAATATTCTGAAGTACAGGCTCCGCATCATATGCAAAGCTGACATTTCTGAAGGTTACTATGGAATCTTCCATGGCTCCGCCTATGGCTTCTGCAATCAGACTGTGAAGCTCGTTAAGATGCGCTGCAAAGCCGGCATAGCCTGCCTCATACTCGCTTTTTCCCTCGGGATCGAGTCTGATGTGGCTGCTGCGGATTGCTTTTGCCTGCTCTTTGACAAGCTGAGGATTCAGCCAGATGTGCGGATCCGCTCCACCCCATATTTCCCGGCGTTTTATACCTTCACTTTGTGCTCTCAATCATGGGAATTAGCACATTCTCGAAAGGCACGCTGATACGGAAGAAAACATCGGCTTCGGATAGCCGGGCCATCTGTTTTGGCGTCGGCTCATAGGTAGCGGGGCTGTGCCCAGGCTGCACAAGAACCTGCACATCAACACGGTTCCCCACCACCCGTTCGACAAAATAAGCCTGGGGTATTATGCTGACAAATACCTTCAGCTTAGCATTTCCGCTCTCTTTTTCTCCTTGTTCCCTTCGGGAGCCGGACTGGCTGTGCATAGGAATCGCAAGCAAGAACAGAACTGCCGGAGCAAGGACTAAAAATCCTTTTTGTATTAGCCGTTTTTTCAATGAGAATCGCATACCAGGTGAACCGCTTCACAGCTCTTGCACTGCATTATCTCATGGTGTTTTGAGAATTCTTCCCAGTGGGATTTCTGTTCAGGTGTCATTATTCCAGTTCCCTGGCATAATGGACAGATATGATCTAAAGCGGATAAAATTGATGCGCGAATAAACTCTGATCGGTTAGGAATTTTTTTGATTACATCTGCCAGGGTTGGATTTACTTTGAAAGAAATAACTTCATCTTTGTTTTTGTTCATGTCACGCTCCGTTAGTAATACTTTGTATTATAATATTACAAAATATTACTTTTAAGTTAAACCACTTGAGCGAGAAATAACAGCTGAGATAGTATATCTTAAGAGAAAGGAGCCGCTGTGACCTCAAAGGTAGAAGAACTGGCAATAAAACATTCCAAACAAAAACTCATATATCGGCCCAGCGAAAAAATCGGGATTATCATGGTAAACAGCATCCCGGCCCTGGGAAGGCTGACTGCCCTGCGTTTTATCGAATGGGTTCAGAATATTCCTAAAGGAGTAATCGCTCTGCCTACAGGGAAAACGCCTGAGTACTTTATTAAGGAAGTAAATCGCTTCCTGCACGGCTGGCACAGAAAAGATATACAAAAAGAACTTGACGAAGGAGGAGTGGAGCCATCCAAAAAACCTGAACTGAAGGGGCTTCATTTTGTCCAGATCGATGAGTTCTATCCTGCCAATCCCCTGCATCAGAACAGCTTCTACTACTATGTGAACAAATTCTACTTAGGCGGTTTGGGCCTGGAGCCTGAAAGAGCCCTCCTGATAGATTGCAGCAGAATCGGTCTGCCCTCCAACAAGAACCTGGGGCACATCTGGCCTGATGATGAAGTGGATCTTTCCTTACGCAATCTTACGGGAAATACGAAGCTTGAAAGAATGCAGAAAAGTGTTATTGAGTGTATTGACCAGTGGTGCACCGAATACGAGGGTCGCATCCGTAAGCTTGGGGGAATCGGTTTTTTCCTTGGTGGAATTGGTCCGGACGGGCATATCGGTTTTAATGTTCGGGGTTCGGATCTCTACTCCACTACACGGCTCACTTCCATTAACTACGAAACCCAGGCCGCTGCAGCCACGGATTTGGGGGGCATTGAGGTGGCTAAAAAGCGTTTAGTTATTACAATCGGCCTGGCTACAATCACATATAATCCGGATTGTACAGCCATTGTTATGGCTGCCGGAGAAGCAAAGGCTCAGATTGTGGCCGAATCCATTCAGAGCGAGCGGCATGTTCATTACCCTGCCACCGTACTTCAGAAATTGCCCAATGCCCGCTTCTATCTGACCAGGGGCGCAGCCAAATTTCTCACGAGCAGGCAGAATGAAGCTCTCACTCAGTCTGAATCTGTAACGCCTGAGCAGATCGAAAAAGCGGTAATCGATCTGGCTTTAGAAAAGCACAAAAAAATTGAAACTCTTACATATGAGGATTTTACAAGTAATACTGCTGCCAGAATAATCTTGAAGAAATGCTCTGAAAAGGTTGAGGTGGTCACCCGGAAAACTGCCAAAAGACTTAAGGCAAAAATTGAGGCTGGAACAGAGATATTAAAAGGCTCTGTATTCCTCCATACTGAGCCGCACCACGATGATCTCATGCTGGGATATCTGCCCTTTATAGTTCGCCACATACGGGAGCACAGCAACCGGCATTACTTTGCTACCTTAACCAGCGGCTTCACCTCAGTTACAAATATCTTTATGCTCATGCAACTTAAGAAGCTCAAAATCTATATTGACACTGATGATTTTGTCAAGCTCTTAGGGGAAGGATATTTCGATCCGTGCAACAGGGTCTACAGAAACCGGGATGTCTGGCAGTATCTTGATGGGGTGGCTGCTAATTCCAGGGTTATGCGGGATGACGGTGAATCGAGACGACTGGTCAGAAACTTATTCGAAATCTATGATATGAAAGGAATAAATATTCTTAAAAGCAGGGTGGATGAGCTGATCAATTATTTTGAAACCCAGTATCCCGGAAAAAAAGATACAGATTATATTCAAAAATTAAAAGGGATGTGCCGGGAATGGGAAGCGGACTGTCTTTGGGGATATTTCGGCTGGAACTCTGAATCTATATACCACCTCCGCTTAGGATTTTATCAGGGAGAGATTTTTTCTGAGGATCCCACAATAAACCGGGATGTGATTCCTATGCTCAAGCTTCTCAAAGAGATACGGCCTGATATTGTCACCCTTGCCCTGGATCCGGAAGCCAGCGGCCCGGATACTCACTACAAGGTGCTCCAGGCGATAACCGGGGCATTTAAAATCTATGAGAGAGATTCCGGAAACAGGAATCCGAGGATCCTGGGCTACAGGAATGTCTGGTACCGCTTCCATCCCAGTGAGGCGGAACTCTTCGTCCCTGTTTCTATGGGCATGTTCTCCCTGCAGCACAGCGCATTCATGAATACCTTTATTTCCCAGAAGGCGGCCTCTTTTCCCAGTTATGAACATGAGGGCCCATTTTCAGAACTGGCTCAAAAAATTCAGGTTGAACAGTATCAGATGCTTAAAACATGTCTGGGGCGCAAATATTTTTATGAGCATCCCAGCGCCCTGATCCGGGCAACACGCGGTTTAGTCTTTTTAAAGAGCCTCAGCCTTGATGAGCTTTACAGCCATACAAGGGAGCTGAGCCGGAGAACAGAGAATCTATAGGGACACATACGACCAGATGGATTTGGTCAGAGCCTTCAAAGAGCTGCCTGCAGTTATGGACTGCCTGTATGCCTTGGAACTAAAGGCAGACTACATTTCATGAATCAGAATCCCTACATGTCTGAGCAAGGGAAGAATCTTCTTTTTGATTCAGGATCTTGCAGTAATAAATCAAGTCTACCAGCATTAGGCTGAATTCTCTCCTTATCCTTTAACTCTAAATCACCAAGATTGATAATTGAGGGATCATTAGATATTTGTTCTTGTGTCCATTTTTCATTTATTTCTGGGTGATTTTTAGTTGAAATTCTCTTAAATTTTTTAATTCCATAACATTTTCACCTTAGTTACGTATAACGCTGAGTTCACCTGCTGCCGGTTCTTGCTTGCGTGCGCTTCACTACACAGAAGGTTCTCTAGCGTGCGAAAACTCGAATTTGGCCCACCTATAGGCGGTCAGGTGCAGCGGATGTTAGCCGCGATCTCCAGCCATGTAAGAACAACCTTCTTGCCGCCCGTTGAATACAGTTGTAACTCGTTGGTCGATACGCTCAATGTTTAGTTCGAGAGCGTCTTCATTTCTTGTCAACTTCATCAAGGCCAAGCTTCTTCACTGGATTCTCAAACTCCACCAACTCTTCCCATCTGTCCCGAATCACTTTTCTAGTTTGAGTACGAGCTACAATTTCAAGGGTTATCCCGTCCGGGTCTGAAAAGAAAAACGCATAGTAATCCGGTGCATACTCAGGGTACAGGCGAGGCTCACTGACCTCAACTCCCAGTGACCGCAGTTCACGCGCTGCAGCGTCAACTACGCTTGTATCTGCGACCTGGAAGCAGATGTGATGCAGCCCTGGTGCAAGCGGATCATAAACGCCTGCACCTTCCTCGGCTGGTCGCAGTGTATACTGAAACTCACGGTTGTAATAGTGAAAGTGAGGCTTGCCGTCTATCGGATCGGTACCCTTTCGAAAGCCCAGTAACCTCATAACGTCATCATAGAACGCCTCTGACCATCTCAGGTCAGAAACGGTAATGTAGATATGATCGATCCCGATTACTTCAAGTGTCATCTTACTCCTCCAAATCCGTTTTCTGGCAACCTAAGAAGATATGTAGTCCATCTTTACTTTGATACAAACGTCACGAAAAAATTTCCTGCACTACTTGCAATGTTCGGTCTGCTGGGAATTCCAGTCTCCTCTCATCACGAACGCTTCGGCGGGCAAACTTTGGATAGATCTAGGTGCTATATGGCGTCAGCGCGGCTAACGATATGCTGAGTAGCTTCGCCGAGGCAATAGCAGTGACAATTTTTTAGTTTAAAGCCCCTGTTACCGGTATAGAGCTCGAAGTCTACTCCAGCGCTTTGTTCTCCGGTAAGTTATTATAATGTGACAGGAGTGAGAGTAAAAATACGAGCAAGTCTCGATGCACTTTTAACATCTCCTCGCCGCAATGCATCGCGGATATCATCCAGCTTGTATGCATCATCAAGGGATAAATAAGGTGACCATCCTTTATCCATGTCGATCAATTCGATATCGACCTCGGCAACATATTGTCCCTCGTGCAGAAGTTTTGTGTGTTGTCTTTTTTTCATTATATTCTCCTTAGGAAATCATCTGTCCACTGATCGGTATCGGGTCTGTAAGCAGTAATTAAAACGGCTGGTGAAGCAGCACCCTTGGGGATTCCCCAAACCACGTGGATCGGATTGTTAAAAGAATCTTTCTGTAACACCAATACGCAGGGGCCTTTTAGATAATCAGGATAATTTTCTATGACTAAAGCATCCGAGATTCCGGTCATTATATCCTTGACAGAAATATTGTCTTCCGCAAGCTCATTATAACCATGGTTAGATATAATAACATCTCTACGTTTAATCAGTTTCAAAATACACTCGAATGTCTCATTCATATTTTAATAATACAATAATTAGGGATTATCTGGCAACAATATCAAATATCACTCAGCAGTTTATGCCGGAGAACGATCTGCTGAGTAGCCGCACCGTTCCAAGAGCTGTATACAGTTTAACATATACCGAAACACTAATAAATTGCTGTTTTGCGGTCTAATCCAGCAGGTTGTTATGTCGTACTCCTTTACATTTGCATTTTATACTGAGTTTTTACGATTTGCATACAAAAAACCATCTATATTTCTCGTTTTCGTAAAAACAGTCTTCGTAAATTCTTTCTTTCCGTTCATTATATATTTCAATTTTCTTAAAAAACTTTGTTACAATGTCATATATTCTATTTCCTTCTAACGTAGTTTCTTCAATTTGCTCTTCTTCCAACTCGAATATGTTATTTTCTATATTACGAAATATTCTTACATTAAAAACGAAATTTGTTTGAGATCGTTTATCTATATTCATATAAAAATAGCTGTTATTAAATTTCTTAAAAAATCCCGGTTTTTGGGACATTTGATTCAATCTCTCTGTTGTATTCACATCAAAAATAAAGACACTATCATCCTTCATCATTTTAGAAATATTAAAAAACATTCGTTGCCACTTCTCAATATTAAGAATATGATTGATGGAATCAAATAAGCACAAAATAACATCATACTTGATATTCTCGAAATACTCTGACATATCAGCCTTTATGAAACGGCACGAATTAATTTTATTTCTTGCTGTTGCAAGCATTTCATCTGATAAATCGATACCAACTAATTTATATTCTTCAGTAAATTCTTTTAATATGTTACCTGTCCCGCAACCCAACTCCAGCAATTTTTTTTCACCAGTATTTTTGCTCCGAATATGTTTTCTCAAAAAGGAAATCCAATAGCTATAATCAGAGTTCAATGAATCGTAGTATTTTCCATATACACTGTAATTGCCCATTCAAGTACCTTTCAACCTTTGGGATATATAAGGCGACATAACGTTGGTTTCAGCTGCCGAAGGTTGCGGCGCACCAGACGTTCGGATTTTTAAAAACCTGATGCGGGGCTCTGAGCGTTCGGATTCGCAAGGAGCCCTTCGGTCAGCTGCAAATCATTGTTAGGCGCTTAATATGCTGTTATTATATAAGTTAAGCAAGCAAAATCATAACAAATATTTTAAAACTACAAAAGATTTTCAAAATATTTAAACTTTTTTAACCTTCTCGATAGGTACAAAATTAGTCTGCATATTTTTATTAAATTTTAAAAATTTGTTGAATAAATTTAGAAAGTTTATGCTCATCCAAGTGTCCATCTTCTCTCACTCCGTTACACACATCAACTCCAAAAGGCCTCACCAAGTGTATTGCTTCTGCGACATTATCAGCACTTAAACCACCCGCCAAAAAAATTGGTACATCGATTTTCTCACAAATTTGACGACTGATTTCCCAATTATGGATTTTGCCAGTACCACCTAACTGTTTAACTGCAAGTGACGGATTTCCCGAATCCAAAAGGAGAGCATCTACAAATGGGGCGACTTTAAATGCTTCTTCCATTGACTCTTCTCCAATAATATGAATAACTTGAACAATGGAAATTCGTGGAAGGGATTCCCTTAATTGATTATAGGTCCCAGATATGAGTGAATCGCACAGTTGGATTGTATTGACTCGAAATTGTTTTTGCTGAGATATTATTTCAATTACATCTTGCTTGCTTGTCAGTAAGAACGAACTCACACATGGTGGAATGGTTTAGGAGATTTCAGTAATGACTTCTTCTGAAATGACCCCAGGACCACTTGGCATTTCGGAAACTAACCCAACAGCTGAAGCTCCATAACTAATAGCTATTCTGGCTTCAGCAACACTTTGGATACAACAAATTTTTACTCTTGGTCTCATATCAAACATTTCCAGTTATGCCTAATCCATAAAGACAGCCATTAACGTAAATAAGGATTAAAATTACACCTTACATCAAATGATGATAATTTGTAATCGTTTATTTGCACTGACTTTCTCCGCGCCTAACATTATATTCACTTGTTTTCTACAGAACAAACATTATCTTATCTCTAATGACCTTGAAAAAAGCCTGAAACAGACAGGAAGTTGATATTGGAAGCGGATTACGAGGACTTTTGAAGCATTAGAAGGCAGCCGCAAAAATCGTCAAGATCATGCAAGAAAACGTAAATTTTCCTATTCGATTGAGCAATAGCCATCAAGATAATCATATATATAATTATTATATTATTTTTATAGTAACCCCATAAATAAATTAAAAAAGAGGAAAGCAATATGAAACAAAAAGACAAATCAAATAAAAATCAAACAGCGACAATCCCAAAAACAGGGAAGATCGGGAGTTTGGCTAAGAACATCGAAAAGGAAACTAATCGATCCATTGTACTGGAAGTAATTCAGAATGTAGACCAATTTAAATCAACATCCGATCATGCTGAACAAGCAGAATGGATTAAAGTGGCCATCGAGCGATTGGAACGGCAGGTTGGTATAGAGACAAGTATTAAAATCATGGAAAACTGCGGTCGAGACTGCTGTAGTCCGAACTCTAGAAAACATGCAAAGCAATCAAGGAGTGAATCGAAATCTACCTTAGAATTCCTAAATAAATTGAGTGTAGGTGGCTTCAATTTCAAATTAAAAGATAAAAATACAGTAACCGGGGAATATAATAAATGTTACTGTTGGATGGTCAAGCAAACTAAAAAACCTTTTCCCACGAAGACTTATTGCTATTGTGGGGCAGGACATCTCAAGCAATTATTTGAATGCGCTTTAGAAAAACCGGTGGAAGTAGAATTAGTGCAATCAGTAATTACCGGAGCAGAAAGCTGCGAATTTATAATTCACATCTAAAAAGAGATAAAAAATGTCTATATTCATAGCGCAGCCTACGGCTGCATCCAAACGTGTCTTTTAAAGTGAAATCTTGTTAAAAAAGTCACGGTAGGGACGCTGGTTTCCCAACGCCCCCCGTACAGATCTCGCCGAGCGGAATTACCGCAACGAGCTCTTCAATAATACTCGCTTCCGTAATCAGACAAAACTAAATTCAAGATTACACTGTCTACTACCACGATTCTGGGTGATTCTAGGGGTTTCTATTTTGTAGATCTCTAGATATTTATTGAACTTCCCCCAGCTCAACTTGCTTCTGCAACTCTTTCGCCTTAACCATTTGTACAGGATTTTCTGCATTCTAAAGAAATAGATACTCAGGCTATCATAGTTCCCAATAACACCATAGTAGTTGTAGTATCCTCTCAATTTTGCATTAAGCTTTCTGAAGATTTCTTTGCGTCTCAGGCTACCGATATGCTTGCACCATTCCGTGAAGTTGCCTAAGGACTTTCTTAGCTTCTCTGGCGATGTCCTTTTCTTGATTATCATTTTTCCATTCCTCGATATCCCCCATCTGAACTCGAATCCCAGAAAGTCGAACGCGGTGCTTTCTTCTTTCTCCTGATACCTGCTGAATCTGATAATGTTCGTTTTCTCCTCTGCTACTTCTAGACCGAACTTCCTCAGCCTTTCTTTGAGTTCCAGGTAGAACCTTTCTGCCTCTGTCTTGCTTTGGAACGCGCATACGAAATCATCAGCATAACGACAGCAATATGCCGCTCCGTTACATGATGGCTTCACTACCTTCTCGAACCATAAATCAAGCGCATAGTGTAAATATATATTTGCGATTACTGGACTTACAATACCGCCTTGTGGTGAACCAGTTATTGGATGTGTTATCTTTCCATCCGTTTCCAATATGCCCGCTCTCAGCCATTTCTTTATAAGCCTTATGAACGCTCTGTCATCTATCCGCTCTTCCAACATCCGTATTATCCAGTCGTGATCCATGTTATCAAAGAATCCTTTGATATCTGCTTCGACTATGTAATTGTATCTTCCGAATTGTAGTTCTTTAGAGATTGCTTCCACAGCCTCCAGCGCTCCTATGTTTAGCCTATATCCATAGCTATTAGTAATAAAATCCTGCTCATATATTGCCATGAGTATTTTGGCTACTACTACCTGAATGAGCTTATCAATTAGTGCAGGAATTCCTAGCGGACGAGTTTTTCCTTTTCCTTTTGGTATATGTGCACGTCTTACAAATTTTGCTCGATACCTTTTCTGCTTCAGGTTCTCAGCCGTATCGTTGATGTTCTTATCAAAATCCTTCTCGAACTCTCTTGCCGTAACCTTGTCGATTCCTGCAGAGGCCTTCTTGTTTATGAATCTCCATGCCCACTTCAGTGTATCTACGTTGATTTCTCTGTACAGATTGCGAAATCGATACTTCTTCAGCCGTTTTGCCTTCTGTGCTATTCCCTGCAATGTGGTTTGCATTATTCCTCCAGTCCTGCATGTCCGGATAATGTTTCCTTCGCAGGCTACGTATTATTGTCAACCCCTTCCCCATGTAGCTGGCTCTCCCAACCTCAGAGTAATACGAGTTGATCCGACTCCCTACCGACCATCGGTCTTCCTCTCATTCCGATCGTTCCAACCTACCGATATAATAACTGTCAGCAGCCGCATATTTGTGTAGGTTTGTGTTAACCGTCTTAAAAAGGCGGGTTCCCTATCCATACGTAGCCATTCTGTTACCTCCCGGAACCAGTAGGGTCTCCCAAGTTCTTGGGACATTTCTCTTCATACATGCCACGCCTCCTAACCCCGGCAGACCCTCCAGAGTCTCACCAATAACGACTCCTTAGTGTTGACTTCCATAATCTTGAATATGTCGTCGCCTGCTTCAACCCCTTTTTACGAGGCTAACCTGGCTTCAGGAGTTACGGTCCTCCCTGTGGCCTACATGCTTCTCTGTGTACGCTTCACCTCCTTGTTACCAGTCTCGGTGCAACACTCAATACGAGTGACTGGTTAGGTCTTACTCGATAGGGACTTGCACCCTATAAGAAATGCCAAGCTTCGCTTGGCGCTCCAAGATTTTGGGCTATCATAGTATAGAATGGTTCGGACGCGACTGGTTTCAAATAAAGACAAAAAACAGCATCATACATATCGATCCGGCCTACGCAAAGACCTACCTCGCGGATTACGAAAAGAGAACTGGTTCATTGATAGAAAGGCTGGAAAAAGAAAAAACCGATTTAATATTGGTGACACATTCGCATGCAGATCATTGTAAGGCAGCAGAAATAAATAAGCTCCGCTGTGCCGGTACTTCTGTCATTGCCCCCAGAAGTTGTACCAGGAAAATAGGCGGTGATGTAGAAGTAATTGAACCTGGGGAGGAGATAGTACGGGATGGTATAACGATAAAGGCTGTAGAAGCCTACAATATCGAACAGGCAAATTCTTCTAAAAAGATCTGGCATCGCAGGGGAGATGGCGTCGGCTACTTTATAACTCTGGAAGGAAAAACGATTTATCATGCAGGAGATACAGATTTCATACCTGAGATGAAAGAGCTGGGACCTGTTGATGCAGCTCTACTTCCTATTGGAGGAACATTTACGATGGATATCCAGGAGGCTGCCTGTGCAGCACTGGCAATTAAGCCCAGGGTTATTATCCCTATGCATAATCTGGAGGCGGATCCTGAAGAATTCAAGAATATAGTAGAAGCTGAATCGCATATTAAAGTTGTGCCATTAAAAATAGGGGAGACTTATCATTTAAAATGAATAATCAATTTTTTAAACAAATAAAGAAAAGTGTTAAGATTTTTCCTATAGGATATATCAGGAGAAATAATGGGAAAATATATCTTGATATCCTTAAATCCTTTATTCCAGCTTTAAAACAATTAGAGCATTTCAGCCATGTTCAAGTTTTTTGGTGGTTTAATAAAACACAGGATGACGAATGTAGAAAGATTACCCAAAATACACCACATTATGAAAATGCCCCGGTTACCGGTGTATTTGCTTCACGATCTCCGGTCCGTCCAAATCCAATCGCATTGACTACAACTAAAATATTGAAAGTGGATCATGATAAAGGCATTGTTCATATTGCTAATGTCGATGCTTATGATAATACACCTATTGTAGACTTGAAGGCATATATCCCGATCGTAGATCGTGTAAAAAATGTGAAGGTTCCAAAGTGGATTTCCCATTGGCCGGAATGGATGCCTGATGAAGGCATGGGTTTGGAAGAAGGCGAGGATACGGTAAGTAATCAATTGACGAAACAAAAAATGAAGGACTTTACAATTTTTCCCATAGGATATACGAGGAAAAATGATGGAAAAATAAATATAGAAATTTTTAAACCGTATCTTCCTGCCCTCAAGCAATTAGAGCATTTCAGCCATATCCAGGTATTATGGTGGTTTCATAGACTTCAAGATGATAGATTTAGAAGAGTAACCCAAAATAAACCTCCGTATGAAAAAGCTCCGCTTACCGGTGTGTTTGCCTCTCGTTCACCTGTTCGTCCAAATCCGATAGCCTTAACTACTACAAGAATATTACATGTTGAACATGATAATGGCATTATTGAAATTGGGGGTATTGATGCATATAAAAACACACCCATCATCGATTTAAAACCCTATATCCCGGTCGCAGGTCGTGTTAAAAGAGTACGCGTTCCTGAGTGGATTTCCCATTGGTCTGAATGGATGCAAGAAACCGACGGCTTAGAAGTGACCCAACCTGACAATCTACTAGCTGCTGACAGTGATCGCCTGGCCGCATTAAGGAGTGTTCGGGATGCCCCTTCTGAGAAGACACTAAAGAATAACAGCGCCACTCGTGTATCCGATATATCCCCTGTATCCATCGATAGCATGCCCGTGAATCTGAAAAATATCATCATTCGCGGAGCACGGCAGCACAACTTGAAAAATATCGACGTTACAATTCCTCGCTCCAGGTTTACGGTCATAACCGGCGTAAGCGGCAGTGGTAAATCCTCTTTAGCCTTTGACACACTCCACGCTGAAGGCCAGCGTCGCTATATGGACAGCCTCTCGGTCCAGGCCCGCGGGTTCCTTGATCAGATGGAAAAGCCGGCAGTTGATTATATAGTAGGCCTTACTCCCACTGTTGCTATCGAGCAAAAAACCGTAAGCAGAAATCCGCGATCGACTATTGGTACCGTCACTTTAATATATGACTACCTTCGCGTTCTCTTTGCACGCCTCGGCACGCGTCACTGTCCCAGGTGCGGTCGGGCTGTAAAGCCGCAAACAGCACAGCAGATTACTGATCAGCTTGCTGCCCTCACCCCCGGCACCAGTTTTAAATTACTCGCTCCGCTTGTACGGGGAGAGGAGAGTGCACATACAGAACTTCTGGAGCAGCTCCGCAACAATGGCTGCACTTTAGTACGCATCGATGGAGAAGAGAGATCTTTCGAAAGTCGAACTTCCAAAACTCAAGAGCACAGAAGCTCATACTATCGAATTGATTGTTGATGAACTGGTTGCTCCTCGTAGTGAGACTAATTCGCATACTGAGTATTGCACACGCTTGAATAATACTGTTGAAAGGGGGCTTGAAGCGGCAAATGGCTTTCTTACTGTTGCACTGGGAAATGGTGAGGAACTGATTCTTACAACACACAACGCCTGTTCTCATTGCAGCGCTGTCTTCTTCAAATTAAGCCCCTCCCTATTCAGTTTCAATAGTCCTGACGGCATGTGCCCTAACTGTAACGGGCTCGGCGTTAAACTAACAGTTGATCCCGACCTGATCATTAGCAATCCGGATCTTTCACTGCTTGACGGCGCATCCTCCTGGCACGGAAGCTTGCGGCAGAAGGTACTATCCGGAAATTGGATGCTCGGCGAGGTGTTTGCACTGGCAGAGCACTACGGTGTTGATCTTGAGCGTACCTGGAAGAAACTTCCAAAGAAATTCCGTGATGCAATCCTATATGGTACAGGGGAAGAGAAGCTTCGTTTTCATTACAGGTCTGATAAAAGGGGCCGATCAGGTGAAATTATTCGCCCGGCGCAGGGGGCAATAAATAACATAAACCGCCTTTTTCATCAGACCAAATCTGAAAACAATCGCCAAATATTCCTTCAGTTTATGAGAGAGCAACCCTGTCCAGGCTGCCGGGGTGAACGTTTATGCCCGGAAGCCCGCTTTGTTGCTGTTGGTGATACCCGGTTTCCTGAGGTCGCCACTATGACCATTGCCCAGGCTCAGAAGTGGATTACTGAATTACCTAAGAAACTGGATAAAGAGCAACTCGAGATCGCAGGTGAAATCATCACAGCTCTTCGTTGTCGTCTTGGAAATATGCTCAACGTCGGTCTACACTACCTCTCACTCGATCGCCCTGCCCCTACCCTCTCCGGAGGCGAAGGACAGCGAATACGTCTTGCTACACAACTTGGCTGTGGTCTTACCGGGTTACTCTACATCCTCGATGAGCCCTCTATCGGTTTGCACCCCCGTGATCACAGTTCCCTGCTTGACACTATATGCAAATTACGGGATGAAGGAAACACAATCCTTGTTGTTGAACACGATGCCGATACCATGCGTGCTGCCGATTATTTGCTCGACCTTGGTCCGGGTGCCGGAGTGCTTGGCGGCAAACTTATCGCTTTCGGAACGCCCGAAGCAGTAATGGCAAATCCGGATTCCCTTACCGGACGCTATTTAAACGGTCAACTGCAAGTTACATCCCCCAATGGAAAAAAGAGGCGCAAAAATCAGGGGTGGTTGACTCTTTACGGGGCGCATCTTCATAATCTAAAGGGAATTGACGCTCGTTTCCCTTTAGGGGTTAAGACCTGTGTCACCGGGGTCAGCGGTTCGGGCAAGAGCAGTCTGATAACACAAACACTCTCTCCTGCTCTCTTCCGTGATCTGCATGGCATTCAAAAGGGATGCGTTTCTTACGATCGTATCGAGGGAGTGGATCAGATCGACAAGGTAGTGAGCGTTAACCAGGTTCCCATCGGACGTACACCACGCTCCAATCCAGCCACATATGTAGAGGTGTTCGATGAGATTCGCAAAGTCTTCGCCAAAATTCCAGAGGGCAGTACTCGCGGTTATAAAGTTAATCGATTCAGCTTCAATTCAAAAGGTGGCCGCTGTGAAGTATGCGAAGGTCTTGGTAAAAAGCGAGTTGAAATGTACTTTCTCCCCGATGTATGGATTACGTGCAAAGAGTGCAATGGCCGTCGCTTCAACCGCCAGACCCTGGAGATCAAATACAAAGGCAGGTCCATTGCCGATGTTCTCGACATGGATGTACAGGAGGCTTTAGAGGTCTTCGGGGAACTTGGATACTGGGAAACTCACACAGTAGCGATGGCTGCAGGCGAAACGATATACCTCGTTGTTTACGCATTTTGGGGTGGTGGAACATACAGGATTATCGGAACAACGCAATCTTTTCCCTAACCATAAGGGCAATCACCGTATCTATCTGCCTCTGAACAGGCGGACGATATTCTCATCCTACCCTAGGAGCCAGCATGCAGAGGAAGGAGGGTTCTGCTACCTTGGCAAACATTGACCAAATTGATGGCGCATATAGCGTATATAGCACATTCTGTGGTTAAACT
>JAUWZD010000093.1 GCA_030615505.1 Spirochaetales bacterium | reverse complement strand
TAATGGCTCAAAATCGGATTAAATAACCTCCTATACTTGGCCTTTCTTTATAAGATTCAATTTCTAAAGAGAATGAAATCAGTTTTTGTGAAAATTTCTCCGGCTTCCTTGATTTTTTGCCTTTCTTGAATTATAGCTTTTTCTATCAATTATTTATTTTGCAGTAATTCACCTGCTTCTAAATATACACTTTCTGGTACATCAATCAATGAAACGCAAATTGCAGACCTCCCTCGATTGCCAAGCCATGATATACGCGGGTAGATTTTGACATGCGACAGCTTGCCGTTTAGATTCGTGAGAATAGCAGCAGCCGCAGCTTGATGCTCGGATCCATAAATGCTGACAGTAATTACATTCCCTCTCATTTGAACTCTCCATTAAACGCTTTCGATGAACTTTCGGTTAATCATCTCTGGTGTTTTTTGCATTATACCCCGGGCCGAGGTCATGGTGTAAGTTGTCAAGGGCATGAAAGGCGAGTAGCCGTAAAGAAAGCATTGTTTTAATGTCGTCTAAGATTAAGAGAAGGCTGTTTATCCATTCCCAAGAAATCATTATCCTTTAAAAAGTTTTCTATTCTTATTCTCCAACGTTTCGTATAGGTCCGCATCGCAGTGTTTGAGGTCATTTCACTTTCGGATGTGAGCAAAGCAAAATACTTACCATATAGCCGAAGAAGGACTCGAAAACGATGCCCAAAGAGAGAATCTCATTTGGTACACCCTATAATTTAGCCGGCCCCATGGAGGAAGAAAATCATGAGCAGAAAGTTAAAGGAGTTATGGGATAAAGAAGAATTCTCATACACTGGTTGTGGTAAAGCCTCGTTTCAATAAAGCTGTCACGTCGTATTGGATGCCGTGCCAAGTAACAACGAGCGGCTTCGGGTCGCAGGTCCCAACTAATACTGAAGTTTATTCCGGTGCAAGAAGCCGTGGCGGTAAATTGACTACTGCAAGCGTAGTTTTTTTTGGACAGACCGAAGTCTACAAAAACTTTTCCAACCAATCTGGCACTGACATAAAAGCTGTCTTGCCCTTAGAACTTTCCGTATCTATTTGATAAATGCCTATTCACATAACTCAGGAAAATTGTTATTCTCCAAGGGATTGTCAGCACAGGAGCATTGCAAGTGACATATCAAGAGATAACATTGTTGGAATTTAAAGACCAGTTTAGTTCAGAGGAAAAGCGTCTGGAGCACATGTTCAAGGTTCGCTAGCCGAACGGCTTTCACTGTCCACGCTGTAAATCATACACACTATTACAGGGTTAGCTGCAGAGGCTTGTAGGAGTGTCAATCCTGTCATCATCAAGAATCGGTAAATGCGGGGAATATTTTTCACAGGACGAAAGTTTCTTTACGAAAGTGGTTCTGGCTTATCTACCGGATGGCGACCTCTAAGATAGGAGTATCCATCGCAGAGATGGGTAGAGAACTCGCAATACGAGATTAAAAGACCAGCTGGATAATGGGACATAAGGTTAGAGAAGCCATGGGACAACGAATCGCACGATATCGGTTAACAGGCCTTGTTGAGATGGACGAGACTTTCTTCGTGCCCAAATCGCGTGTTGGTAGCAATTATTGTTTTTATTTTTATTTTGAACGTACCTTTTGGATATTGGAAAGCCAATACTAGGATTTTTTTTTACAGTGGATACTGGCGATTTATATTCCATACCCTTTGTCATAGCTTTAAGTATTTTCGAAGGATTGGGATGGAGATTTAGTACCTATCCAATCCTGGTCGGTGCCTTTTTTGCCGGTCAGTACTGTTACACAGGATCAACGCTTCACACTATGTTAAAAAGAAACGATAAAGTACAAGTAACTTCCTTCCTTCTAATGAATATGGCAAGGATGATGAAAAAATCCGGAGGTCTCCATGAACAGCCTTGAACGGACCCAAAAAGCGATCCGCGGAGAAAAGATCGACCGCATCCCTACTTTCCCCATCCTTCTGGCTCCAGCCTGCCAGCTCTTAGGGATTAAACAGAGAGACTACAACCTGTACTATGAAATCATGGCAGACACCCTCATCAAAGCCCGGGATTTAATCGGAAACGAAGGGATTTACGTTTCACGGGACAACTGGGTCTACCATCAGGCTCTGGGCGGAAATCTGACCTTTCCTGAAGACGATGAGTCCTACAGCAAAGAGACGATACTGAAATCGGTAAAGGAATATACCACACTCCGGGTACCCGATCCGGAAACCGCCCCGGGTATGAGAACCCTGCTCGCTGCAGCGAGAAAGGTGGTCCGAGAGGTGGGAGATAGATACTACATCCAGGCCAACATCGACTGCGGACCTTTCAGCCTGGCAGCAGTGCTACGGGGCGCTCAAAACTTTATGCTTGACCTTGTTACAGAAAACGAGCAGTTGCTCAGAGGCTTTTTAGAGTTCTGCAACGAAGTAGTTGTTGCCTATGGAAAGGCCATGATCGCCACCGGGGTACACGGCATTCAGTATGGGGATTCAACGGCAAGTCTCATCAGCCCGGAGCACTACCAAAAATTCGCCCTTTCCTATCAACGGAAATCTGTGGACTCACTGGCTGGAAATAACTGTGACATCTGGATCCACATCTGCGGCGATACCCAGCATCTACTGCATCTTTTAAAAGGGTTGAACATTCAGGGCTTCGAAGTAGACGCAAAAGTGGAAATGACCGCTGCCCGGAAGCTGCTGGGTGACAAAATCGCCCTCAAAGGAAACCTTGACACCACCTTTCTGTTGATGGAAAGCCCAGAGGCGGTGTATAAGGCGACACAGGACATCCTGAAGAGCGGGAATTTCAAGACAGGAATTGTTATGTCACCGGGCTGCGGGGTTGCCAGAATGACGCCCCTGGATAATCTGAAAGCGATAGTCAGGGCCTGCGCAGACTACAAGCTCTGAACCACAACTTGGAAACTACTTTTAGATCGGCCGCTGCTTATTACAATTCCTGTATGTATTGAATTAATTTACTGAGTATCTTGAATGCATTTTCAACGAGATCGGGACGAACTGTATCGGATAGATCTTCCGGTCGGTGCCAGAGGGGAAGTATTTCGTCATCATAACCACGGCTATTGATATACATCGTTCGCGCGCCAGCGTTGTAAAAGGGTTCTGCATCCCAGAGGGGCCCAATATGATTAAAACGAGGTTTCCCCTCTATTTTTAATTCTTTATATATCCCCGAAATAAGATTATCAAGTTCTTGATCATTTGAAGTTATCACAAAGTCAGGGCCGTAAGTGAGTGAGTCGAGGTTAAGGCAATATTTAATACGGTCAATATCATTCCTCTTCTTTCTTGTTTCTGCATACTGCTTGGATCCAAGTAATCCAATTTCTTCTCCACCAGTTGCGGCAAAGGTTATAGTATAATTACACGTTCTTTCTTTAAATGCATGGGCAAGCATCAGCATTGTTATGAGTGTGGCGGTATTATCATTGGCACCCGGGGTGTTATACTGTGTATCTGCGTGAGACAATAAGAGGATTTCCTCTGGACGATCTCCAGGTAGAGTACCGATGATACTGGCTGACTCTGCGTGAGGATAAAATTCTGATTTAACGTAGGCATAAACGCTAACTTTATTCTTTTTTGAATTATCCAATAACCTTTCCTCTTGTCTGCCTAGATTAAATATTGGTAAGGATATATTTAGATTTTCACGGAAGAGAACCGAGAATGGTGTCGCTCGGCCAAATTGGCTGAGTGCAACATATGCAACAGGAGCTCCTGATTTGTCCATTATTTCATAAACTTTATTATCATAATCGATCTTTTTTAAAACCCCCTTAGCACCGCCTTTAGGCGTACTGACGCTGCCATAATCTGGGAATGTCTCTATATTTTTTGAGCCACACTTGAACTCCGGCTCCCCGATCATCTTCCAAGCAATAAAACCGAATCGATCTAATTCTACAACGGGAAGAGCTTTTTCCATCTCTTTACTGATAATGGAAACAGATTGATCATACTGAACGGATCCTGATGGTCTTACCCCAATGTCTGAGCAGAGAATGCCCAACATTGTTCTAAGATATTGTCTGCGCGCATTCTGGCTTGTTGCCAATTTATCAATCATTGAATACCCGCTGCAAAGACGACAACTGGAGTGGTAGTGTCTCAATTGCCAACTGTTTTTGTAGAAAATTTTTCACGATAACAGAGGTAGAGAAAACTTCTCTTTGTAGGCGTTGACCATGGTTAGGTAATTAACCAGGGGCACGCTGTCGGTAATGGCATTACTGGTACAGAATATATGACCTCCACTGCCCCATCCGGCATCGAGGATCTCAAAGGTCAAGGCCCGGATCTCCTCCGGAGTTGAAAAGCTTAAGATCCTACCGGGGTCCATATTGCCGAAGAAGAGGATTCGGTCTCCGTAGCGTTCTTTTAACAGTTTCAAATCCATCTCGGCACTGAGATCTATTTCCAGGTAGGCATCCACCTGGCAGGAAATTAGAAAATCGTCGATTACCGACCAAAGGTTCCCGTCTGTGGCATTTATCGAGTAGCAGCCCGCCTCGCGGATCTTGCGGGCACATTTCCTCACCTCAGGCACTATAAAACTCCGGTAAGACTCAGGCGAGATAAGCAAGCGGTTTCCGGCAAAATCGCCGCCGATGCCGATCTGGTCGATATTAATTTTCAGGTAGTCATCAATGACTTTATAAGCCCTCCTGGTTGCTATGGCGAAGTGCTCCCGGGCCACCTCCGGCTCGAGCAGCATCACCTGCATCAGGTCGATATCGGTCCAGATGCCGTGGAAATAGGCCGGGGCCAGAATGGGAAGGTCCAGGTCATGCATGGCCATTTCCCGGCGCAGGAAATGATAAACCAAGTAACAGTCCTCAGGTAAATTACCCGTCATGAACTCTTCAACTTTCTTATTCCGCTCCATGAGCCTTTTCACCGGATCGCCTTTGCAATCCAATTCAAAGTGGGCCCCCAACTCGTCCAGGGGATCGTAGAAATATACTTCGCCAGGTACGGGATTGGGGCCGACGAAGAGCATGTCATGGCCGAGCAGTACAGCCAGGTCGATCTTGTCCCTGGCATACTGCCGTAGGGCTGTTTCGAATCCCTTCTGCTCTGCCCACTTAAGCCAGTAATCCATTCCCCCCAGGTATTCAATAAAGGGCCGCCCAAGGAGCTGTTCTGCCACCGGCGAAAGGAGAATATATTCAAAAATAGGGGTACGGTCCGGTTCTTGATGCTGATAGGCCGCTTCGATTCGCTCCCTTGACGTCACTGCTCTGACCTCCTTTAGGCTTGCCGGCCTACACGCGGATGCCTCGGTCAGTGCCGGCAGAAAAAAATCCGCAAAAATTACTGCATAAAATATTCGATAAGGATGATGCTGTTGATGCCCATTAAGCGGATGTCATTCCGTTCTTCAGAATGAACGACTTTCAGATCTTTGGCGATATGTCGAAGGGACTGGTTCATGACCACCCGTTCGATGCTTTCCAGCAAGAATCTGTTCCCATCGATAACAGGACCCCGCAGGATGATCAGCTCTGGATTGAAAATATTGGCCATGTCGGCCAGCTTATCTCCCAGATACTTACCTACCTGCTCGAAAACATTCCGGGCCAGGCGGTCACCATTATTGGCGGCAGTAATAACGTGCTCGATCTGCAGTGCCTCAACATCGCCGTGGCAGTACTTTAGTGCCTCGCTGTTCACCCCCTGTTTAAGTCCTGCTCTGCAGACCGAAAGGATATACTGTTTGGAGGTGATCGTTTCCAGACAACCGGTGTGCCCACAGAAGCATAGCTGTCCATCGCTTACAGCATGGGTATGGCCAAACTCACCGGCGTAGTAATTCCTGCCCATGTAGATCTCGCCGTTGGCCACAATTCCCATACCGACCCCTTCATCGAGCTGCACACAGAGGAAATGGTCCACCCCAATGCCCATTCCGTAGTACTTTTCACCCAGGGCACAGGCATTGACGTCGTTGACTAAAAAACAGGGAATACTGTATTTGGACTCAATCAAACTTTTAAGCGGCACATCGTACCAGTTTTTCGCGTACAGATATTCGTGCGAGATCCCTTTCATCGGATCGATGTGTCCGCCGATGCCCAGGCCGATGCCGAAGATCCTTTTACGGAAACCTTCAGCTTTGTCCAGGAGCGCATCCAGCATCTCGTAGAGAATCCCAAGCAGTTCATCCCTGGACATTCCCAGATAAATAGACAGGGTATGCTCGGCTACGATTTCACCTACCGTGTTGATCAGGACCCCGTTCATTTGGGAAATGCTGATTACCACAGCAATGTTGAGCCCCACTGCCGGATTCATTTCTATAAATGTGGATCGACGGCCCCCGGTAGACTCCTGCTGCTCGGTTTCCAGAATCAGCCCCATGTCCATGAGGATCTTGATGTACTTCACGATTGAAGAAGGGCTCAATCTAAGAAGATCGGCCAGCCTGTTGCGGGTAATCCGCTTGTGGTTAAGGATTGATTTCAGAATGACAGTCAGTCTTTCTTTCTGGGCGGGGGAATATTCCGAAAACATGCTCAATAATCCTGAAATCTAACCTTTCAGAGCGCCGGCTGAAATCCCGCTGATGAAATCCCTCTGCATCAGCCACATGACCAAAAGCACCGGAAACACGACCACGCAGCTCATGGCAGCCATGGGCCCCCAGATCAGGGCTTTGTCGGTGATAAACCCGGCAATCATTACGGTAAGGGGTTTCGACTTGTACACGGTGAGAATGACCGCATATAAAAACTCATTCCAGCTGAATACAAAGGTAAGCATGCCGGTGGCGATAAGACCTGATTTCACCATCGGGGTGGTAACGTAGAAATATCGCTGGGGCAGCGTGCAGCCGTCGAGCATGGCCTGCTCTTCCACCTCAAAAGGGGCTTCCTGGTAGAAGCCGATCATCAGAAGAATGACCAGGGGGAGGTTAAAGCTTGCGTTCATTATAACCAGAGCCAGTATACTATCCATTAACCTCAGGGTCCGAATAATGTAAAATACGGGAACCGCTACCACAATGGCCGGATACATCTTCTGCACCAGGAACCAGCCGGCAAAAAAGCCCTTGATTCTTTTCGGCAACACCCCATTAATCAGCGAGTAGGCGGTCAGACTCCCGAAAAGCACTGTCACCACAGTTGCACCGGAGGCAATGAGGATTGAATTGATCAGCCCTTTAACGAGCTCATACTTCTGCACGATATCGACAAAGTTCTGAATTGTCGGTTTTGAAGGAACCATCACCGGGGGCTTGACGTAATATTCCTGCTCCAGCTTGAAGGCATTGGTGACCATCCAGTAAAAGGGGAAGAGGACTATTACTAGGAGGATGAACAGCAGGATGATCCTGGTGGGGAGCCCCAGGAAATTGCTTAAGTAACTTTCACGCTGACGTTTCGACCTTAGCTTAATCACCCCAACCTCCGCAGCTGGTAGCTTCTCAAGCGCATAAAACCCCAGGCGATCAGTGACATAGCCACGATGAACAGGATGGCTGTTGCCGATGAATAGCCCACATCCAGAAACTTGATCCCCTGACGGTAGATATATGTTGGCAGCATCTCGGTGGCATTTCCCGGCCCCCCCTGGGTCATCACGAAAATGATATCGAACACTTTAAAGGCATCGATAAAACGAATCATGGCCACAATAATGATGACCGGAGCAGTAATAGGAAGCACCACCATGATAAAGACCTTCCATGGCGAGGCGCCATCTACCCGGGCTGCATCGAGAAAGCTTTTGGGTATCGATTTGATCGAGGACAGCACCAGAATCGCGATAAAGGGAATAAACTGCCAGCAGTCCACCATGATAATTGTATAAATAGCGATTCGATAATCTCCAATCCATGAGACCGGTTGTAAACCGACAAGTGTGATTATATAATTGATGACCCCATAGGTGCGGTCCAGCATCATTCGCCAGAGGGTGCCCGCGGCAACGGGTGCGATAATCATGGGAACCATCAATACGGTGATCATGAGCCGGGAGATTTTGTTGTCATCGGAAAGCATCATGGCCACAATGACACCGATCACCAGCTCAACAGCTACAGAGAGTAAAGCGAAAAAAATATTATTGGAAAGCGACTTGAGAAATATCTCATCCTTAAACATGCCGATGTAGTTATTTAAGCCCACAAACACCGGTCTTGACCCCGCAATGTTCAGCTTAAAACGGTGAAAACTTAAAACAAGGCCGTAGCCCAGGGGGATAAAGGCTGCTATCAGGAGGATGAGAATGACCGGCAGCATGAAAAGCCAGGAATAAACCTTATCTGCTTTTGTCTGGTAAATGCTTCTCGTTATCAGCATGTATTGTTAAGTCTCTTAAAACAGTTAGACCTCTCAGAAATTACCGAGAGGTCTAACCATAGTTGGTACTGATCAAGCAATCCTTTAGCGCCCGGTATTTTTAACGCCCGGTGCAGGAGGATAATCGCTCAGTAGTTTAGTGAAGCCGTTCTCCATGAACTTGACCGACTTCTCCAAATCCCACTGATCGGTTACATAGTTGGACACCGCATCTCGTACATAGGTTTCTGCCATGGTGCCCGCCGGGATCCGCCACCAGATCACTGCACCCTGGTCGGAGGCGGCCTTATGGGGATACATCTTGGAGTTCTTGACCTCCGGCTTTTCCCACACTGATGCTCTTGAGGGCAGGATAGAGTAATCGACGTAGTTCTTCAGCTGTTTCTCCTTGCTGGTGTAGAACTTGATCCACTCCCAGGCGGCATCCTTGTGCTTGGCGGCTTTGGGGATACCGATATCCCACGAAGAAAGGACCGTGACTCCGTTTTTAGCATAGGGAATCGGAGCGATGGCCCACTTGCCAACTACCTTGGATTTCTCCGGGTTGTCCCCATTGGGGCCAATAGCCAGGGTTGGCCAAGAGAAACAGACAGCAGCATTGCCCTGCAGGAAGGCGGCATCCGCCTCGGCTAGCGTCCAGGCTGGCGCTGCCGGATCGGCGTAATCAAACCACTTTCGGGCGATCTTGAGTGCCTCCCGGGTTTCAGTCGAATTGATGGTGAGGTTCCAGTCTGCATCGGCCCAGCGTCCGCCCAGGGACCACTGCACCATCATCCACAGACCGCTGAGCTGCTCTTTTACCCCGGGAAAGGAAATCGCATACAATCCGTTGGCCGGATCGTGGATCTTGTCCATCAACACGAAGAACTCATCCCAGGTCTGCGGAAACTCGTCGATCAGGTCGGTTCTGTAAGAAAGGGTCTGGGGCGTGTTGGAAAAGGGAAAGCCCATGATCTTCCCGGCCCACTTTCCGGACTGCTCCCAAAGCCCGGGAAGAAAGTCCGAGGTATCGAAGTTGTCCCTCTTGATATAGGGCTCAAGGTCCTCCATGAAAGGTTCGAACTCGCCGTCCCACTGGCAGGCCGGGGTGACTATATCGTAGGTGTCATCGCCGGTGGACAGGGCCAGGCCCATCTTCTCGTACAGCGTGATGTAGGGAAAGTCTACGATTCGTACTTCGGCACCCGTCAGTTCCGTGAACTCTGCCGAATACTCTTTGGCTGCTTCCGCATACGTAGCAGAAAAGTAAAGCGCGGTGATTGTCTGGCCAGCAAAGGGTTTAGCCTCGACGGCCGGAGCTTCTTCTTTCTTGCCACCTGCGAAAACTATGGCACCGCTTACCACGAGCAGTACCATACAAACGATTAACACTTTTCTCATTTTATCCTCCTTAGGATTTGAGTTTTTTCGCCCATCTTGAGGGAAAATTTACGGATCACCACAGTTGTTTGTTTTCATTTGGTGCATCCTCCATTACACCCGGTTGGGATAATTTAATATTTTAGGCGATATTCAAGTATTTGTCAATACTTATTTTAGTTCTTCAACTATGTTATGTTATTTTTAATAATTTAATTGACTTCTCGCACTTATAGCTCTAAAATACCCGCAGAAAGAGGAAAATTATGCTTTCTGGACGCACACTCATCGAAAATGCGCTTCAAAAAAAAACTGTCCCACGCATCCCCTGCTTCCCGCTGATCGATCTTGCTTTTGCCTCTGCCTATCTCAAGCAAACCCTACGAGAGGTCCAGCTGGACCCGGAACTTCACGCCGAGGCACTTTGTACCTGCGCTGAACAGCTGCCGGTAGACGGTGTGTACATCAATCTGTGCCTGGATTACGGTCAGTCCAAACTGATCAAAGACGACACATATCTGATCGATCAGGCCTTGACCCTGGTCATCCCGGAAAACGATGTGCTCTCCATATCCTCTACAGACATCCAATCACTAGACGATGAGCGGCTCCTGACAGACGAGCTCTTCCACCCAGGCATGCTATCCGCTTTTTCACTTTTACAGGACAGCATAAAGGACAGGTTTTCCGTTTTCGTCGGAGTTACCGGGACCTTCTCCCAAATTTCCTTTCTCTACGGTATCCCGGAACTTATGATAGCCCTTCTGGACCAGCCGGAAGCAGTGCACCGAGCCCTGGATAAACGGCATAAAATCGTGCTTCAGCAAATCCGGGAAGTTACCCAGTCCGGTGCACGGTTCATCTGGATCGGTGAAGGGCTTGCCTCGGGAAGCCTCATCTCCCCCCGGCAGTACCGGGACTTTGTCCTGCCCTACGAACAGAGCATGGCCGAGGAGATACGGCGTCAGGGGGCTTTGTCGCTGCTCCACATCTGCGGCAATGTTACAGCTGCCCTGCCGGACATAAAGCGATGTAAAGCGGACGGATTCGACCTGGACTACCCTGTGGATTTACAAACGGCCCTGGACACCCTCCTGCCCCAGGTGGCGGTGAAGGGTAACATTAACCCTACCCTTTTCCTCCCGGGTCAGGAAGAAACACTGCGGCAGGCCTGTGTTGAAGCGAAAAACATTGCCGGTAAGAGGAACGGCTTTATCATGTCCACCGGCTGCCTGGTTCCCAGGGACGCTACTCTTAAATCTTTCCAGATAATGGCTGAAACTGTGCAGCGATAAATAAGAGGTGAAAGAGGAGACGGCTATGGACTTAAACCACATGAAAGAGCTTAAAGAATACTTCTACGATGAGCTTGTAAACGACACCATGCCATTTTGGATGAACCATTCTACAGATCGTGAATACGGAGGATTTACTACCTTCCTTGACCGCAAGGGTGAGATCTTGAGCACCGACAAGCCCATGTGGGTGATGGGCAGGATCTCCTGGGTTCTGGCCCGGCTCTACAACGAGCTGGAAAAGCGCGAACAGTGGCTTGAGCTCGCCAAGCACGGGGTGGATTTCATTAAAAAGTACGGTTTTGATGAAGATGGAAGGATGTTCTATGCCGTTACTCGAGATGGACGTCCCTTGAGAAAAAGACGCTACCTCTTTACCGAGACTTTTGGGGTGATCGCCCTGGCTGAATATGCCCGGGCTTCGGGGGACTTAAAATCCCTGGAGCTGGCTAAAAAACTGATGGACCTGATCCAGGATCATTACCAAAAGCCAGAGCGGCTAGAACCGAAGATCATCCCGGAGACCCTTAAAACCCGCTGTCATTCCATGGCAATGATCCGTATCAATACCCTGCAGGTCTTACGGGACGCAGATCATGAAGGGATGTATGATGGGCAGATCGACCAGGCCATCGATGATGTGTTTACCTATTTTGTCAAGACGGACAGGAAGGCCCTGCTGGAAACAGTAGGGGGGAACGGGGAGTACTTGGGGCAGATCCCGGAAGGACGATGCGTCAACCCAGGCCACATTATCGAGACCGCCTGGTTTATCATGGAGGAGGGACGGTATCGGAACAACATGGAGCTGGTCAAAAAGGCCGAACCCCTGCTTGACTGGTCTTTGGAGATCGGATGGGACCCAAAGCACGGCGGCCTTTTTTCTTTCGTTGATGTTGAAAGCAAACAGCCGGTGCAACTGGAATGGGACATGAAGCTGTGGTGGCCCCACAACGAGGCCATTTATGGAACCCTTTTGGCCTACGCCTTAACCAATGATAAGAGATACGAGGACTGGTTTGAGAAAATCCTGGACTGGTCCATCCAGCGATTCCCCGACAAACAGTACGGTGAGTGGATCGGCTACCTGCACCGTGACGGAAGCATGGCCTTAGATCTGAAGGGCAACTACTTTAAGGGACCTTTTCACCTCCCCCGACAGCAGCTCTACTGCTACCTGCTGCTTAAAGAAATGATCGATAAGGCCGTCTAGGCGGTGACCGTTCTGTGCCTGCGATGGGCAGTGTGCGCACCAAACCCGTGAATGAAGTGCGGCGGCTGTGGTACTGCCTGTGCTGCTCACGGGGTACCCCGCGACGGCTAAAGCAGAAGGCTTACCCGCTTTCCGGTGCAAGCAGATTCGTAAATGGCCAGGATAATTTCTACCGCCTTACGGCCCTCCTCACCTTCCACCAGGCCTGGCAGTAACGGCTTTAAGGGACCGGAAAAATCTTCGAGCTGACACTGATGGGGTTTGAAGCTGATCGCAACCGGGTCTGTGCCCCCCACCGGAGCCGGTTTTGTCGGTGTACTTCTGGTAGAGTACTGATATTACCTATATCAGGCTTAAGATAGGGTTTATTTATCATGTAGCTATAATACCGAAAAGATTGTCAAGCAATTACTACTCGTCCTTCGAGTATCTCGCCTAACGGATCGATCTCCCGGGCTGAGAACCCGAGATGAGAGTGCTGCCGCCACCCTTCAGCATATTCAAACCTCCCTAACATGTCCCCCATCTGTTCGGTCATTTCCCTCATGGTGATCAGGTAGGAATCCAGTCCCTGGCTCTCATCAAGGGGTAATTATTCTCCCGTTTTTAATCATTATCTTCATATTGATACACCTCCTGCGCATTATATTTCAAAGGTCAATTTAAAAAGGTTTCTAATTGAAATCAAACATTCGTACTAAAGAATGGCTTTATTTGCAATAGCAGAATTCTATTCTTCATTGACATTTCATAGCGCGGCCTTCGGCCGCATTCAGAAAAAAAGCATCTATAAGGAGAAATCTTGTTATTCTGAGTCCGCATTTCTCATAAAGCAATAAAGCATTTCTATTATCACAGGATACTTCTAAGCTAATGAGCTTATGAGTTGATTCACGAAGTAGCTGCCTCATCTTTTCCGATATGAACTTTGCCGATTGTCCAAAATAAAATTGATAGTAATTCTTATAATTTATAGTTAAGAAATATGATAAAGGAAAACAACCCATTTTTCTTGCTGTCTTTTTCAAGATGGCGGGCGGGGGACGTTAGGGAAAATGCTATTTGCTTCCTGATATTGCGGCTTCCCGACTTTCCAAAAAACGTCCGTATTTTTTGGAAGCTATTTTTGCAGCACCTTAAAACAGAAAGCATAGCCCACCAGGACGGTGGGCGCGAAGCAGTGCGGACAATCTGTTTTGAATGGTATTTTGGCGTGATCCGTTTAATATGCCTGGTTCTATCTGAAAAAATACTGGACTGCTCTTAGGCTGTTGGGTTGGTCAAAAAACGAGAGAATTGTAGAGCCGAATGTGCCTTTAACAAATCGGATGAAACTATCCGTCAAGGGGGCCGGAGAAATCAAGGAAACATAATCGTTGCGGGTGAGATATAGGTGAAGAGATAGATTGATCAGATTCGTTTCTATACTTGGATTACGTTTTCACCGGATTGTTATGATTCTTTTTCCTTTAGTCCCCGGTCTCTGCGCTCTTCTTTTTTCCTGTTATAGTTGTTGACCATCTGCTCAATTGACCGCACATTATCGGGTCGTCTTTTATTGAAATGTTTTAAGTAGAGCTCTTCAATAAAATCAGGCAAAGGCAAATAGTGCCATTTGGCCCTATCCCTTGTTCAGCTAGAGGTTATTACTGGGACTTTGCCCCAGAATCTTGGATTTTCAAAGCATAAGAGGTAATCTGGATCGTCATTTTCTTAACGATCAAAATGTAAGGGAGTCTATAATACATAGTCGAGGCCAAATGGCCTGAATGTAAATAAGTAGGTTGTTTTTATCATTTTTTGACGCTATTTAGGCCTAAACTCATGAAAATATTGATAAAGTGTCAATAATATGGATTATATAATTATTTATATAGTATAAAATTAAGAAAATCCAACCGAATTTTGTTTTCAGAGCTTGACAACAGGCCCAATACGGAGTATATATTTACATAACAAGGAATAACACTTCATATCTAAGCCCCATAAGCATTTTGCTTTCTTATTTTTAACTCGAATAGACGGAATCCCTGTTTAACAAATAAATTTGAAAGCGAATATTTGATATGGTTGTATTTATGTACCAGAATATAACATGACGTTGGAGCAGACAGCTGGAGGGCATCCTGGTATGGTTGGGAATAATGCCGTATCGAAGTTTTGTGGATCTACCTCGGCGCGGCTGCTCAGCTTTATGTTCTACATGACCCAAGGATGGGATTGAATGACTGGACCTAAAAAGTTAAGATTCGGATACGTGCAATTAAGTTGTTGTTAGAGGTTAGGTATGAAAACACTTCCCAGGATAACATTCAATCCGCAGGTCATGGGGGGAAAGCCTTGTATCCGCGGCATGCGAGTAACTGTCGGCATGATCGTCGGGCTCGTTGCCAGTGGGCACTCCAGGGCTGAGATTCTTGAACTGTATCCCTACTTGGAGAAAGAAGACATCGATGAGGCGCTTTCCTACGCCGCCTGGCGGGCCGGGGAAATCGATGTTCCTGTGGCCTACGAATCGAAATGAAGCTCTTGATTGACATGAATCTCTCGCCAAACTGGGTAGCATTTCTAGGACAGGCTGGTTTTGAGTCTTTGCACTGGTCTGAAGTCGGCAGCTATCGCGCCAGCGATACAGAGATCATGGAGTGGGCCAGATCTCATGGATATGTAGTCTTCACGCATGACCTCGATTTTGGGGCTATCCTGGCCACTACCGCTGCGAAATCTCCGAGTGTGATTCAGATACGGGCTCAGGATGTAAATCCCCGGCACGTTGGGAATCTTATTGTTTCGGTCCTCAGGCAGTTCCAAGAACAGCTGAGCCGTGGCTCCCTCATCAGCGTAGATCATGAGAGGGCGAGGGCCAAGGTCTTACCCCTGAGTGAATAGGATAAGATGTGTGTTCTCGGGACAGTAGAACAACCGGATGCAGCCGAAGGAAGGTACTCAAGTATCGATGGAGAGAACACCGGACAGATTGATCGAAGTCTCCTCCTCATCACCGTCCGGTACTGCAGTAAAGAAATGAAAGAAGAAGACAGAGTGATTACGAGTGGCCCTTTCAAAGGCAAGAAGATCCGATTTGCTCCCACTAATGGCGTCAACATGTTCGTGGAGATCTCCGAGGAGTTCATGAGGAAAATCTTCGATTTTGAACCGGGGGAATACCTTATCACCGATGAATCGAGTCTCTATGATTTCACCGGTCTGGATGAGATGGAACTAACTGACATCCAGAAGAAAATCCAAGATGTGTATGATCTTGATGTTTCCGATGCACCTGAGCGGTGTTCCGCTTGTGCTCCACACCGGCAGGTGAGCCACTCGCTCGGTGTCAAAAATTGGAAATGTAATGGCAAAGAAAATTCTTTATAAACTGAAAATATGGATTTATGTGAGAAAGCGTTTTCACATTTCTCATGCCTACATTCAAATGGCACATGAGCTTGGATTGAATCCAAAGAAATTCAAGAAATTTGTAAACCACAAGCAGGAACCCATGGAAATTACCATTATTCATAGCGCAGCCTGCGGCTGCATCCAAACATTTCTATTAAAGTGAAATCTTGTTAAAAAAACAAGATTTTGGGCTATCATAGTATAGAGAAAATTACTTCAAAGATCTCAAGAAGCATAGGCCTGATATCGTTAAATCAGTTGAACCGATTGCGAATGATAGCAACCCTGATCGGAAATACAAAGAACAACAAACACATAAAATTGAAATGCAAAGGATCGAAAAACCGACTACGAATTGGGCTGAAATTCCATTTTAGTTCTACCTTGTGGGAGATTATTTGAATAATGCCAAGATACAATTTAATTTATGAATCCACAGAGGACATTTATGGTATTGTCCCAAAGGCAAATGATTGGGTCCATTATTCAAGCATCCTGAAAGTAAAGGATGGAGGTAAGAAACCAGTCTCCCTTGAAATGACATTTGTGCAGCCTCATCCCTTTCTATTTAATATGCCGGAAAAGCATTTCATAAGAGCTGAAAGCATTACTGATGCTTATGCAAAGGTCGTCAAATTCTTTAAAAAGTTTGAAATTGAATTCCACAATTGATATCGGTTCAGCAGTACAAGAGCGTATAACAATGGGATGAACGCGGACGAGAAAAAGCTGGCGCTTTTTCCCGCCGGTTATCCCTCTCGTTAGACATATAAAAGTAAGAAGCATTCTAAATATGGCTTGTGATTTATAAGGACTTAAAATTGGTGAGCATTAGAAAAAACTAAGAGGTCTATATGAAAAGAATAAAAATTAATGGAATGACTATGAGTTATTATGATAAAGGAACTGGTAGGCCATTGATTCTATTGCACGGAGGAGCTGGTACAGCTATTTTCTGGGAGTTTTATATAGAAAAGCTACCAAATTATTATAGGGTCATTGCCCCTGATCTTAGAGGTCATGGGAAAACAGATAATCCTGAAAGAAAAATTAATTATAGATTACTGAGTGAAGATATAATCACCCTTGTAGAAAGATTAGGAATATAATCTCCAATATATGTGGATGGAGTGATGGAGGACAAATCGCCCTAGAATTGGGTTTCCGATATTCAGAAAAAGTAAAAGCAATTATTGTGGGCGGTGCAATTTCTAAGATTAGCAAAGAGTTTAAAGATAATCTTGAGAGTATAGGTGTAAAATCTCCTGGAAATATTGATTATCTAAAAATGGAAAAAAATATTCTTGAGTTAGTTAAGAAATGGAAAGCGTTTCACTCTCTTATGTATGGACCTGATTATTGGAAAGAATTGATTAAGCAGCTATCTTCAGAAGAGGTATGAAGTCAGACACTGTATTCGAAGCAATAGTCCCTGAAGTGATCAGTATCTACCAGCTTTCCCCAATTAACAGATAAGGGGTCACCAGTCTCTGGTAACCACCATGAAGTATTACCTGAGTATTCGCGAACAGCAGCTTAGGGAAGTATGGGAGAACAACAATCCCTTACGGTATTTCAGCAATAAGGAGTGGGAAGGATGGATCCTGTAGACAAACATGTAGAAAATTTTCTCATTCACATCCGAATCTAAAGAAACTACTCTCCAGCCACAGAGCAGAGCTATCGCTTCGCCTTGAGCATCTTCCTCCAGTTTCTCACAGAGACTAATCTTGAGCTCACCGATAAGAAGTGCATCCTGGAGTTTATCCGCTATCTGCAAGATCGGGGCAATTCCGATATCACCATCGCGCACCGACTCGCCGTGCTTAAGTCCTTCTTTGCCTATCTGGTCAGGAAAGGCATCGTGGGGAAAAGCAGACTGCCCACTATTGAGAAATACAAAACTACCCGGAAAATCATCTCCATACCCACAGAGGGGGAGGTGAACTTGTTCATTCAGAGCATCGAAGAGTAATATCAGCAGGTACAAGCGCACATGGAGACTGGGTCACAGACAAACGGCAAGCAGAAAGCAAAGTCTTTTTTCCTGTTCCGTGACTTGCCCCTGTTTACCCTCATCACCGCCACGGGTCTGCGCATCTCCGAGGCCCTGAGGATCGCAGAGTCAGACATCAACTGGAATGATTTCTCGATCAAGATTCTGGGAAAAGGATCAAAGGAGCGGTTGAAAGAGCTTCTGAGGAGACTTTTGGAGTTGAAACAAGAACTGGGCATAGAAAGCCCATACCTTTTCGCCAGCTACCAGCATAAAATACCCCTCACTCCGCGCTATATTCAAAAAATCATGAAGGCGTTTTTAGCGAAAACCTCTTCTTCCTGCTACACCCCACACATGCTATAACGCATACTCCGGAGATAATCTCAAGCTCTTCGATGTGACTGATTTCATCGCCCTTCTCACTCAACACCTACCTCCCAGGGGATTTACAACAATATATCTGACGCACATGGATGTGCTAATATCGGCGGAGACATGCTTCTT
>JAUWZD010000051.1 GCA_030615505.1 Spirochaetales bacterium | reverse complement strand
TAGGTGACCGAACAAACCTATCAACGTGTCCGCTAAGCGCCACAGAAAATTTAACGTTCATCTACTGCCCTTTTCCCTTTCCTTCCCTGGTTTGGGTTTAAGGACAGTATACAGTCACCTACTGTTTTTTACAAAGCATAATCTTTCAAGGATCCTATCGCTCCTTGACTTTAATCATAATAACCTATCAATTTAATTGAGTTACTATAGGCTTTCGCTTTATAATATGTTGCGCTTAGGAAAAACCGTGGCGAAAGAACTGTTGGACATAATTGATAAAGATAATTCGGTAGTTGGACAGGCAATGAAATCCATTGTTCACCAAAAGGGCTTGAGACACCGGGTTAGCGCAGTGTTGTTGCAGAGAGAAGACGGCAAGTACTTGATACCTACAGCTGCAGAGATAAAGGTAGAGGCTGGGCGTCTTTTCCATTCTGCTGCTGGACATGTGCTATGTGGTGAGTCTTATAGCGATTCTGTTAGAAGAGAGCTTCGAGAAGAAACGGGCTTGTCAACTGAAAATTTAGAGTATCTGGGAACTTTCTGGTTTGAGAAAAATTATCCTGGAAGGAAGGAGAAAGAGAGATTTGAGGTATACAGAGTCGCATACCGCAAGAGTATGGAGTCTGTCAGGTTGAACGAGGAACAAATAAAGGAAAAATGGTTAAGTGAGGAAGAGCTAAAATTTATTTACACAAACAAATCAGAAGAAATCTCCGGGCCTTTAAGAATGACTTGTAGGCTCATACTCGATTTCGATAAGCGAAGCTGTTTGGGAAGTTGATAGTTCAGCCTCCCTCCTGCTAAGTGGCCGCATAACCAGCGTATGCAGCTGACCGAGCTCTGCACGTGCAAATTGGAAATACTTCGAACGATAGAGAAAGAACCATCTTTAATTGGAGCAAGTCCACATATTATATGTGATGTTTTTAAAGCATAAACTCGTATTTAGAAGGAAATGGTAGTTTAACAAAACAGTCAAACTGGCCTTGATTCCGCCCACCAATTTTATCTTAGTTGCTGTTCACAACATTTTTTGGAACCATTCGAATAAAATTAAAGGAAATCCCTTTAAGAATGCAGGTGTTTATTTTATCAGCTTTTCTTTCTATTATGTGCATGGTTTGTTCATACCTGCTTCCAACCGGTACAATCAGTTTCCCCCCTCTGGGCGATAATTGATTTATGAGGTTTTTTATGTGTTTTATATGCGGAATTGATGTTGCAATAATTATTCCCTTAAATGGTGAATATTCTTCTAATCCGTTCTGGCCGTTTCCCCAAAAGAGCTCTATTTTTCCTCTATAGGGGAAATACGTTCTGATTTTATTAAATCTTTTAATACATTCTTTTCTTCTCTGATTATTCTTTAGCTGTTTATCAATTTTGTAACCAAGATATACTAGAATTCTATTTGCTTTTTCTGCAATCTGTCTGTCAATTTCTATGGTAAAGACCTTTACTCCCATTTCGGCAAGAACTGCCGCTTCATAACCTGTTCCGGTTCCTATTTCAAGCAGCTTATCGCCCCTCCTTACACACAAATTAAAAATCATTTCAGTAATTACCGAAGGAGCGGAGGTGGTAAGTCCTCCACCGATTGGAAATGCATTATCGGTATATGCGAGGTATTTATAACTTTCATTAACAAAAAGGTGTCTTGGAACATTTCTTATTGCAGAAATAATGCTGATATTTTTAGACAAAGGAAGTGCGAAGCAAGATGGAGGTCAACTATGAGACAGAAAAACAGATCAAATAGAAGGCAAGCATCAAAAATCCCGAAAACGGGGAGAATAGGGCAATGGGTAAGGGTGATGAAAAAAGAAGTTACTCAGTTTGTATTGGAGAATGCAATGCAGAATGTAGATCAATTTGTATCAACATCTAATCCTTCTATAAAAGCGGCTTGGATAAAGGCAGCAATTGAACAATTAGAAAATTCAGCTTTAATAAGGATATTAATGAGTATACAAATAAAATATTTTGCTCATACCGCCTTGCATTATGTCCGTCAGGATCATGGAGAGCTTTTTCGCCCGGTTCGATAATATCTGACATTGCATCTCTCCTTTTTTACTTTTATTTATATTTTAATTTCCGAATGACTATGAGATTTCACAACATAACAATAAACTCAGCGGCAGCGGCTTGTTATACTTTAATCTTATATCCAGCTATAAATTCTTCCCCGAAATCCAATTTCATTATGCCGCTTTTATTTGTTATATCATAATTTGAATCGATGCTGTCATCATAACTATACCAGGGTTCAAGACATACATAAGGAGCACCTGGTTTAGCCCAGATACCTAAATGAGGAGCGTTACCAGTATCAAGCAGGAGCCTATGTCCGGTTTTTGTATTCTTAATATATATTTCTTTGGATCGAATGTTTTTAAAAATTAAAGCGTCATTTTCAAAGAGTTCTTTAGTTATTGGAATTATTTTCTCATTATTTAAATATAATGGTACTGGCTCTACACTTAAAAGCCCATTTTTTAAAAAATAACGGTCTAGTGTTTCTTCCATCTCAAATTCAAGATAATAATCTTCAAGCATACATTCATTAAGTGGTAATACAAAAGCTGGATGAGAACCCAGAGTAAAGTACATCATCTCATTACCGATATTTTTAACAGTATATGAAATCTGTAGTAGTCCTGCTTCAATTCTAAACCGCACTATGAATTCAAATTTAAATGGATAGCATAATTCTATCTCCGGATTGGAAACCAAAATAAAGCTCTTTTCGATTTCCTTATCATGATGCAAAGAAAAAATACTTGTTCTGGCAATACCATGTTTATTTAATTGATATTTCTTATTATTAAACAAATATTGTCCGTCTTTTAACCTGCCTACTATCGGAAAGAGTACAGGCGCACTTCCTTGCCAAATTTCAGGATCTCCCTGCCAGATATATTCCTCTCCACGAATTTCATCCCTAAATGATCTTAATTCAACACCTAAATCAGAAATCTTAGCAGTAAAATTATTATTGGCAATGGTATGTAACATTTTTCCATCCTATAGAGATAATAAGAGCTTCTACTAATTAAAATTTCACGTAATGTACTTTGTTATCACACCAGCTAAGGAATTTTTTAAAATCCTTGAAAGAAACTGTAATGGTAGCCGTGTTCACATTGGGATGAAAATTGATTAGTCTTTCATTTTCTAAATCCTCATCCAGAATTACCCGGACGTTTTTCTCCTTATCATTAATCAACCCGTAAGGTGAAACCGCACCTGTAGACAGACCAAGGTATCTGTTTACGCGGTCTTGAGATGCGAAGCTCAGTTTCTCTTCATTTAACTTTTTTTCAAGGCTCTTTATATTTAAGCGCTTTGTATGTTTCAGTATAACAAGATAGTGATTTTTCCCCTTTTTATTGCGAAGAAAGAGATTCTTGCAGTGAGCACCCTGAATACCGTTCCAGTGTTTTTCCGCCTCCTCCACGGTAAATACAGGGGGGTGCTCGTGTTTTATATATTTCAGGTTCAATTGATCGAGAATATCATATACTTTCTGTTCATTTCCCATATCCGTTTATTTATAATAGCAAGCATGCAGATAATCAAGAAAATAGACTTAAAATAATGACCTTGGCTCTTACTATATTTCCATTCAGCATATGGTATGCACTGACCAGGATTTTGCATATCGGAGCCATGCGAACGATACGGGGCTTCTTACCTGCTTTGATCCTTTCTTTAAACTGTCCAATGTGTGTATTTTTAGGAAAGTGTGCCACCGATTGGGTTAGAAGCGTGCAGTTAAGCGATCTTCCCTGTTTGTTCACCCTTCCCAGATGTACGGTTTGATTTGATGCTGTAACCCGCTTATCCTTTTATAGCCGTCAGTATCCTGCCCTAAAAATTAGGACTTTGTAGTCCTTCTGAAATCCGAAAGAGATGAGTATATCTCTGTAAGGGCTCTCCGTGGCAGGCTGACCATTCACCCTCTTTAGGCGAATAATCTTCCAGGGATTATAATCCCTTTCCATATGCACCTTGAAGAGCTTCAAGTATTTTTGTATATGGGGATCTTCAGGCGGAACCAGTATATCTACCTCCCCGCCCCTCTTTTTTGAAATCAGAACTAAGCGTCTACCGTGGAATACCAGGTGGTTAGAAAAGAGCCTGTGAGGAAGCCTTTCAGCAGTATTGCTGAATTGAATAGGAAGATTCATTCCGCACAGGGAGGCAGGATCAACGGCGCTCATCCAGTATATAGCATCCTCGGACAGGCCTTCTCTTAAAAGGCTTAAGGCATTATGAGAGATAAACTGAAGTCCCGGGATGCCTTCCAAAAAATGTCCGCTTAAAATCTCACCGGAAAGCTCCATAATTCGTAGTGTGCGGAAAATTTTGGTCCACTTCATAAGGGGAAGTTCATGCACAAGTATTTCCTTAAAGATAATACCATAGCGACAGAAAAGCTGCCGCACCCTGTCCTTTTTAAGCTCTTCCTTCTCTAAAAGATCAGGATCTTCCCGATCGATTTCCAGCTTATACCAGTTGCCGGAGTAAGGCCGGGATGCCCTCCAGCGATTAAAACCGGTCCTGCGGCTTCTACCCTGGCCTGACCTTCCCCTCTGGCTCACCCTGCTGTCACTGTGCAGATCAGCAGCCTGAAACCTGTTCTCGATTCCCCTTCGAATAACATCGAATGAATCATTTAAGATATTACCCTGCCAGAGCTGCTTCCAAAGTTCTTTGGCAATATCGGGAGAGCTCTTGCCCGAATAATCAAGAATATTCCAGAAGCTGTACTTCCCCCTTCTGTCCGGTAAGAGATCCGCCTGTTCCTGGGATGACTCTTTAAAAAGCTCAAAATCAGAGGCAAAACAAAAACTTAAGCGTTCCCTGCCGCAGCCGAACCACTGAAGCTCACTCTGCTGTTTTAGAGTGTCCAGCCAGGAAGTATAATAGGTAGATAGCCGGGCCGGAAATATTTCAGACTCCCAAATTTCTGCTTGTGCGGGGTATCCGAAAAGCATTTCAAGACTATCTTCTAAGTCATTAATCGAATCCCCCGGGCCGGCATTGCCGGCGATGTCGACATTACCGGCAAGCCTCTGGAATGTGGCCATAAAAAGGGGCAGATTGTCCGAACTCAATGCCTTAAAGCCGGGCCGGGCTTCACTCCGGCTTAGCCGCAATAAATGCTCAAGGTTCTCTGAATCACAGATCTCAAGCGCAGCTTCAGCCTCCTCCTCTGGTTCACGCCTGAGCTGATCATAGACAATCGTCTGATTTTCTGTAAGTGTCTCTAAAACCTCCTTGAAGGCTTGGGCCTGTCCGCTGAAACCGAATACTTTCAGGATCTGTGAAGGATGGATGGGGCCGTAATATCGAAGCCACTCCGAAAGCAGGCTGATCAGATAGGCAGGCTGCTCTTCCGTGGAGACAGGAGGCAGTTTTATCTCTATTTTTTCACCGGCAATGGAGGAGACCTCCAGATCCTCAAGCGATAATTTTAAGGCTTTCAAGAGGCGGGGTATTATTTCTAATGCAGAAACAGCGGGAAAATCCGACCCAGAAATTTTAAGTATAATTAGTTTTTTAGACAGGGATCTCAGCAATTCACTTCTGTCAATCTGATGGTCCCGCTCTACGGCGCAGAGAAGCTCCTCCCATTCGGAATCCGGAATAAGAATGCGCTCCTTGACCCAGTCGAGAAGCTCCGATGCATTTTGCGGGGCATACCCGGGTGCTGTGCGCTTGAGCTTTTTATCAAAACGCATAATGAGATTAGCGTCGACCTGCGGCCTTAAATGGTGGGAGAACAGGACCTCTCTCAACACATCATCACTCAACTGGGATACTCTGTCTCCGGTGGGGACATCTCCCTCATACATGTGCAAATTGGTCTGTATCCAGACCATATTCTCTGCAAATGGGGAGGCGATTTTGCTCTTGATTTCGGTATAGCGGATATCCCCTCTGATAAGCTCATCAAGAAGTCTTTTTAAAGAGGGAAGATCGAATTCATCGTGCAGGCAGCTTCTCCAGGTTTCAAGCAGAATGGGGAAGCTGTCATATCTAAGCAGAGCCTCAAGCAGCTTCTTTGACTTTAAACGTGTAAGCCAGAGCGGCACTCTCTGTTTAAAGCCTGACCTTGGCAGAAGCAGAGCCCTTCCTGCATTCTCCCGAAATCGCGCCCCGAAGAACCCGGTCTTCTCTATTTTTTGGCGCAGCAGTTCCTCCAGCCTACTTGGGATTACTAAGTTGAGCAGAATCGATGAATCGAAATGATGGGGCAGTATAAGCATGATGCAGTCATCATTGGACAGGACTTCCAGGGGTGTATGGAATTTCTCTTCCCAGGCTTCAGAGAGGGCTAGCCTGAACGGCTGGTTCACCCTATCTCCCCAAAGGGTATGAATGACAACTCTTCTGCCGTCTATATGCTCTATGAGTATATGGTGCCTGTGAGGGAGGTCCGCTCCTGTTGTTTCACGCTGGCGCTTTAAGAAACCGGTCAATTCTAAAGCCGCTGCGTCTTCCATAAAGTATTTTTCCTTGAGGGTATGGGCAAACTCATCAGACTCAAGACTGTTGTTCCAGCGCTCTAAAAAACGGCCTATCTTATCGCAGAAATGAAAATCCCTGCTTCCCCTTTCCGCTTTCCAGAAGGGAGTGGTATTAACGGGCCCATCCCAGGGGATCACCTCAACCTTCCTGTGGTCGATGTTCATAATCCTCCAGTTTTGCGACCCCAGGGTGAAAGTATCCCCTGTTTTTCGTTCCCAGACAAACTCCTCATCCAGTTCCCCTATTTTTGAATTTGAGCTTTTGAGGCGCAGATCAAAGTACCCTCTGTCAGGTATGGTGCCCCCCGAATGATAAAGCAGGCTAAGCACTCCCTGCTTTCCATGAATACTACCTTCCAGGCGATCTATCGATACCCGGGGGTTTAACTCCCGAATCCGCGAATCGGCATATCTTCCGGCCAGCATTTCAATAACAAGATCAAACTGCTTCCGGGTAAGTGTATGAAAGGGGTAACTGGATTTTATAACGCCATAGAGTTGATCGATATCCCATTCCTCCACACCGGTCATGGAAATGACCACCTGGGCCAGGACATCCAGAGGGCAATTTACCGGCTCTGCCTCCTCAATATCCTGATCCATGATACTCCTGGCCATGATTGCGGCATCCAGGAAATCTCTGCCGTGTGTGGGATAAATGGAGCCCCTGCTGATCCGGCCCACTTCATGTCCTGCTCTTCCTATTCTCTGCAGCCCTGAGGAAACAGAAAACGGGGTCTGAATCAGAACAACTTCATCCAGATCACCGATATCAATTCCCAGCTCCAGGGAGCTTGTGGCTACGATGGCCCTAAGCTTTCCCTCCTTAAACCGTTTCTCCACCACCGATCTAATTTCCCTGGCTAAAGATCCATGATGAGAATAGGCAATCTCCTTGTTCTCTGACTCATTTATAAAGAGAGCTATCTTTTCAGAGAGCCTGCGGGTATTTGTAAATAGGAGAGTGGAACGATTCTTCCGTATGCTCTTTTTAAACTCATCCACCAAGGCAGGCCACCAGGAATCATCAACAATTTTTTCCCTGGCATCATTCGGGAAGCGCACGGCAATATCGAACTGCTTGGATTCCACGGACTGAATAATGCTGACCGGCCTCTTTAAGTAGAAGTACCGGCCGTCCCGAATCTCCATTGAATAACCGCCTAAAAACTCTGCTGTCCGTTCCATGGGCTTTATAGTTGCAGAAAGCCCAATCCGCTGAAACTCACCTGACAGAGGAACCAAGCGGTCTACTGCGCTGATCATATGTGTTCCCCGCTTATCTGAAGCTAAGGCGTGTATTTCATCTAAAATGACTGTGCTCAGGCTCCTCAATACCTCACGAGCCTTCTTTGAGCTCAAGATAAGGTTCAGGCTCTCAGGGGTGGTAATTAGAATCTCAGGAGGATGCCTTAGCATCCTCTGCCTGTCACTCTGAGGTGTGTCTCCGCTGCGGGTAAAAACATTGATAGACGGAAAGGAAAGGCACTCATTTTTAAAGAGACTCCCTATTTCCTTAAGAGGGCTCAACAGGTTGCGCCTTACATCATTATTCAGGGCCTTTAGAGGAGATACATAGAGCACACGAATACCGCCTGCTGCAGCCCAGGCTCCGCTTATCAATTGGTTCAAAGCCCAGAGAAAGGCGCTCAGGGTTTTTCCGCTTCCTGTAGGCGCGCTGATAAGTACATGCTTTCCTGAAGCAATTTCGGGCCAGGATTTTATCTGGATGTCTGTAGGGGCTTTAAACTTTTTTAAAAACCATTTTTTAATTACGGGGTGAAATAATTCCAGTACATTTATGCTCAAGCTCATACCCTCCGCCATGGAATAGAGGATTTTCCTGAAAAAAGCTGGCATCGGGGACAGAAGAAAGAGTCGTAGCCCAATACTCCGACTCTTCGGATTGTGCTTCCGCATTTTTTACAGGGCTCACCCCTGCGGTTGCGAACACGGAGGTGATCCCGCACCTTTACTTCAATGGGCTGTCCCGCCTTTTCCACCTCATCTATGCCCCAATTAATCACCCTGCCTATGCTCGAATACAAGCGTTTTATCTCTTCCGGATCCAATCTGCTGCAGGGCGTTTTGGGATGGATTCCTGCTTCAAAAAGGATCTCATCAGCATAGGCATTTCCGATAGCGCTCAAAGAAGATTGATCCATGAGAAAAACCCTCACCTGCTGTCTTTTCTTTTCTATCAACTTATTAAATATTTCAAGGGTAAAATCCCTGCTTAAGACATCGATACCTTGAGCAGAATATCCCGGAATCTGATCGAAACTCTCCCTCTCCGTTACATAGACCTTTCCCATGCGTTTTTTATCTGCATAATTCAGGCAATTTCCGCTGTCAAGGTAAATCGAAAAACATATATCTTTCAGTTTACGAGAGCTTGCCGTAAAAAGCTGAAATCTTCCTGTGAGCATGAAATGAACCACCATGTCTAAAGCGCCATGGTTAAAAGCATCTTCAGGCGGTTCCAAACCAAGCTTTAAAAAAGGGCCGTACCTGAGCACATCTTCAAATACACTGCCTGTCAGGGCTTCCTGAAAGCCTGCAGGCTTAAGCATTCTTATAACAACAGGCTCTTTAACTTCAACCCTCAAGATCTTCTGACCGGGAAGAATGGAATGCAGCTTTTCGGCTATGTACACCAAATCGGGCAGTTCAGGCATAATCAGGTACTGTCGTGATTATACTTCACTGCTTCAGGATTGTCAGCTAAGCAAAATACAGTTTGTGAAGGGGATCTTAGATGCCCATTCCTACAGGATTTCTGAGATTGTCCAACACATGGCCGGCAGTCCAACAGCGAACACGAAGGCGATTCATCGCTGGTTAGAGAAGGGAGATCCGAACATGGCGCTGATGCGTTTGTATTGGGATGACACGCCGTATGTGATTGTGGATGTGACAGAGGTTCCACGTCCTCAGGCGAAGCGTACCGGATATGTGGGAGTGTTGAAAAATGGAAAGACCTTGGGCTTTGATCTGTTGATGCTAGCCACCCCCTACAGAGGAAGGGTTTTACCGTTTCATTGTATCAGCTACTCCTCACGAACGATAGCCGAAGAGAAACGGTCGCGGAACATGGAACATCGGCGAGCGATCCGAGATGTGATGAGCATGCTGGGGGACACGCCGTTGGTCTTTGACAGGGAGTTCAACTATGAGAGTTTCTTTGAGGATCTGGAGATTGAAGGGTTGAAGTACGTAATTCGTCTGAATATAGCGAATAATACAACCATTACCCATGAGAAGGGGAAGATGGATCGGTAGGTGAGACTGGATATAGCGCCGGGGCAAACGAAGACGATCCGCGGGGTGTACTACTAGGATTGAAATATGCTATTTCTACGACGAGTATGGTATTCTTCTTCCCGCCGTGGTTATTGATCCCCCATCCCTCTCCTTTGGAGAGCAGATCCTGGTGCTTCACTATCTTACCAGTGTGGAGAACCATGACACTAAAGAGGAGTATGTTTCCTATAAGAACCTACCCAGCGCCTCTTTCTACAATCCTACATTCAGAAAACGTAGTACGAACAGGATTCTATCAGCCTTTGTTGATAATCCGGAGGCTCTTCTTGATGTATCCAAGGCTCTGGGAGCTGAAAGAGCTGAGTTGGGTGATGTTTCTGTGCGGCTTCAGGTTTTTCCAAAAATAGTCGTGGTTGTGCTCCTCTATCGAGGAGATGAGGAGTTTCCCCCAGAAACAGAGCTACTGTTCAGGGATGACATTATCAATTTTCTCAGCCTCGAGGATATTGCCGTACTATCAGTGTTTGTTGCGTCTCGTCTTATCAAAGTACTCAAACGTAAGGATTGATCAAGCCAACCGCTACAAATGATCCTCACTCATGTGTGTATTTGAAGGAAAGGCTCACCTTGGCGCGGAAGGCTATCGGCTTTCCATCCTCGATCCTAATATCAAACTTCTCGATTTCGGCAATCCTCAGGTTCTTGAGGCTTTTATTGGCGGTCTCTATGGCATTTTTTGCAGCCTCTTCCCAGGACTTCTCACTTGATCCAACCAGCTGGATCACCTTGTAGACACTATCTGGCATGATTTACCTCCCTACAACGATTTGATAAAAACAGATTAGTCCTTTAATGGCTTAGGTGCAAGAGACGTTCTCACAAGGCGCGAGATAAAATTTCAGTTATCTGCAAGAAGTGGGGATGCGAATACCACCTTCCATTTCCCATCTTCATTTTCACAAATATGGAAGGTCTTCAGTTTTCTGAGTTTTTTTGATTTTGTATGACTCGTTATAGTATAAACTCATGTAGCCACAGGCCCATAGGCCTCTATTTTGCGCTCAGTATTTTTGGTCTCAACAAGATCTTCGCTTGCCCATTGCTTAACAGTTGCCTGAAGTAATTGCGTTTTATTGAACACACGGGCTTTCGTAGGATCTAAAGGATGTCTCATTACCAACACATAACTGACATCAGATAGCATAGAAGAAAGCAAATCCATGTCTTATGTTAAATAACACTCTTCAAGCTGATCGAGTCTGTGATTGATGGCCTTTTCAATGTCTTCTGATTGCCCAACTATAAGACTTGCAGGAAACAATAAAAGGACCATCACAAAAATAGTAGGTATCATAGAATATTCACCTAGTCTGTCCATAAAGATACTCTCCTTTTGTCCAGGATAATCGTATTCCCCACCCCCTCTCTGATGCATTCCGGGTGTTAGCCTATGATCCATCTTGCACTGATGTCAATGCTAAATCCTTTCATGTAAGCCCCACTTAGATAATTCTTCACTACATAGATATCAAATTATTTAAAGCCCGGCAATATTTCGAACATTTTCGTCGTATATATTTTAGAATAAACACCCTCGGCAACGTCTCAGGCATCGACCGGGCCATCGGGCTGGTGGCCATCAAGCCGAGCGGCGTGGCCTACGACGAGCTCTCTCCCGCCAACATGGTTCTCGTCGACCTAGGCGGCCGTACTGTGGAGGACGATCTGAACCTTTCGCCCGACAACAGGACACACCTCATGCTCTACCGCTACTTCGAGGGCATCGGAGGGGTCGTTCACACCCACTCGCGCTACGCTACGGGCTGGGCGCAGGCTAGGCGGCCGCTGCCCTGCCTGGGCACGAAGCATGCCGACTACTTCTACGGCGAGGTGCCGTGCACCGCCGTCATACGCGACGAGCAGATCGAGCGCGACTACGAGGAATAAACCGCGGTGCAGATCGAGCCCATCAAACAAACGCTGCTCGACAAGCATTTCCTGCGCAAGCACGGAAAAGACGCCTACTACGGGCAGAATCGCTAGATTACTGCGCCAGGCTGAGGAAACGGCCGCAGGCGGCGGCCAGCAGCGGAAGGACGATCAACACCCAGCCGTACCAGTGAAAGAGCAGCGGCGGCCCGGTCTGCTTGTAGAGCACGTGCTCTTCGCCGAACTGATCCGCGAGACGGCGCTCTTCGGCGCAGGCGTTGACTACCGCCGCCAGGCCGAGGACAACGGCGGCGATGACGCCGTAGAGGGAGTGCACGCTTACCGCCCAGCCGACGTAGCCTATGATGAACGTGCCGTAGAGCGGGTGACGCACGCGGGCATACGTGCCTGTCGTGAGCAGACGCTTGGTGCGGCGCCCGTGATCCGATCCAGCAAAGGAAACTCGAGCAGGTTGGATACCAGGGCCGCTGCGACGCTCAGGGCGACGAGCACGTGGTTGCGCGAGCCCACCGACTGGGTGATCAGGGCCATGCTGCCGCAGCGCAGCCCCGCGAACTTCGCGTAGGCCCAGAGCAATGCACAGACGAGGGCCGATACCAGCATAGCGGCGAAGGCGAAGGGATCGGAGTTCGTTGCCGTCGGCCTGATGATCCTGGCCACGACCTCGTAAAAGGTGAACCCGCCTGTAACTAGCATGAATACGACGAGCACGATACTCGCCAGCCGTTCGCGGTTGAACCGGAAGCCGAAGAACACGACGATGCTGGAAATCCCGTCCATCAGGGTGTCCAGGGCATCGTTCAGCAGGCCCACACTTCCACTGAGCAGCGCCGCCGGCAGCTTGAGGGCGGCCAACACGAAGTGGATCACGAGGGTGACCAGCGACACTCGGCGCGGATCGGTCAGGCCGTCCAGGACAGCGCGGCCCCGTTTCAGCTCATCGAGCATGACCAGGGCCTGCCTGCGGCCGGTCTCCGTCAGGCGGTAGCGGTGCTGCTCCTGCACGATCCAGCCCTTGTCCGCGAGCTCCGCCAGCGACTCGGCGAGGTGTTGCCACGGTCCGTGATCGGGGCCGTTTCGGGAGCCGCTGCGCAGGGCAAAGACATCGGAAAAGATGCCGAATCGCCTGGCCATGAGCTGGTAGTAATCCCTAATCCCCTCCAGGGTGAGGGGGCCGTCGATCAGGGCGGCGGCTATCGACCAGCTCTGAGCGAACTCTCCCCGCCCGTGCTCGCGATCTCCATGTTTCGCCGGCATCGGGGAAGTACCGCCTTAGAACATACTCTTTCCGGTCATCGTCTAAAAAAGAATGACTGAATGCTTCCGCAGGCGCGTCATCAAGCTCTTTATCGAAAAGAAACTCATCAACCAACACGTGGCGGATAACCTTCTTAAGCTGGAGTCACTCAGGCTTCAGTGTCGATTCGTCAATAAGACTGTTCGGCGGAAGCCAGAAGGAGCGGGAGAATCTCGCCCAGTACATAGGTCGGCTCTCGGCATCTCCGGCTCGGAAGCCGGACTAAGAAGCATGTACATCGCCCGTCAACCGATCTCGCTCAAAAAGATACGCTTTGAAAGCTTCCACGGAAAGGTACTCTTCCACACATCATATAACGAAGACGTTGCGGACGCGGACGTCCTAAACGAGTATTTCAGAGAAAATCCAAAGCTCTTCAAGGCAACCGATTTTATCGCTCTGCTCACTCAGCCGCTAGGTCCCCTTTAGGGGGCACCTACCTCCAAAGGGAGTACAATATATCCGACGCGCATGGATGTGCTAATATCGGCGGAGACATGCTTCTTAGTCCAGTGAGGCGCAGCCGAGTCGGAGATGTCGAGAGCCGACCGACGCTACGGCTTGTACTCCTCACGCAGTCGGGGCAAATGGATCGAGAAGCCCTATGTTGTACGGCTGGCTCCGGATGGGTGGAGGCATAAGCACCTCAATTCTCCTGAAACACAACAAGAATACCACCCTGATTGCTCTCTCTGCTCATCTGAGAGCAGAGAGCTGCGTGGGCACGGTTGCCGGAAGGTCCCGACCGTGGGGATTGCCAAGGTATACGAGGTAAATCCACTCGAGTGTGTCAAATGCGGCTCGCCCATGAAAATACTCGCCGTTATTACCGATCCTGGGGAGGTAAAGAAGATTCCCGTATGGGACACCTTGTAAAGATTGGCAGACCTCCGCCGAGCCTCGACCCATCATCTTTGAACTGACTGCCTCCTTTCTTTTCCTTAACTCTCATCACAAGGGCAAACTCTACATCCAGATTATCACGAACAACGCCCAAAGCGCTACTTCCAAGCCCTCAGGCGAAAGAAACATGCAACCGGTGCCATGTCGGAAGGGTTTCATTACTCTTGTGGGGCCTCATCACTGATCCTTTGATATCATCTCTCGATTCTGCGCGCGATTCTTGACTATTTGTATCAGGTCGGATTATACAAATTCCTATCAATCATAGAGGCTATTCCTGGCCTTAAAGCGCTCCACCCCGAAGCAAGAATGAGCCATGAGGCAAGCATCGGCAGGATCGCGCCTGAACAGGTAACCTACCTGCAATCAGGGGTCATGGAGGAACAGCGAGGCAATATCGCTTTTAATCCGAGGATTCCTTGATTTGGGTAATTCGGGTATTGAAGGTTCAAGCCCCGAACTCGATGCACGGATCGCAGAGATTGCCGACCTTACCGGCCACGGGGAATAACAGATGAATAAAAAGACAGGGACAATGCTCTGTCTGGAATTAATAACGCTCATTGTTGACAATCGTGCTACAATTTCGTATAACATTTGACATACAATTAGGGGGTTATAATGAGGTTCAAAAGTGTAAGGGAGCTAAGAAATTACTCAGGAAAGATCAAAGAGGCCTTGAAGAACAAGGAAGAAGTTGTCATCACTTCAAACGGAAAACCGATTGCTCTGATGATCGCTGTAGACGAGGCAAGCCTTGAAGAGGAGGTTAAAGCCTATCGTAGGGCGAAAGCACAAATGGCTATTGAGCGCATGCAGAGAGCAGCAGTGAGCAAAGGAATCGACAGGATGACTATAAAAGATATAAACGAAATAATAACAGAAACAAGAGAAGAACGAAAGAAATGAGGATTGTTCTGGATACAAACGTTCTTGTTTCAGCCCTCATAACCCCTCTTGGAAATCCAGCTCGCATATTGGATCTTATTCGGCAGAATGAGCTGTCGTTATGCCTGGATCAAAGGGTTATCATGGAGTACGAAGAGGTTCTTAGCCGACCTGTTTTTCCCTTCTTTGAAAAAGACGTGGATACTGTAATCGACATGTTGAAAGAGAATGCTGAGATTGTGTCATCACTGCCGCTAATAGACCGCTTGCCGGATCCTGATGATGAATGCTTTCTTGAAATCGCTTTGCACGGAAAAGTAGATGCTCTCATAACAGGAAATTTAAGACATTATCCAGAAAATCTTCTTGCAGGAGTAAATGTAGTCACACCAAAACAATTCCTTGATATCTGGCGAAAGAACCGATATAGATCGGCAGGATCACGCCTGAACAGGTAGCCTACCTGCAATCACGGGGCATGGAGGAACGCGAGGCAATTTCGCTTTTAATCCGCAGATTCCTTGTTTCAGGTAATTCGGATATTGAAGGTATAAGCCTCGAACTCGATGCACGGATCGCAGAGATTGCCGACCTTGCCGGCCACGGTTAAAGAATAAAAAATCTAACAAAAAAAGTACTTGACGCAATTCGTAATTTAGCTAACACTAACTTAGTTTAAATTAGCTTAAATGGTTAAATACTGTTAATTCATCTTGGAAATAATAATAAATAAAAACCAGGAGGAAAAGATATCGCCTTTAAGCTCTCTTAGAACCGGGGAAGTTGGTGTGGTTCAGGACATTGCAGGTGGATACGGTTTTATAAGCCGGATATCTGCAACGGGTTTTACCCCCGATACTGAAGTTACCTAACAACAGTAAATCGGATCATGACCGGAGTGAACCTGTCATACAGGGTGATGGCCTTTCTCTATTAACCAGAATATAATCAGAGATTAATGGTAATGTTCCATCTTCTTATCCGGAAGACTGGACAGCGCTTAAATTGCTGGAAGTCATGCTCTGCGGAAATACAGAAGTCCCAGTAATCGTCCCAATCACCATTTTTCATTACAGCTCTCAAGTTATCCACAATCTTAAAACCCTGTCAAGTTTTTGGGGACCATTATACCCTTTTGTGGCTCCGGAACCTCGATCATGACCAGGGCGCGTGCAAGCTCATCTTCCCACCGGGTCGTCCAGGCCTTTTTGATTCGCAGACAATCCTTTTCCGCGAATCTGATTTCCATCTTTCAATCTGTATGAAGAGAGAATATATCGACTTCACCGATTTTTTCAATTGAGAAGATGAGCAAGACATCACCTCCATGTTCTTCCTGTTTAATCTTTAGAGGCAATAACGTCTATCTCGATGAGGATGTCGAAAGGAAGCCTGCCTGCCTGAATGGTTGTACGCGCCGGATATACGGGGCCGAAATATGCCTTGTAGAGCTCGTTCATCCTGCTGAAATCATCCATATCGGCAAGATACACCGTTACCTTCAAAACGTTCTTCAGGCTGCTCCCCGCTTCCTCCAGGATGGTCTTTATATTCTCAACCGTCTTTCTCAACTGTTCGAGCACATCGCCGCGTACAATTTCACCCGTTTTTGCATCTGCCGGACCTTGTCCGGAAACAAAGACCAGATTACCGCACACCACCGCCGGTGAATATGGACCCTTCGGTTCGGGTCCGGATTTGGGCCATATCGCCTCTTTTTCCATGACTGAATCTCCCTCAAAGCTCATTTTTTTTGTTGAATGCGCAGATTCTGTATGGTGTTCAGAATCGTGTCTGCGCATTCAGCATAAGATTGTTTACCCAGGTATTCTTTCACCCCTTTCAGTGAAGAGTCAAGGCCTTCTGCAAAAGGATTCTCTACGAAAGCTCCTTCTGCGAGAGCTTCCAGTTCAATGCCCTATTAGAAAATCCGATTCATGCAGTCAATGCTCTCAGACACACCGGCTTGCCCGTCATCAGGGCCCTCATATTCCAAAGCTACAAAACCATCATATCCCGCGCTTTTCAGAGCTTCGATGCACTTTTCAAGATCCACATCTCCTTTTCCTACTGTACAGGTCTCGTTTTTCCACCCCCACGGAACGGAAGGATCGTCCTTTTTTTTGAAATCCTTGAAGTGAACGTACCTCGCAAAGGAAGCAGCTTTCTCCGTTCCTACATGGCTCTCCTGACCGCACTGCATATAGTTGCCTACGTCGACTGTGGTGAGGAGATACGGCGAGTCGATAGTTCGGATAACCTCAACCTGCTCCTACGCAGAGCACGGAAGTCTGCCGTGATTCTCCAGGGCCAGGACGACTCCGCATTTCTCAGCCTCTTTTACCACCTCTGCGAGCGCATCTGTGACTCTTTTAAAGCCCTCATCCAGGGCTTTACGGTTCTCACGGTTCTTGATGTGACCCCCGAATATTCTTGAAACAGGGACTCTGATATCGACCGCGAACCGGATCCACCAAATCGTCCCGCTACTCTTGCAGCGTCTCTAGCTTGATTGGTCGGGGCACCCAAAAGTAATAAGGGTTCCATAATATAGTTCGCCTCCCAGCGTGTATCGTACACTGAAAGGACATTTGTTTCAATTTACCCCACTAATCTGAAGAGAACCAATTTTTTTTGATGGGTCTGAACAAATACAATAGAGGTGTGATCCTCTAAGAAACTCCAATTATCAGAGGCACCATCGGCAATCCCTATGTATCTCGCTTCCGGATACATTCCTTTAACATGCTCAATCTCTCTTTCCAACCGTTGCATAAACGTTTGCTTGCCCTATTCAGGCTTCGCGGCCACATGCGTAGTATGCAATCTCTCACCAGCTCCGTCGTATAACGCAATTGTCCCCACCATCGCTTGCCGAAAACCATCACCAGACATGTACATTCACGTACCATCCAGACCAATCGCGATCGTTTCTTGTCGCCAGACAATACTTCACATTCCCTGCAATGATGGTCGATCCGTCTGTGTCATATCTCTTCAAGGATTCACCTATCGCAAGTGTACCAACCTCATTGACTCCCTCCAGGATCAACTCTTCTGTCTCAAGCATTGATCTGCCGAAAGGAATCTCTACCTGCAGAGTAATCGAGCTGTCTGTTTTTGATAAATAGGTCCTCTAATCAACATGAGACTCTCTTCAAGCCTCGCCTCTTTGTAGGCGGGGTTATTGACTTGTTATGCACATACGACCCGATTCCTTCCGGATTCTTTTGCTTTATATAGTGCCTGATCGGCTAGTTCTCTTAATGTTTTCAGATCTTCGCAATTTTCTGGATATATTGCTATACCCAGGCTGGTAGATACCTTAATTTCAGGACCAGAATAATTTTTTAAAAAATCTAAGCTTTGTACTTCTACTCTTATATTCTCTGCAATTTTTATTCCCTTTTTAAGAGTTGTATCTGGTAGTAAAATTGTAAATTCGTCTCCACCATAACGGGCAACTATATCTGCTTCTCTTAAACACTTTTTAAAAACTTTGGATACTTCAACTATGTATTTATCCCCGATTTCATGGCTATATCCTTCATTCACTTCTCTAAAATAATCGAGATCTGCCATAATTAATACAAGAGGTCTATTTTCCCTTTTTGCAATATCAAACTTTTCTGCAAGTACTCTTTCAAGATACCTTCGATTATAGACTCCTGTTAATTTATCTGTAACCGCTCGCTTACTTGCTTCATTTCCCCATTTTACCATTTCAGACAGGAATTTACCGGTTGCACTTATCCTACCGGAGGTTATATCCAGCATATTCTTCATAATCTTAATTGCTGTAATTGGCGCAGAATCCATAAGGTCAAAAAAATCATTCTTATAAAGCTTTAATATTTTACTCTCTTGTTTTGCAATACAGGTAGCAGAACGACGGGCATTCTCAAATATAGCTATTTCCCCAAAAAAATCACCAGAAGATAACTCAGCAATTTCTTTTTTTGTTCCATCCTGAACTTGTATTAAAATCGCAGTTTTACCGGATTCAATAATAAAAAGCTCATCCCCTTCCTCTCCCTCTCTGCAAATAACACCATTAGTTTCAAATGTCATGGGACGAAGATATTTTGCTATTAAATGAAGCTCTGATAAGTAAAGAGATGAAAATATATCAATGGATTTTAAAAATTCAATATAATCTTCTTCAGTTTTGCTTGCAATCAGGATTCCATTTCCTCCTTTCTCCCTCTGTTCAAACATTTTGTCAAATGCTTTTTGTACAAGACCTTCGCTATCAGCAGCATGATCTGGATATATAGCCACACCAATACTAAAAGTAAGTGTTAAGTTTTTATCTTGGATTATTTTTCTAAGATCCAGGTTATTAAGAACCGATAAGAATTTTTTAGCTCTATTTACAGCCGCATCTAAATGAGTTCGAGGGAGAACAACAACAAACTCATTTCCTCTAAATCGAACAGGTATATCATCATTTCCTAATTGTGATTTCACAGTATCTGATATTAATCTTAAAGCCAGATCACCAGCTTCATGACCAAAAGTATCATTTATAACTTTAAAATTATCTGGCTTTATTACCAAAACACTAACGATATCTCCTATTTGAGCCAATTTTTTGGACAATTCATCTACTATAAAAGATCGATTATAAAGACCGGTAAGCTTATCAAAGAGCATCTGTTTTTTTAACTCTTCAATCCATTGGGTCTTTTCAGATACCAATTTATTAGTATGCCGAATTCTTCCTGCGTTTAATGTTATTAAACAATGGTAGATTTTGGCAAAAATATGAGGATATTTTTTATAAATCTGTACAAATTTCGCACCTTCTTTTGGGAAAACTAATAAGCTTGAATCCTCATTTGCTATAGCACAGGCTGTACGGGGGTCCTCTTCAAAAAGATCAAACTCCCCAAATATCTCTCCAGGTATAAAGCACGCAATAGCCTCATCATCTTTAGTACGTGTTTGGCTCGTTATCCTCACTTCACCAGATTGTACAATATAAAAACACCTACTAATGCTTCCCTTTTCAAATATTATTTTCCCTTCTGAAAAATTCTGAAACTCACTATAATCAGCAATAATCTTAAGTTCATTATCATCCAATTTTGATAATATTTCTATTTCTTTAAAAAGCTCTATCTTACTCTTCATATTTTCTAACAATTATCATAATATATTTTCTTTGGTAATTCATTAAAATAATTTTTATGGATAGTTGAAATTTTAAAGAGTTGTCGGCGGGCGGGCGATGGCATGCTTCTTAGTCCGGCTTCCGAGCCGGAGATGCCGAGAGCCGGCCGATCACTGTAAAATCCCCTGAATCGACGGCTTGAATTAGTGCGGTGCGGCCGTATCTATCTCTTGCATCAACATCGAGTCCCATCATAAGCAACGGCTCAATCAAATCGGTGAGTCCATAAGAGCAAGCGACAATCAACAGGGTATTACCGTCGCGATCCATCGAACCGATCCTCGAGCCCTGGATAACCAGCCGGTCAATTTCTCCGAAATCACCCTCTCGGGCGGCACGAAACAGGGCCTCATCCCTGTTCGTTCCGGAGATCATGGCGGGTAGTGTACGCTGCCGGGACTTTTTTTCCGAACCTTTCCGTTCGTTCAGTAGTTCCCGCTGCAAGTCAAAATCTACCCATTGACCTACAACCCTGAGTCCGTCGGGGGCATCAGAGTTCTTCCACACCTTGCTGTTCTAGTCCCAGACATAACCGTTCTCACGCATGTACGTAATCTGTTCAATCCAGGCTGTACCGTCTGTTGTAACCTCACTATTATTCGCGCATCACGCGAGAATAAGGGAGATAATGTCTAAAACCAGGTACTTTCGAAACCTCATAATTCACAGTATAACATTTTTTCATCAGGATATCACAGAAATAAAAATATTCAATATAATAGGAGGACCGATCTGCGGCCCGGCCTAACTTTTTTGTTCACAAACTCCTCGACAAAGTACCGGGGCGTAAGCGGCTCGCTGGTTGCCCCTCCGAGTCGAAGATTGCCGTTCTCAAGGCTTGATTCAACTGTGAAGCGAGCAGTTCGCCCAGCAGGTAGTTGTGGTAGTAGCAGGGTGCGACGCTAAAGTGAATTTTGGCTGCCCAGTCCGGCCGCGTGAGCAGCTAATACTTTTCAACAGTCTGCCACCAGAGTGAATTGAGGTCCTGTTCGGGATCGGTGTAGAGCTGCTTCTCAGAAGTTGAAATTATTAAAAATGAAATTAGTAAGAATAATGTAAAAATGGATGTGTTTCATGCGGGTAGCATTGATAGTATTACAGAATACGATATGATAGTAGCAGGTAGTCCAAATTGGTATGGAAAGCCGATAAAAAAATATGCCTAACTGAGGAGCTTTAGCTCTTTGTGTTTTAACGGATTTTGCTGCTGCTTTTGTAATGAAAGAAATTAATATTCAGGCAGGTGTTGAAACACTTATCATTGCCTCCTGTATTTATCCTGAAGTTTTCTAAAGGCATCTTCTACATTTGAGAGCAGTTTTCTCTTTTCATCCCTGCCAACAGACACAGAAAATATACGATCCCCTTTTTTATCAAAAAAATGAGTAGTTAGGCTTTTAAGGTTTAGATATGGCTTTTCGATTAATGCAATTTGATCAGAACGGCAACTTTGTCTACATCCCTTTCAGCAACCTCTCAGCTATGACTGAATGCCTCCGCAGGCGTGTCATCAAGCTCTTTATCGAAAAGAAACTCATCAACCAACACGTGGCGGATAACCTTCTCCGCTTAAGTCACTCAGGCTTCAGTATCGATTCGTCAATAAGACTGTTCGACGGAAGCCAGAAGGATCGGGAGAATCTCGCCCAGTACATAGCACCTACCTCCAAAGGGATTTATAACAATATATCTGACGCACATGCTTCTTAGTCCGGCTTCCGAGCCGGAGATGTCGAGAGCCGATCGACGCTACGGCTTGTACTCCTCACGCAGTCGGGGCAAATGGATCGAGAAGCCCTATGTTGTACGGCTGGCTCCGGATGGGTGGAGGCATAAGCACCTCGATTCTCCCGATTCGCCTGAAACACAACAAGAATACCACCCTGATTGCTCTCTCTGCTCATCTGAGAGCAGAGCTGCATGGACACGGTTGCCGGAAGGTCCCGACCGCCGAAGGTCCCGACTTTGGGGTGGGGATTGCCAAGGTATACGAGGTAAATCCACTCGAGTGTGTCAAATGCGGCTCGCCCATGAAAATACTCGCCGTTATTACCGATCCTGAGGAGGTAAAGAAGATTCCCGTAAGGGGCACCTTGTAAAGATTGGCAGACCTCCGCCGAGCCTCGACCCATCATCTTTGAACTAACTGCCTCCTTTCTTTTCCTTAACTCTCCTCACAAGGGCAAACTCTACATCCAGAGTATCAGGTCGGATTATAAAAATTCCTATCAATTAAAGCTAGGCGGTTCTAATTAAAGCCTCACTTTCTGAACGCCTCTATATAGGAATCCGCGTAGATCCCCTTGTTCATGATCAGATCTGCAGTCAGTATGGTATTAACCAACTCTTCATCCATAACATCAAGAATTACAGCATCCAGGCCATTGGCGATCAGCATGGCGGCAAACACCCTGTTTATAAGTTTCTTGTGGGTCGTTCCGTTTGATATATTGCTCAATCCGCAGACTATATGGCATGGAGGATCTGAGAAGAGCTGAAACTGGGCTGCACCCTTTAAAATTTCCCTGGCCTGATCCTGCATGAACTTTAAGGGCATGACAATCGGATCCAAAAAAAGCTGGTCCGGAGACATACCGTATTCCATTATTTTAGCAAAGATCTTACCGGCATTCTCAACACGCTTGTCCGCACTATTTGGACTGCCCGCCTCATCCATGACTAAGCCAATGATCGAAGCGTTGTGCTCGGCTACTATTGGAAGAAGCTCATCCATCTTCTTATCGTCTGCTGTTGTTGAATTGACTAAAGGAGGCTTTTTGCAAACCGGTACGGCTTCCTTCAGCATCACAGGTTTGTTATTGTCTATGGAAATGGGCAGATCCACTTCCTCCTGAACCATCTCAATCATCCAGCAGAGGTCTTCCGGCTTGTTTGAAGCGGTCCCAAGATTCACATCAATATAATCCGCTTTTGCATCAGCCTGCTTTCTGGTCCACTCCTTTATCACATCCCCATCTTTATTGATTATTGCCTCCTTGATATCCTTAAACCCGGCATTGACTCTTTCTCCGATGAATATCATTCTTTTCCTCCTTTTAAAAATTGATCGATTGTCATCTGTATATTTTTAATCGCTTCAGGATGAGCCATGATCAGTATATCGGCTCCTGCCTGAAGATAAACACCCGCGCAAACAGCTTCCCACATGGGGCCCCTCTTTTCAAGCTTACCCCAGCCCGTAAGCACATCCTCATCCACAACCGCCTCTTTTATTCTCCAGACTTCTCCGCCCACATCGCATATCTGCGGCGAAGCCATCAACTTATCTCCCTTTAGACCGGCGATCCTCGCTCTCTCTAAAATCGTATACACATAGTCAAAGCCGTAGCCTAAAGCAGCAGTGGTCTGAAACATCACTACGTCTTTCAAATCAAAACCCGCATCCTGGAGCAGGATATTTACCTGCTTACCGATATTGATATCTACCGGGGCTTCAGAGATTATCTTATGCTTATCCGCCTTGCAGATGGCCACGATGGTCATGTAATTGCTCTCTTTAGCTGAGCCTATAAGGCAGTTCTCGCCTTTAGCCGCCTGGGAGCATTCGGGAAGCACGTGGTTGTCCTTTTCATCATCTCCGCACCCCCATATTATGAGGGGTACATCTACAGCCTTTAGGACATCTTCAACCACCCTTGCACAGTCTGCAGGAGAGGCATCTTTAACTGCCGGGTCAGCGCCGACCATCTTCAGGCTTATGAGATCAACACCGTACTCCTCGACGCACTTCTGGGCCCACTCTTCCGGGGAGTTTATCTCCTTCCCGATTGCGTTTATCAAGACCTCCGGCCAGCCGGGAGGCGTATCCGCAACGTACCCGGCAATAACAGGCTTAAAGGGAAGTTCTCCTTCGAAAGTCAGAAAAGGCATGGTTGTCTGTCCGCCAACCGTAACGGTCCTGGCTCTTGTGCCGCCCTGGTCCTTCGTTGCTCCGATAGTTACCTGATTTATCTGAGCCGTCCATTTTTCTTTGACATCAGGCAGTTCCATTTTCTCCTCCTATTCTGTCTATTATTTGATCTATATAAGTCAAAATCAGGGCTTCGGTCAGGCTGCTCACAGGCTTATCCTCATACACAGCCTCTTCCAATTTTATATCATAGGGTATGTCGCAGATATGTTCGAATCTCAATCCGGATAATCTCCTTAAAACCGCATCTCTTTTCTCATCACGAATCATATTTGTAACCATGTATCTTTTACGAATACGACCCTGCATGTCGTCTGTAAGAGCCTCTATTTTTTGAGCGGAATGAAAAGAAAGGGGGTTGTCATTAATAACCACGATAAGGCTGTCGATATACTGGGTCGTCCTCCTGCTTATATGCTCCAAACCCGCTTCGTTGTCTATAACCACCCAGGAGTAGGAGGGAGTGAGATCCTGACTGAACTTTCTGATCATGTTGTTCAGAGAGCAGTAACATCCGGCTCCTTCTCCCCTTCCCATTGTAATAAGATCAAAGCCTTCTGATTCTTCGATAATTTCATGCAGGCCAGTCTCCACATAACTTGCCTTGGGCACGCCTGCAGGCAGGTTCTTCATTTCCTTAAGCACTTCTTCACGCAGGTCCCCGATAGTCTTTGCAGGCTCTATTCCCAAAAGAGTACCCAAATTAGAATCAGGGTCCGCATCTATGGCTAATACAGGTCCCATTCCCCTTTTACAGAGATTATGAACCAGCAGGGCGGCCAGTATCGATTTCCCGGATCCTCCCTTACCTGCTACGGCAATGCTCTTAGCCATCATTGTCTCCTATGGAATATTTCAATATCAGTATGGGGAAGAAACATGGCTTTCTTAAACTCCTCTATGTAATCGTCGGCCCCCATAAGATCATAGTAGGTTGTATTTTCCCTGATCTTATCTATTTTATATAACGCTTGCTTGTAAAAAGCAACGATCTTTGCACCTCTAATAGAGGTATTTCCCACAAACTCTATTTTGTCCTTTGGTACAGCCGGTATTAAGCCAATATTGATGGCATTCTCAATGTTTATGTAATTCCCAAAGGCCCCTGCAATATAAAAATGTTTGATATCGTCGAAGGAAAGATCAAGCCGCTCCACCAGAATCTTCATGGCTGCAAAAATTGCTGCCTTAGCTGTGATGACGTTTTCAATATCCGATTCCGTGATAAAAATTGGTTTTTTGTTTTGACTTTCCTGCCCGCACGTTAGAAAAAAACTTTTAAGACCATTTGTACTCGTTAATTTCTCAGAGCTGTCTGCAATGAATTTTCCCGAGCGATCAATAATGCCCTCATTCAGGAGCACACTGAGCAGATCGATGATTCCCGAGCCGCAGATGCCTCTTGGAGGCGCTTCTCCGATTGTTTTATAGAGTATTTTCCCGTTTTCTACATAAACCCGCTCGATCGCCCCGATTTCAGCCCTCATTCCGCACTCTTCATTGGCCCCTTCTAGCGCAGGTCCGGCTGAGGCTGAACAGGAAACAAGCCATTCCCTGTTTCCGATAACGATCTCACCGTTGGTGCCTATATCCACGAGCAGTGAAAGCTCCTCCTTTTCATTCATTTCAGTAGCTAAAATTCCGGCAGTTATGTCGCTTCCGACCCAGCCGCTTATTCCGGGAAGAGAATAGAGCAGACCTCTTGAGTTTATCTCTATACCTACTTCTGCGGCCCGGAGAGGAGGGGGAGCCACCGAGGTTGGCACATAGGGTGAGCGCCTTATATTCTGAGTGGGAAGACCCAAAAGAAAGTGTCCCATGGCTGTATTCCCCGCACAGACAACAGCCGTAATATTTTTAAGATCGATCCTGTTGTCTTCAGCCAGGCCCCCTATAAGCCGGTTTATATCTTCAATCAGGAGCTTCTGGAGTTTAGATGTTCCCTTTCTTTCGGCAGCCATCATCCGAGCGGTTACTTCTCTTCCATAGATTCCTTGAGAGTTGAAGCAGGCTTTTGCATCTATGGTCTTTATTGTATTGGCATCGACTAAATGAGCGACCACTGTAGTAGTGCCCATATCAACCACGACCATATAATTTTTATCCGACGTGTCTCCTCCCTCAATGTTCATAATTTCAGCGATGTCTCTTCTAAGACCTACCGTGGCGGTAATACGGTAATCGAAATCCCTTAAAATTTCAGGCAGGCTTTTTATGATTTTAAGACCCATCTGCGATGAACGGTATTTCAATTTTTTTCTTACCGCATCACAGGCTCTCTGTTGATCGGCAGTATTATTTGCTAAAGAGGGGTTTTCAAGCTCAACATATATCTTTGTAATTAGAGGAGACGGCGTATATTCCTTTTTGTACAGCAGCTCCTGCTCAAAATCTCTGAAGCGCTCGGCATCTTCATCGGCTATTATTTTCTCCTTGGCCCAGGTCTCCTCCGGGATCTCAACAACTAAATCCGTTTTGATGAATGTCTGGCAGGCCAGTACGAAACCCTGCTGAATTTCTTCCCTGGTGAGCTTGGAAGAGACCCCCCCTGAAACCTGGCCCTCTTTAATGATCATTTTACAGCGGCCGCATATGCCGTCCCCGCCGCAGAGATTGTTTATAGTGATTTGAGCCTTTGAGGCGGCTTCTAAAAGGGTGGCCCCTTTTTTCACTTTTACTGTTTTATTCTGTGGCTGAAAGGAAACAGAGAAATCAGGCATTGTTCATTTGGTGTCTATTTAGCAAGCCCTGTTAAAAATGCCGGAATCTCCCGTGCGTTCTCAGGACCAATTATAACTTCCTTCCACTCAGAGGTATCTTCTATCTCCGCTCTGAATATGGGCAGCAGCCCCGGAATAATCAACTTGCGGTGCTTAACCTTTTCCGAAACTTTTTGTTCCTGAAGGGTTTTAACCACCGTCTCAGCGGAGATTTTATCCCCGGCATAGGCATTGAGAACCCCTAAGCCCTCAGTATCGACCACACATATATAGGACGGAACCCTGCTCCTCTCTACCTCCCCCTCTACACTGAAGTAGGTCAGGGAGAAGTTGGTTGTAAACATCACAGGTGAGTTTTCATCAGTACTGCCGATCTCATACAATTTGGCTTCCACCGTATTGGGAACCTGCGGGTCGGTGTATACATCCTGTATTGCTACCATTATGGGAAGAACTTCCCACGGCTCCATTCCGTTAATTAATACGATACCTGCATACTTTGCTGTAAAAATACTTGCAGAAATCGACTCATTTTCCAAAGACTCAGAATCAATCTCCACCATAGCAGGATAACCTAAGGGCCTGAACTGCTTCTTCAGGGCGGATCTCCTTGCGATCGTTAAAGCCCGAATGGTCTCACCCATATGCTTACTATCGAAAGAAAGAATCAGGTCCTCAGCTCCCTTAGCTTTAGCCTTCCGGGTTAAATCGGCCAGTTCCTCTATGCCGGATCCCCCGACTGCTAAAGGGGTTTTTATTGATGCAGCAATTTCTGCGAAATCCTCAATATTGGAAGCATCCGCTTTATAGATAAGAGGTTTTTGCGTTTTTACAGCCTCCACGGCAGATTTCATCGCTCCCGGGGTCTTTCCGATCAATATGAGTGGAACATCGCTCTTATCCGCCGCCAATTTTGCCCGGCCTGCAGGATCATCACACCCCTCGATCTCCACTGCAGAGAATGCTATCTTCAGAGTAGCGCCGACACGCAGAAAAACACGGCTGTTTATCTCATCGAGCCTTGCCTGGACTTCCTGGTCGGAAAGAGAAGAAGCAATGCGCACAGCGATCCCGCTGGGGCGGTGAAACTTCTCCTCATGCCTGAACATCACGGTTTCCTGGCCCAGCTCAAACTGCTTGCCCTCAGCCCCGATCTTAATCAGCCTCATGGGGGGAGCGGAAGCCTCAGAAAGAGCCTCTTTTCCTTCCTCGCTTATATGAGGGCAGTCGGCTAACGCCCTCTGCTTTGCAGCAACCTGCATGGCAAAGGCCATACAGGTAGGCAGACCGCACTCCTTGCAGTTCGTTTTGGGCAGGCTCTTGTATATCTGCATTCCCGTTAAAGCCATGTATCTCTCCTTTTCTCTATATTTTTAAAATAAAGCTTCCATTCCCAAAGCAGGATGTTCAACCTTCTGTAAATATTCAACGAGCTTATCCGGTTCTTCGGCATCTTCCTCAGTGGCTATCTTATCATAAAATTCCGGTATACTCATCTTCTCAAGCTGGGATTTCAGCCTCTCTGAAATCTCCTCCTTGAGCTGTTTAGACATCCAGACAATCCTATTCTGTCCTCCCTCTGCGGATATGAATTTCGGACTGCTGATATAGACCTTCCCTATTCCAATAAATCCCGGTGTCTGAATTCCTCCTCCAATCTGACCCGCTAATGTAGAAAAAGTCATACCACAGGGTGTCATGCCTGTAAAGTCCCTATCAACGATCATAACCCCATTTGCTTCAGGGATAATAGCAGCAATACATTCAAAACAGCCGCAGGAGGTCATAGGTTCCTCTAATATTGAGTAGGCATTGAATTTCTTTAGATTACCGTTAGACTTTACATCAATGTAACTGTTGATATTTTTCCACTGGCCCTTAACGGGATCGAGACACTCACCCTTCTTGACCGGCTCATTGGGACCGTGCTTATTGATCTGGAAGGAAGCCTTGCAGTCGAGCCATGTATACGCACCGCACAAACCGAGGCGCTGGGGGGTCACGATACATACATGATTGGGAGCATAGGACTGGCAGAGCGTGCAGGAATAGTAATCTTCAACATCCTCATCA
>JAUWZD010000131.1 GCA_030615505.1 Spirochaetales bacterium | reverse complement strand
AAGTGATTAAATTATCAAGTAGATCTGTTCCTCCCATGGATAGAAGCAGAAGATATTGTGCCACCTCTTCCTCTGTTTCAGGAAGGATTTTAAACTCCGGTTTCCCCTCGTGCAGCGCTTTAGTAGTATTACGCAGGATATTAACTATGGAAGAAGGTTTCCCCAGTATTTCAATCCTGCCGATTTCGTTCTCAAAACGCTCCATCGCCTTTAAAACTTCCGGATCCTGAATATTGCCTTTTACCACCACCTGAATAATTTCACTACCTTCGAAGTTCTCTTGAATAATATTATTAGTTAACATTATAGGGTGATCCGGCTTGAAAAAATTTTCTACATCCGATTCAGGGGTGATCAATAGAATTCCTGCACCGGTTAATAATGTCAGCAGACAGCCGGATATCACTATAAACTTCGCTCTGTTAACTATGAAATTAGCATATTTCCCCAACACTCCACCCAGAAAGATTTTTGGTCTTTTCTTTAATATTTTTCTATCGAGAGGTAATAAAGAAAGAAGAGCCAGGAACAGAGTAACAGTAATAATAAACGCAATTCCCACTCCAATCGCAGTAACGAGACCAAAGTTTCTAATGGGGCGTATAGATGAAGTATAAAGGGAAGCGAATCCTATCATGGTTGTAACGGATGTCAAAAAGCAGGCCAATCCGACGGCAACCATAGTTCTGATCAGCAGCTCTTTTTTATCTGAACCTGTTGAAAGTTCTTCCCTGTATCTAATGAGCATATGGATCCCATCTGCTATACCCATGCTGATAAGAATGATTGGCATGATGATGCTGAAATTTGAAAATGGGAAGCCGGTATAACCCATCAGACCTGTAACCCAGATAACAGTAACGATCACTATGAGCATGGGAAGAACAATTCCTCGGATGTTACGAAAGCTAAAATACAGTATTGCGATCATCACCAGGATAACCAGGGGAAGCAGTATCGCCATATCACCGCTGCTTACCCTTTGTATCTCCTGCATCATTACATCCTCCCCGGTCAGATACGCCTCCTCATCCAGTCCAAGCTTCCCTATAGTTTCTCTTATACTGCTGATAACACCCTCCTTATCCGCATTGGGTACCATTTGAACTAAAATAAGGGATATTTTCCCATTTTTAGAAACGATCTGCCCGGCATAGTCATCATCTGATAACACTCTATTCTTTAATTTTTGAAGCTCTGATTCGCTGCCTGGAATCTCCTCAATGATTTCCGCCACCTCAATCCCGTCTTCTACTCCCCTGACCTCCTCGACATTGGTTATGCTCGTAACAGAACTTACTTCATTCACTTCCTCCAAATCCAGGGTCAGCCTGTCTATTTCATGTAATGCCTCGCCGGTAAATACCTCACCCATATCCAGGATGATCAATATAAACGTGGCTCCACCGAAGGTCTCATCGATCTCATCGAATGCAGCAATCGCGGGATCGTCTTCAGGAAGCATATCTTTTATATCAGTAGCCATAGTTACTCTACCGAGACCGAAGTAAAAATAAACGGTCAAAGCGATAACAATTACTATTACGATTATTGGATATTTACAGACCCATTTTGTCAGTTGTTTTAACATAAGCTCTTACTCCTTCTCTTCTTTTGATACATTCAATACTAAGCAAGAAGCGTGCCAATAAATTCTTAAGAAAAGTCGAATATTAAGCGGTTTTTTAGTTTCTCTGACACAGGCAGGTGTATAAATTTTTTACAGCCAGGGAAAACGGGTAAATTTTTTACAGTAATGCGGGGGAAATTAAGAAGTAGAGCACTCTACAACTTTAAAAACCTAAGGCTTGTTAACACATCATCTGCTCTAAGGTTACCTTTTACTCCAATATTTTGCAAAAGATCCACAGTTTCCCACAAGCTTAAACCAAGGTGGTCCGAAGCTTCCCTTAGAGTCAACTCTCCATCTTCATATAATTTTGCAATATAAAACTCAAAGCCCAATCTTGTAAGCTTCCTTAAACTTTGAGATTGTTCAATTTTTTCTTTTTTAGATAGATACTTTATAGCATTCTCAATATCTTCATCTATCCGAATACTTCTTACACTCATTTCTCCTCTCCCTTTAAAAGAAAACGTACAATTTGATATTCATCATCATGAGTCTCTTTATGAGCCTTTTATCATCTGTTCCCACAAAGTCGTATTTAGTTCTGTTGAAATTTTTCATTATTGCCTCATCCCCACTAACACCAGTTTGGTTTTCTACAGTTTTTAACTTACCTTTTGCTATGTCATTTTTCACAATAATTGCATCTTCACAGCCCTTTTCAAGTCCCCCCTCTATAACCTCCTGCCTTACACTTTCTAATATAAATGTATCTAAACAATGAAGAACTCTTTCTTTTATTCCAACAATAAAGCTTAATTCTAACCATGGCACATATATTGCTTAATAGTTATAAAGGAAGCTTTACTGTGCTTATTCTGTAAAACATACTATAATTAGATGCGGGAGTCATGACAGGAGTAATGGAACGTCTTTTTAAAAAGGAAACACTTTTTATTATTGTTTTAATTATTGTCGTTGTAATTCTGTTTGCAATTCCTATATTCCTTTATATGCTGCCAACTAGCAGTAATCTTCAATGGATAGTAAAAAAGATGGCAGAAGACGATAAGGATGATGATGTATATATTTCCGGAATTGGCATTTATAATTCGTCGGGTACAGTAATTAACAGTGTGGGGAGCGCTCCTGAACAACTCTCCAGCGCTGAATTACCCAGCTACTTTGTTATTGATAATCAGGCTAAAACACTGAGGCTTATCCGGCCCATTGTGTTTCCCGATTCTCCTGCAGACCGGGTATATTTATTTCTAGAAATGTATCTCGGTGAACTGCTTGCAAAACTTATAATGCTTCGACTGATCAGTATCATTGTATTTATTTTGTTTTTGTCTCTTTTTATAATCTTCTATATAAAAAATATAGACTACCGAATGAAAATGGAATCCCAGGAGCAACTGGTGCGGCTGGGAGAAATAGCGCGTACCTTATCCCATGAAATAAAAAATCCTTTGGGAGCCATCCGCATACAGACCGGTTATTTGAAGAGGGTAATGCCCAAAGAAAATCATGATAAACTTAAGATAATTGAACAGGAGGTACAGCGCCTGGCACTGCTTACAACTCGAATCGGGGATTTTTTGCGTGATCCTACAGGCTCCCCTGAAGTAATAGAGCTTACCTCATTTATGGATGAAATGATAAAAAGGTTTGATTGGGATATTCACTTCTATAACCGGACAGGCAGCAGGATAAATATTCGGGTAGACCTGGAGCGATTACGGTCCGTTGTAGAAAATCTGCTTAAGAATGCCATAGAAAGCATGGAGAGTAACAGTGAGAAAAGCCCGGTGGAAGTGATTTTAAGTTCTGACGGTAAAAAGGCAGAGCTTTCTATTCTGGATCGGGGATGCGGTATTCCACCTGATCAGAAAAAGCGTGTGTTTGACCCTTTTTTTACAAGCAAGACAAAGGGTTCCGGCATCGGGCTTTTTGTATCCCGGCGTTTTATAGAAGCAACAGGCGGCTCCCTCTCAATCCTTACTCGTAAAGGCGGCGGAACAGAAGCCAAGGTTGTCTTTAAGATTAAGATTAAAAAGGGTAAGGAAGGATGAAAATACTTGTAGCAGACGATGAAAAAAATATTCGCGATTCAATAATGGATTTTCTAAAACTCGAGGAAATGGATGTACTTGCTGCAGAAAACGGATTTTCGGCCAGGAGGATGCTCGAAAGTGAGGTTTTTCAGGCGGCTGTCATAGATCTGAAAATGCCCGGCATGGACGGACTCGAACTTCTTAAGTGGATACAGGAAGAGGGACCGGCGATCCCGGTTATTATGATATCGGCATACGGTGATATTACGGATGCTGTTGCTGCAATGAAACTAGGCGCCCGTGATTATATTGTAAAACCCTTTGATCCTGAAGAGCTTGTCATCCGCTTAAAGAGAATCATCGAAAATCAGGAGCTTAAAGAAAGGATGGAATTGGGAAAACGGGAAGCTCCCGGTTTTGAGGACTGGATCTGTAAAAGTCCTGGTATGATGGAGATTAAAAAATTCATAGAGAAGATTGCGCCGACCCCATCTACCGTGCTCATCACGGGTGAAAGCGGGACAGGTAAGGAGATTATTGCAAGGACTATTCACAGGCTATCGCCGGGAGCAGGAGAGCCATTCGTTGATATTAATATCGGGGGAGTACCTGAAAATCTGCTGGAGAGTGAGCTATTTGGCTACGAGAAGGGAGCATTCACCGGGGCGGATTCGCGGAAGATCGGTATGTTTGAATTAGCATCATCCGGAACTCTTTTCCTTGATGAAATCGGGGATATGCCCATACACCTGCAGGTCAAGCTTCTCCGGGTTATTCAGGAGCGGAAAATACAGCGTCTCGGGGGAACCCAGAGTATCCCGATAGATGCAAGAATAATAGCTACTACAAATAAGAATCTGGAAGACAGGCTAAAGCAAGGGTTATTCAGGGAGGATCTCTTTTACCGCCTGAATGTTATCCGGATTGAAGTCCCGCCCATCAGGGAGCGAAGAGAGGATATTCCAGTCCTGGCAGGTCACTTTATTAAGAAGTTTAATAAAATCATGGGTAAAATCGTTTGCGGGATCGAGCCGGAAGCACTTGAATGCCTCCAGTCCTATGGATTCCCAGGGAATGTGCGGGAACTTGAAAACATAATAGAACGAGCCGTTATCCTGGTTGAAAAAGATATAATCAGCATTAATGATCTTGGTATTACAGTAAAGATTCAAAAATTCAGGATTAAAAAGGGAACACTGGATCAAGTCCAGAAACAGACCATTGTAGAAGCCCTGATGCGTTGGGAGGGAAACAGAACCCGAACAGCAAAAGAGCTGGGAATTACCCGTAAGACCCTGTTGAACAAGATAAAGGAATATGGTCTTGAATAGCACTTCCCTACTACTGTAAGTCCAGGATGCGATTATCCTGTTGCTGTTTACTGCAGAGGGCAAGACCTATTATATAGGAAATTAATCCCTTCTTCTCGCTTTCCGGATAAGCTTAAATCCTTGTATTGAAAACGGCACAGAAAATAAAGTAACAGGCTCATTTCTCCCGTAATAAGGGATATGAAGGAAACTATTGCGCCTCATGACCGGTTCTTCCGTTTTATATTCTCGAAAAAAGAGAATTTACGTGATCTGGTATTAAACGCACTACCCGATGAGGTTATACGTATTCTCGATCTCGGGTTCATCGAGGTCTACCAGGACAGTTTTATTGATCAGAAACTTGCAGTTCATCAATCCGATATCCTGATCCGTACTCGATTTAAAAAACCACCTGTTCTTATTTATATTCTTGTAGAACATAAGTCCTATCCTTACAGATGGACGGTGTTCCAACTTTTGAAGTATATGGTTTGCATATGGGAAAGAGAACTGGCTCAAACTCCCAAAATGGAGAAACTGCCTCTGATTATTCCCCTGATCTTTTATCACGGAAGTAGGAAGTGGAAATTCCCTATAGATTTTTCATCATGTTTTGCTCAATCTGAGGAAATTAATCTCTATATTCCGGCTTTCAAGACACATTTGTATGACCTGCAGCAGATGGATGACAGGTATATCCATGGGCACATGACCTTTCAGGCAGCTCTTAAAACAATGAAACATGCGATGCAAAACTTGAGGCCACACCTGGGACAAATACTTAACAGTTTGTCAAGCTTGCCTTTTGATGACGAAGTCAATACTTTCCTTTCTGCATTTTTTAAGTATATACTTGAAGTGGGGAAGGGTGCTGAGGCAGAAGATATAGAAGAAGAACTGAAAACGATAAATTTTAAAGAGGCCAGGGAGGTATATATGACCATAGCAGAGCAATTGGAAGAGAGAGGAATAGAAAAAGGAAAGCTTGAAGGAGAAATCCTTGAGAAACAGCATATACTGATGCGCCTTCTTGAAAAGAAGTTTGGCCTTAAGGAAACTGAGAAAGAAAAAATTTTGAATACCAGGAACAGACACAGACTGGATCGGGCAATTGATCGTCTGATGGATGCGCAGTCAAGTGCGGAGGTTCTGAGCTTCCTGGAATAGAATAACCGTATAAAACTTGCCGTTGTCCTTGTCGAAGCAGATACAATCAGCCTTCTCGATTAGCAGCTATTGTCCAAGAATCATACCATAATATTTAAGCGGCAGGCTCGTATATAAAAACACTGAATAAGCCTCCACCCTTGTAATATCATATATTGGGATATCAAGACCAATAGCAATAGGTGGTAGGGTGTCTCCTGATATGGTAGATCCTATTGTGCTGAACTTGAACCCTATTTCCAACCCCATGTGCATACTCTGTATCCCCGGATCGGATATAGAATGGAGCTGTTCTATTTCAATATAGACAGAAGAAAGAATACTCCGGAAGATAAAAAGATTAAGGATCTTTATATCAAGATCACTTGCAATCGGGAACAGCAGGTCCATTCCTGCAGAAAACCTGTGTTTGCCGCTATACGCTTTCAAGGCCCTTGCCCTGCCCGGCACCTCCAGGACTTCCTCTGTGCCAAATCCGATTGCGCCGTCAATTGAGGGGGAAAGATAAACCCTGGGAAGCAGCCTCAGGTATGGAAACAGGGAGAGAGATATTGTGCCCTGAACATTCGATGTGAATGGATCAAATAAAGTATTTACAGACAGGGGAACAAGAAAGGGATGCATGAAGGGAAAACCTGCAAATATGAAATCTAAAGAGCTTGATATCTCTTTCTGTTCATTCAATCCAAATCCCAGGGAATAATAAATTTGAGGATAATACAGAGCCTCTTTTATGAATTTCTCCTCCCTCTTCAGGACGAGTTCCGCCTGCCACCGCCCATCAATATAATACAAGTATGCCGCACCGATCATTATCTCCCTGGGAGATTTATAGGCAATCCCTCCGAATACACCAGAAAATGAAAGTTCGGGCATGGCCAGGGGTTGATACGGCAGAACCGTATTTATCAGAGAACCTCCTTCAATATAAAAGGAATTAACCCCTTCAGATTTATACTGTATACCTGTCATAAAATCCAGTTCAATTACACCGTCACTTTGCTCCGGCTCGCCGGCTATACCGAAAGCAGGTCCCAGACTGTCAGCTTCATATTTACTGTTTTTTGAGATGAAAAAATTGAACTTCCTGGGAAAGTAATTATTTTTCCTGTTTATGTCAAGAGTGTACCATTCAGGATCAATAGAAGCTGATAATACCCTTCCCCCGACAGTAATTACATCACCATCTTTTATATTAAAGACCTCTACTGTCTTATCTGTTTTTATATGCATTACGGAAGAGTATCCGGTATGGTTTTTCTCCTGAATATAAAGGGTAGTTGTGCTCTTATCATGGATAATCTTCTGAAAGTAAAAGTCGGGATAAAGATCAGAATAAAGAATGGCTTCCGCCCTGCCCGTGATGCCGGGATGATACTCTTCTAAAACTTCTAAAAAATTTTCATTACCGGATGCAGTGTATCTAATAGTATCCTTATAATGTTCATAATATGAACATATAGCTCTGTTTAAGACATCAATGCCCACTTCTGTTGCAATCTGCCGCATGGCCAGGGCTCCCTTAGAATACAAAGCCGGTGCATCTTCGCTCTGATCTTTTTCGGCGTATTGTATAAACTCACTGTAGATCTTTTCTCTCAGGTTGGCATATTGCTCGGGTTTACCTAAAATGATACCGGAACCCTGTCTGTAAATAGAATGCTCATACCCATACTTTTTTTCTATATACTGAATACTGATATACCTTGTAAGAGATTCGCTCAAATAATTATCTTTTCCAAAATACATGTATGCGATCTCATTGGATAGAATATAGTCAACATAGGGATCGAGTTTATCAGAATTGAAACAGGCTCCTCCCAGGATGATTAATCCTGATCCTGCACAAGTTGAAAATGACTGCACCGGAGATTCGAAGATCGTAATACGCTTTAAATCGAGCCTTCCGTATTTTTCTGCGTGATAATCAAGTGCATCTACAGCAAAGCGTGCGATTTTATATGCCCGGGACGCTTTTTTCGGTTTTGCATATATTGCTATATCATAATTCCGGGAGTAGAGAACGATCTCATTGTATTCTTTTTCTGGGATTATGCAGATGGGAATACCCATTTCGGCCTTTCTTTCGCTTTCCATGTGCCAGGTGCTTTCATCATATAGATCTCTATAACCTGTTATTAACATAAATTCCCCCGGAAGTGATATTTTAAGAGAGTACATGACCGGTTTGATAGAAAACTTTTCGTGTGGAATAAGTAACTTAGGATACCAGAGAAATCTCTGAAGCCAGATATTATTCAGGCTTGTAATGTCATTTGAGAGCATCTCAGGTATAACCGTTTCAAAAGCAACGGTCAGGATATACGATTCCCTTTCAGCAAGGTCAAGAATAACAGCCGTATTCCTGGTAGGATCAAAGGAATTAATAAAAGGAACCTCCGCTCCCGTTTCATCTCTAATAGAAGTGATCTTTGTATATGCCGGCTGAAATCCGTGCTTGTATATGACATCTTCTTTAAGGCTGTTCATGTCAGGATCTTTCACCGATAAGCGGTTATTGAAAAGCAGAAGATGAGCGCTGTCAGCGATTTCCTCCCGGAAAAAGGATATTATCACTGTTCCTTTTAGAAGAGATTTGTCAGGGTGATATGATAGATTAAAGGTGTAGAATTCAGGAAAAACCGAAAAGCACGTAGATATCAGTACCACTATTACCAAAAAAAAAGAACGAACGTGTTTCATCTATTACCTTTGTGTCTGGTAATTCTAAGCAAATAGTGTGCCAATAAATCCCTAAGAGAATTTCGCTTTGGCGCTGTTTTGTGGGGCTTTTTAATCTAATTTAAAGTCTTCCAGGCACAGGCAGGTGAATAATTTTTATACAGCAAGCTAAATTGGGGAAATTTTTTACACCAATAATGGCATCTTATTACAAAGCTATTCCGATTCAGCCGCACCTAAATCAGGCTTGACTACACTTATTTCGAGGCGCTGCTTCACACCTCGTAGCACTCAACAACGAAATCCGGGATTTTTTATATATGCAAATCACCGGCGAAAATACGCCGTTGTTAATACCGGATTATTGGTTGAGGCTTTTATGTTGGGGGGTGATTAAAGTTTACAGACGAAGAAATGGAAAAGCTTAATATACAATGCCATACATTTTGTCCAAAGTGGAATTACTCTTTCAAGCCTAGTAGATATGATTATTCCTATTTGAGAGAGATATGACAGAAATGGGAAGTTGTTTTTTTACAGCCCCAAAGTACCGGGCCGTAGAGTATACCGCTTCCGGTTCCCATTTCATCGATGCCGCCTTGCGTAAAGTCTTTATAGTAGGGTCTCCAGGCGTAGTAGCTGGATTTCGCCCCAACCATGGAGTCCAGGGCCGAAAGCTGTGAAGCGCTCATAAAAAGCAAAGCAACAAATATAATTAAAATGGCTTTTTTCATGACGATCCTCCTTGATATTGATCCTCGAGGGACAAAGGAGTGGAGTTTTTGCTAACGATAAGTTTTGATTCTCAGCAAGCGACAGGCCAGCCCAAAGTTGTGATACTTTTCACTATGATGAAAGTCAAGCGATTTTTTTCTCCTCCTTGATCTTTTTTAATCCCCTTTCGTATTTCTTCAACTTTCTCTCAAAATTATCCGTCTTAATCCAACGGTATTGTTCTCCATTTAGTAACATTCGTCTCATTATACCGCAAATCTTTCTTATAACAGCAATACGTGCTCTTCCTGCTCCTCTTCATTGTTATTCTTGTGCATGCAAATCTGTCTGTTCAGTAAGGCATACTGGCAGAATAGCTTGCGCAGCTCCCGGATCAGCACCGACGGCTTTTTTACAGAACCCTGGCTATCGAGTATTGCTCTCCGATAGAACTTTTCCCCACCGCTGATTGTCCCGCCTGGCTCCCGGTCGTTCTCATCGTATAGCCCCCTCCGATTCACTGAAAGCACCTTCAGAGCCACAGTTCCTCAGCTGTAATTGTAAATGGGTAGACCCATCATTCCGAGAGCGACACTATCTTTAAACACTCATGTCGACCGTGATATAAACGAGGAATGAAGCATAATGATGACAAACCGCTTTTTAAAGTGTCCAACCATCATACCGACAGCTGTGGCCAGCCTCCAGCGATAAACGGTGATGGACCGAACTCCTACCACGGCTACTTTGAAAACACATTCGGAGAGCAGTTTCTTTTCGTGTATAACACGGAGACCGGCAAGGCGGAACTGTGGTGTGGTGATGCAGGATGGGAAAAGCCTTTTCCGGTGGTGAACGGATTGCCCAAGGA
>JAUWZD010000169.1 GCA_030615505.1 Spirochaetales bacterium | reverse complement strand
ATTTAGTAATCCTTGACTATATGAACCCAACCCCCCTAATGAATGATAATACAGGAGGCCACATTCTTTTCGGGCTATCTTACCAGTCGGTTGAAACAGTTATTATCAACGTTAAATGCATCTATGAAAACAGGGCGTTTCCCTTTGAAGTGAATTCAATATATAAAGAGGCCTGCAAAGAGGCTTCCAGGATTTGGAAAGAGATTGACAATTATTGAGCAGGTCATCAGCACATGAACAGGGCAGTGACGGCCTTATTAAACGTGCAGCCGATCCTCCGCGGGATCGTTTTGTAAGGCGGCTTTGATGAGAAGGGCAAGTTTTTACACATCCCCTTTGGGAATCTCCACAGAATGTCGGAATACTTTCGACCTTTGGTCCCCGTAGGGGGTGATTGCTTATCTATCCCAGGCCGGCCTCTAAACTGAATCACTGGAGACATTCCGGGTTTTCACTCAACAACTCTATACGAATCCCTGCTTTATCCTCGAAGGCACGGGAAGCCCTTTCCCAATACATAGCCCGCCCTCCGATTTCTTTACAAAAAATCACCTTTGAAGAGACCGATGAAGGCAACCTGATTTCCTATACATCCTATAATGACTTCTTCAAAGGAAAGCTAAAACGCTTTACACCTTTACAGCTTATCGTAGAACTCACACAACACATACTGTCCCGAGGCGTTAAGTATATCTGACGCGCATGCTTCTTAGTCCGGCTTCCGAGCCGGAGATGCGCTAATGTCGGCGAAGACATGCTTCTTAGTCGGACGAGGCGCAGCCGAGTCGGAGATGTCGAGAGCCGACCGGCGATATGGTTTGTATGCTTCTCAGACCCGAGGTAAATGTCTGGATAAGCCTTATGTTGTACGGCTTGATCCGGGGGTCCATTTATCCTCATCATTCATCAAGGCTAGTTGCAAAAGCGCTTCCTTCACCCTTCATGAGCACTGAATTGCCCAATCAGTCAGGCTGTTTTGCGCTTTAGGCAGCAACCGGTAGACCCTGGAGCCCCTCTGTTCGTGACCCCTTGAAAAATGCCCTCCGCGTCTTGAATTCCCGGCACTCTGCGATTATAACTTTTACTATCAATCAGAAAAAAACTTCTGATCCATGAGCGAGAGATGAAGCGGATCGAGAAGGAACGTCCCAGAGGGTTCCGGCTTCTGAGGAAACACCAGCGTGAATGGTTGCGTCTGCAAGGCAAGGAAACGGTGTACAAAGTGGATGTGGAGCTTGATCAGATCCTTACCTTTCATCGTGTAAGCCTGCCACATCTGTATGCGTACTTCGTCAAGTACTTCCTGGGCGGTTTTTCAACAAGCATGCTCACACTTCTGCACAAGATAATCCACCTCCATGCGAAGGTTGAGCAAACCAAGGAAATCCGGAAGATAATTATAGAATACAACAAGAAGGATCGGGATACCATGGATGTGCTGGCCTCGGCGATAGACAAGATGAACGACCTGGAAGTGACCGGTCCTCATGGGAGGCGAATGGTATTTGCTCTCGGGAAAAGATAGTCTCAGTATTACTCAATTAACCATATATCGGCCGTAAGTAATGTATCACTAAAAGTGCAGGTTAACCAGGGGATAGGTATCGAAATACCTGCCCAGCTTGGCATCTCCGGGACCCAGCCTCCCCTCATGGATGGTAACCTGTTCGAAGGCTGGAGACTAAAGTATGAAAAGCAGGATCAGGGCACCGAAAAGCTTCCTGTAATTACTCTTTACCGTGATTTCTAATAGCATGGCGGAAAAACCTCCTCCGTTTCTTTCAGTTATTACAGCAATGGATGCGTTTCTCTCTCTTAATATGGTACATTATAAATTTTTTTCCGGCACAATGGAGGTTTTCTTACAACCTAAAAAATTTGACAATATCTATTTAAATAGATTATAATGCAACAAAATCCCATTATATGGAGGCAAAGATGAAACGAATCTGTCTATTGGCTGTTGTTATCACAGCTCTAGTGCTGCCGGTTATGGTCTTCGGGATCGGTATCACGATCGGGCCGAAGGTAATGGTGGGCCACTTCGATGGCTTTGGGGACGACTACAATGACTTCATAGACAATGAAAACACCAGTAGGTCGTTTAATCTCGGGATCCCTGGCGGGGTATTTGTCGAGATCGGCGTCATGCCCTTCCTGGCGATTCAGATGGAGGTCCTGTTCACCGTCGGTGGTCTCAGGTACGAATACGAAAAGACTGTAGGGATGGAGTCCGGGTGGGTAAAGGGCGGGATGAGCACCTATACAGTGGATCTCCCAATCCTGGTGAAGGGCAAGCTTGGTTTCGGCCATGTGGGGGTATTCGTTTTGGGCGGGCCCGGGCTGCAGGCCCGGGTAGGTACTTGGACACTGACAGAGAAGTCAGACAACGGCATTATTGACGACGATCTTAAAGCCACAGGACAGGATAAAGTGGAGTTTAAGGGTGAGGATTTCGCCAAAGATTTTGGCTTCAGCCTCATCGGCGGAGCCGGTGTGGAGCTGAGCCTGGGGCCGGGCGTGTTAATGGTGGACGCCCGATACTGCCACGGTCTGACCGAGTGGTTCAAGGACGATGATACAAAATATCGGGCTTTCCTGCTGTCCGTCGGTTATGGGTTCAAGTTGATGTAATTGATCATCCTGCCTTCAGATTTACCTGTATACCCTTTTTAAACCACATGATTTAAACTATTGCCTGGCGGGCATGCTTCAATGTTCAAATATCTGTGCAATCGGTGGGTTATGAATTATTTCACACTGTTGCAGAGGATGCGGGGATGAGCTTCGGCATCGCTATCAAGCAGATTCTAAAAAACAAAATCCGGGTTGGAGTAGAGGGCAGAGGCTCTGCCTTTGGTTTAATCGATGAGGCGCTGGCTTTGGTCAACCTTTCCTTCGAGAGCAGGGGTCGTTCCACCATAATCGCAGCAGATGTCCGTATGCCGGAGATGGTGGAAACGACTCAGTCGGCCAACTTAAGTGTTACCTGCCCGGTTGGGTTACCTTTTACTTTTAATACTTGTCAGAATAGAATGGAATAGAATACAATTCTCAGCCAGGAAAGTTTCCTAATCCAGCAGGAAGGAAAAAGGGAGAGGATACCTTTTCTGCTAAAGATAAT
>JAUWZD010000113.1 GCA_030615505.1 Spirochaetales bacterium | reverse complement strand
TGAAAGCCCTGTTCATCCGGATGGAATAACAGTGCCTGTAATTGACGGGCGCTTGGAGCTGTTGTATAGTTACTGAATATAATGAAAATACGGGTCAAAATCGTTCTCATCGTTCTGCCTTTAATCATCACACCACTTTTCCTGATCGGAATAGCCGCTTCCCTTTCCGCCAGGAACGGAATTACCCGGGTCGCTACTGAGTTCCTGCGATTCAAAGCGGAAGAGCTGAAAAAATATGCTGATACCCAGTGGACGCTCTTAGTGGAGAATGATCTCACGGGCAATCAGGAATTTATCGATGTCTCAAAGCTCGCCGTTGAATCATTTGCCCGAAGCTTGATCCGATGTGAAACGGAGCTCATTTTCGCCGTGGATGAAACCGGCGGTATCGCTATGCAGACCGGGGATGTGGAGATAAGCGAAAATGAAGCCGACAGGCTTACACAGTTGATGTCGGCCAAAACGGAAGGCTGGCAGCAGATCAGGTTGGGTGGTGTGGAGCGGGTCGCTCAGGCGTCCGTATTCGAACCATTTGGCTGGTATTTTATGATAAGCGAACAGCGGGACGCCTTTTACCAGGCGATTAACCAGATATTCTGGCAGAGCGGTCTTATTATCTCGATAACATTATTCATAACGATTCTACTCCTTTTAGTTTTTTCCTACTATCTAACCAAGCCCCTGCAGAATATCGTTATGGCTATGAGAGAGATAATCGTCAACAACGATCTCTCGAAAAGAGTTGATCTGCTGTATCGAGACGAAATAGGGGAACTGGGGCATACCTTTAATCTCATGACCGGCGAGCTTGAAAATGCATATGATCAGATCAAGGGCTACGCGCTCAAGGCGGTGGTTGCGCAGAAAAAGGAACAGAAAATCAGGAATATCTTTCAAAAGTATGTTCCCAAAGAAGTGATCGACCAGTTCTTCCAGAAACCCGAGTCCATGCTTGTAGGGGAGAGCCGGATCCTCGCCGTACTTTTTTCCGATATAAGGCGTTTTACAAGCATGTCGGAAAATATGCGGCCGGATGAAATCGTGGAATCATTGAACGCATATTTCAGCTTAATGGTAGATGTAATTATGAGTCGACAAGGTATTGTGGATAAATATATTGGGGATGCCATTATGGCCTTTTACGGTGCACCGGTGCAGCATGAGGATGATGCGTTTAAGGCGGTGCAGTCGGGGTTCGAGATGATGGAAGCGCTTAAGGGTTTTAATCAGCGGCAGGCAGAACGGGGCCGGCCGGAATTTCACATCGGCATCGGGATAAACTACGGCTCAGTAACGGTAGGGAATATCGGGTCGGATAAGAAAATGGACTATACGGTTATTGGCGATATGGTAAATATCGCTTCAAGGCTTGAGGGTTTAACAAAAATTTATCATGAGGAGATGATTGTATCGGAATCGGTATTCAGATACGTAAAAAAGGATATTTCGTGCCGTATGCTCGACAGGGTGGCGGTTAAGGGAAAAAAGCAGGGTATAGGAATTTATTCACCGCGGAAGGAATTGAGTCAAAGCGAAGAGAATGCCTGGAAGCTACACCATACCGGCTCGCAGTTTTATTACAAGAGGGAGTTCGAAAAAGCTACCAGGTATTTTCTTGAGGTTCAAAAAATCTTGCCGGGCGATGGAATTTCCCGGGTCTTTCTCAAACGATGCGAAACTTATATGAAATCGCCGCCGCCGGCGGATTGGAACGGTGTCGTAGTAATGAAGGAGAAGTGATTCCGCCAGGGCACCTGATGGGTTAATCTCTTCATTCACCTAAGCCTAAATGGAAAGCTCCATGCCTTCCTGTACTCCGAAACACTCAACCTCGCTGTTCTCTCTGTCGATCAGTTCCTGACAGGGAAGAATATACCGGTCCAGATCTTCATCGGTATGATCAGGATCATGGTGAAAGATTCCGAAACGATTCACCTCTGCAGCCATGCTGAGTCGTGTTGCAGCCAGAAAGGTCGAATGTCCCCACCCCCGGGTAATTTTATATTCCTCCACAGTATATTGAGCGTCGTGAAATAAAATATTGGATCCTCTACAGAAGTTTATATATTCCGCTTCAGTTAATCCTCCCTCATGAGAGTATTCCAGCTCATTGTCCGTTAGAAACACAAAGGTTTTACTCTCTTCGATTATTTTAAATCCATAGCCCCCATTAGGATGGCTTAAGAGTATGGGTACGATCCTTGCACACCCTATTATCTGTTCCTCCGGATTATCGTAGTTGAAGTCAAACTGCGCTTTGAGTAGATCGAAAGACACGGGGAAATAGGGCGGGTTCATCTGGTACTTTAGGAATTCCTTTAACGACTGCATGGCTAAAGGCCCTCCCCGGACATAAATATTATAGTCCGGCATGTAGGCGGGAGTAAAAAAGGGGAAGCCCTGTAAGTGATCCCAGTGGGAATGGGTAAGAAAAAGGTAGATATTATTTAAGGCTTTTTCTTTAAGCAGTGCTTTCCCGAGTTTTCGGATACCGGATCCGGCGTCAATAATGATCAGTGTTCCGTCTTTGAGCCTGATCTCCACACAGGTTGTGTTCCCTCCGTACTTATCCGTTTCACCTCCCGGGGCAGGCAGCGAGCCGCGGCATCCCCAGATTTTTATTCTCATATATGATTCCCTTTAATAACAAACAGTTAAATAGTATTAGGGGATATCTATCAGGTCAAGAAGATAAAAGATGAACCTGATGGCATGCAGGGCCAGGGCATCGGAGATCGGTTCACTCTGAAGGGAATGGATTGCTTCCACTGCATGGGTTAAAGCATCCATACCGGTAAAGGCTGTAATCCTGGGGGGAAGGCTCTCTACCATCCGGGGATCAAGAATAGCTACATCCGGTGCAATGTGGGAATCTAAAATGATCGAATGTGCTATTTCCGAGATCAACCTGTAGAAACTTTCCGGCATAACCTCCCAATGAATCACTCCTATCAGAATCTCTTAACCAGGCTTATGCTGTGAAGCTTTATTGCACCGGCAAAGAACAGAATACTGAAGCCAAGGAGGACTAATAGATCAAATGAAGGGCTGAAATGATTCGTATTCACAACAGAGTGTCTTGCTAAATCGGTATAATAGGTTAACGGAGAGATATATGAAATGGCTTTCCAATTGCCCATACTACTAATTGGAATGAATATTCCACTTATAAAGATTAGAGGGAATTTAATTAAACTTGATAACATCATTATATTTGATGGATTATCTGTAGGTGGAGCGGAGATTAGCACTCCTAATGATGAAAAGCAGAAAGATGCTAAAATAGTGCCTATAATTAGTTTTAAGCCTATTATCTTGATTCCAAGTAAAATTATACTGACTAAGAAAACGAATGATGTAATAAAGAGGCCAAATAAAAAAGAGGCTGTTATATCGCCCAGAATAATAGCCCACATGGCTATTGGTGCTGAAACTAATCTCTCAAAAGTCATCATCCGGGTCTCCCACGGAGCAATTACGGGGCCGATTGATGTAGCAGTAACAAAGAGCGCCATACTCAGCAGGCCGGGAATTAAGAAAGTAATAGGGAATTTCTTCCCAATAGCAAAGGCGATAAATAAGAAAGACGGCATGAGCAAACCGGATATTATTACAGGTCCTTTAAAATAAAAAATGGATAGATCCTTTTTTGTTACAGCTAATGATCTTTTAAGTTGCTCAAATATTTTCATTTCCATCCCTTTTGAGTTAATATCAGGAAAACATCTTCTAAGTTAGGCGCTAATGTGTTTAAAGATAGAATTTTATTGCCGGTGGATTGAGAGTAATTAACAAGCATTGGAATAACCTCTTCCGGTTTTTCAGTATATAATCTTAATTTATCTCCAACTTTATTAATCTCCCTAACCTCATCAAGTATGAGCTGTTTTGTTTCTACTCTTCTATTAAAAGCGACCTCAACAGAAGCTGTGCTTTGAATAGTGTGTTTTAGCTTCTCCGGGCGATTAATAGCTACAATTTTGCCGTGGTTCATAATTGCAACCCTATCACATAACTGGTTGGCTTCTTCAATATTATGAGTCGTTAAAACAATAGTTGTCCCGCCCGCATTATACTTTCTGATAAGCTCTCTAATCAGCCTGACACTTTCTACATCTAAACCGGAACCAGGTTCATCTAAAAATAATATCTGGGGGTTATTCATCAAACCCATGGCAACAACTATCCTCTGTCTCATACCTTTTGAAAAGGTTTTCACTTTCTTGTGCCTTTTTTCATATAGTTCGAATAGTTTTAACAGAGACTCTGCTTTTTCCATCCTCTCCTTTTTATCTATCCCGTACAGCTCTCCAATTAAGAGCAGATTCTTTAAGGCAGATAGATCTATGTAGGCATTAGCCATTTCAGGGACAATTCCCAAAAGTTGCTTAGCCTCAATAGGGTTCTTTTGAATATTGTATTTTCCTAAATAGGCTGTGCCCTCTGTAGGCCGAAGAATGCCTGTAAGCATCCTGATGGTCGTTGTCTTTCCCGCGCCATTTGGGCCGAGAAGTCCAAAGAGCTCGCCGCTTTCAACTGTGAATGATATATGGTCTACTGCAGTAAAATCATTGAACTTCTTGGTTAAGTCTTTAACTCTTATGTCATTCATTTTCATCCTAACAGGATCTTTAATCTGTTTATTCTTAAGCCTATAAGCAATGACTTATATAATATGACAGGCTGCTCCACAAAGTCAAGTATTTTTATTTTTCAATAATTTAAAAGCCGGGGCAGTTGGCATAAAAATATATAGAAAAGTAAATTTATAAAGTCACCATTTTAGTATTAGAGCGACTTTATTAATAGAAGGATCAAAGAAGATGCCGGATATATCCTGTTTAGTTCATCTTGCGCAGAGCGGAGACGAAAAAGGGAAAGAAGCGCTGTTCAAAATCGCCTCCAGACTTGCCTACATTAAGATTGCAGAAACAATAGGATACAGCCATGATGCAGACGATGTGCTTCAAGAAGTGCTGTTTTCCCTAATACAATCTTTGCCTAAATTAGAGGAGCCTCGTGCTTTTTTTAAATGGTTTAAGCGGATCGTCTCAAACAAGCTGGCGGACCATTTTCGCAAAAAGAACAGAAATAGAGAACTGTCTAATTATGACTTCGAATCTACAGAACAAAGGTCCTTAGAACAGGATATTCAATCTTCTGACTGGGATGATGAAATAAGCAGTGCTGTTATGACAGCATTAAGACAATTGCCACCGAGAAGCCGTCTCATGGTCAGGCTGTTTTACTTAGAAGGGCTTTCATGTCGAGAGGTAGCAGACTTTTTGTTTACTTCATCTCAGGCTGTAAAGACCGGCCTCTACCGGATTAGAAAAAAGCTGAATGAAAGCTTAGAGAGGGTTAGTGTGAACTTAAAGAGCCTTGATAAAGCCGGGGATAAGCCGCTTCAGTTTCAGTGGATCAACATCAGCGGTGATAAGATAATGGGGAAACTTTTTGGACCGGATTCGATAGAAGCCCGACTCTATCTGGCCGCTTATCCTGTAAGTACAGTTTCTGTAGCCTCTTCAGTAGCCGGGGTATCAGAGGATGAGGCCGGAAAAATTTTAAGCTGGTGGAGTAGATATGAGTTAATAGAATTAGAGGGTAATCAGATCCGATGCATGTTTCCCGTATTACTAAGAGAAGACTATGACATCCTTCTTCCATGGGCAGAAAGAGTAGCAGAACCATTGGTTGAGCAGCTTGAGTGGCTGGATGAAGAGGCTCTTTTACTGGGAAAAGAGCTGCCCGATAAAACCGCACAGGAGAGCGTCAGGGTTACTGCAATCCTTGCAGTCTTGAATCCAGGATTGAACTTCCCGCTTAAGAGTATCTTTAAAGAGGCGAAACTGAAGCTGCCTGAAAGAAAAGGGCTCGGCCGTACTGCTGTTGGGGGAGCTTCCGGAGTAAGAGACCTCATTCAAGGATACAATGGAGAAATATATCTCTTTTCTTTTTCTCCTAATGAACCCGATGAACCCGATGGGGTATTTTCATTTATCAATCATGTAGGCACTTCTCGTAAATTATATTATGGGAACGAGAAGAACGCAGGCGTGGGAGCTGTGAAGCCTTTATGGATATCTGTTATTCCTGCCGTACTTTCTCGAATTGGCCTGGAAGGAATTGACAGGAGCAGGGCCCAGGAGGTTCTGGGGGAGCTTCTGCCATCCGAGGCTGATGCGGGGGAGTGGATCAAATACCTGGTGGAATCAAAAGCTTTAGAGTTTAAGAAGGGTAAGATCCGGGTCGGAATCCCGGTGATCAAGCTTGCAGAGTGGAGGAAATTTGCTTCCTATCTCGAGGAGCTTGGTAGATGTGTGTGCAAATCCTTGGAGGACTCGGCCATGGATCTTGGCAGCCGTTTTAGCAAATGCTCATTTGCCCACTGTGATTATACTGAGTGCCTCTTACTCGCACTGACCCTTGTGAGCAGTTTTATGTTTGAAAGTATAAAGAAGACCTGTGCCATTTCTTTTCCAAAGCAGGCGGATTTTACCTGGGGAAGCTTCATAGCTTTGCCCTGATGAGGAGGCAAAACTGATATGGGAAACGTAGAGCTTAATAATGTAGTAAAAGATTATCGCTTGGGTAAGGTTACAATACCCGCTCTAAGAGGTATCTCATTGCAGGTTGCAATGGGAGAATTCATTACAGTAGCCGGTCCCTCGGGAAGCGGTAAAACTACCCTGTTCAACCTTATAGGGTGCGTAGATATTCCTACTCGCGGCGCGGTAATCGTTTCAGGAGAAGATACATCTGAGCTGAATGAAAGGAGATTAACCCACCTAAGACTGCATAAACTCGGGTTCATCTTCCAATCTTTCAACCTTATTTCTGTGCTGAATGTTTATGATAATGTTGAGTTTCCATTGTTGTTGAAAAACGGAATGACAAAAAGTGAACGTAAAGAGAAAGTAACATACTTTGTAAAAGTGGTAGGACTTGAGGATTATACGAAGCACAGACCGAATGAGCTTTCCGGCGGGCAGAGGCAGAGAGTGGCAATTGCCAGGGCGCTTGTAACCAAACCAGAGATAATCTTAGCCGATGAACCCACTGCTAATCTGGACTCTGAAACCGGCCGGAGTATTATCAATCTGATGAAAAAGATCAATGAGCTGGAAAAGACCACATTTATATTCTCAACACACGATCCTGATATTATGAAAAGGGCAAACAGGATCATCAAGCTCCATGATGGAGAAGTTATTAGTGATGAAAGCTATGCAAATTAATTCAGAATCTTAAGCTCTTGAATGATAGGAGGATAAAATCGTGGTAGTGCTGAAAATTGGCTTAAGAAACCTGATTTCACATAAACTGAAGAGCGTTATCGTAGGTCTGATTATTATTCTTGGTACTTTCTTAGCAATAATAGGCAGCTCTTTTGTCGCTTCCGTATCGGAAAGCATGAAAAAAAGCATCATCAACAGTGTTGCAGGGGATATTCAGATATATTCTGAGGATGCGCGGGACAGGTTGCTACTCTTCGGCGGGGGCACGGACCTGCCTGGAAGTTCTAATATTTCATTTATTCCTGATTTTAAGAAAGTCAAAACATCACTCTCGTCAAAAATAGATAATATTAAGCATATAGTTCCCATGGGTATTAATTCTGCAATGGTTCCGCCGGGGAATATTTTAGATATCAGGTTAGAAGAGTTGCGTAATGCTGTAAAGGAAAATGATGGAGCAAGGATCAAAGCATTAAAGGATCACATTGCATCGATCATTAACAGTGTAAAGAGAGACTTCTGGAAAACCATTATTGGAACGGAAGATATTGCTGAAGATGAAATAAATGCGAGAATTAAGCAAATTGAACCCCACTTGCCGGATGAACTTAAAACGAAGAGTCATAATATTGAAAGAGCTTTATCAGAGGAATTCTGGTTTGAATTTGATAAAGAGCCGTTTGAGTCTTTAGAATTTCTTGAGAATAAAGTAGCTCCGCTTATATGGGAGGACACAATGTTGATTCTTACATATATCGGAACTATACCGGACGAATTCCAGGAGGCTTTTGATCTTTTTGAGATAGTAAAGGGTAATCCCATACCCGAAGGTAAGAGAGGATTTCTATTTAATGACTGGGTTTATGAGAATCAGGTAAAACACAAAATAGCAAGCAGGTTAGATCAGATAAAAAGGGCAATTGAAGAAGACAATAAGACCATAGGTTCGGATAGAGAGCTTCAGAGCAAAATCAGGTTCAATATTAAAGAGGTAAGAGAAATCGCCCACCAGATGGGCTCTATATCGATTAAAGAGCTTACACCGCACCTGCAAAAACTGTTAAAAAACGATGAAAATGATATTATTGGACTTCTTAAAGATTTCCTAAAGATGAATGATGAGAACTTTATGGAAAGATATGCATTTTTTTATGATCATATTGCACATGAAATTATACTTTATAAAATCAAAATCGGCGATGTTTTTCCAATAACATCTTTTACCAAAACGGGCAGCTCTTCTTCGGTAAATATGAAGGTCTACGGCACATTTTCTTTTAAGAGTCTTGAAAAATCTCCACTGGCAGGTAATTTCAACCTGATGGATATAATGTCTTTTCGTGATCTATATGGATTTATGACGCCTGAACAAATAGAAGAAGCTGTACACCTCGAAAAAGAGATGGGTATTTTTAAGGAACTCGGAAGGGATGATATAGAAGCATTATTAGGTGAACAGTTATGGGTAGAAGAAGAAATAGGAGATATTGGTTTTGACGAGATATTCTCTGACGAAAGCAGTGAAGATCTTGATCGATACGAGATGCGCAGAAGAATATTCGACAAAACCTATACAAAAGATGAGATGGAAAATGGGGCATGTTTGAATGCAGCTATACTCTTAAAAGACCCTGCAGAAATTCTTAAAACCATGGAAGAGATCAGAAAAATAAGCAGAGAAGACAGCTTCAATCTTAAAGTTACTGGTTGGCAAAAAGCCTCCGGACGGTTTGGCCAATTTATATTTGTTGTTAAGGCCATACTATATGCAGCTCTTTTTTTCATATTTATTGTAGCTATTGTAATCATGATGAATTCCATGGTTATGGCAGCCATGGGGAGAGTTAAAGAAATAGGAACAATGAGGGCCATCGGGGCTCAGAAGCGATATGTCTTCATGCTCTTCTTAGTGGAAACCTTAATATTAAGTATTATATCCGTCTTTATCGGATCCGTATCAGGCATTATCTGTGTACAGGTTTTTAACAGAATCGGGATACCGGCCTTCTCTGATTTTTTCTATTTCCTGTTTGCAGGGCCCAGGTTATATGCGTTTGTAAAAGCAGGTCACATAATAAGTGCATTTGCTTTGATGATAATTATAAGCATAGTAGCGACATTGTATCCGGCTTATATTGCAGCAAAAGTAACTCCTATTGAAGCTATAGAGAAGGAGTAATAATATGTTAAAACTCATAAGAATCGCATTCAGGAATATCATTAAAAATAGAAATCGCTCTATCATGCTGGGTAGTGCCATAATCATCGTAACTGCAATCCTGATTATACTGATGGCTGTTACATCGGGAATCAGCGACACGATGTTAAAATCTTCTACTATGCTCATGAGCGGTCATGTAAACATCGCCGGATTTTATAAGTGGAGGCCCACCTCTGCCGGCCCACTAATAATGGATTATCAGAATCTAAAAAGATTGGCTATTGAAAATATACCGGAGGCTAAATGTGTTGTTGACCGGTTCATGTCATGGGGAGAGATAATCTCAGATTTTGATTCTATCCACAGCGCCATATGGGGCCTCAATTTCACCGAAGAGCAAGAGTTAAAGGATGTTCTTAAGTTAGCAGATAAGAGAGATTACATCGAGGATTATAAACCCGTACCTGGTGAAGCTTCAACAGCGGGTAATCTTGATGAGCTAAAAAATCCCGGTAATATCGCTTTATTTGCATCTCAGGCAAAAAGATTGAAGGTAGAAGCGGGAGATATGGTGACTATCTCCGTGCCTACCAGGAGGAATGTTTGGAACACCAAAGACTTGAGAGTATGTGCTGTGTTAAAAGATATCGGCATAACCGTATGGCCTGCAGTTTATGGAACAAAAGATGATATTAGTGATCTCTACCGTTTCGGGGAAAATATGACAGGAAAGATAATGAGATACCTCAAATCAAAGAAAGATGTAGTTAAGGTGCAAAATCGACTAAAGAATTTAATAGGGGATGAAGGATACAGACTTATGGAAGAAGAGTCCGCTCCCTTTTGGAAGAAACTGGACAGAGTAGCTAAAGAAGAGTGGACAGGTCAAAAGATCGATATAACGACATGGGAAGATGAAATATCTTTTATGAAGTGGATTATCACCACGTTTAATTCAACTGTCCTCTATTTCTTAGTCGTTTTGATGGTAATAATTATAATGGGAATAATGAACACTCTATGGATCTCTATAAGAGAAAGAACAAAAGAGATTGGAACTCTTAGAGCTATCGGGATGCATAGAAACAGAGTCATGATGATGTTTATGATAGAAGCCTTCATATTGTCAGCGATCAGCACTGCTTCTGGAATTCTAATAGGGAGTGGAGTGTCTGAGCTTCTCGATTACCTGAAAATTAAAATCCCATACGAAGCCGTTCAAAATTTCCTGCTCAGTGATGAGCTTTCACTCATTATTAAAGTCCCCAATCTTATTCTGGCGTTCCTAATTATTACCATCCTGTCAACTATGGGCGCCGTTTATCCATCCTATAGAGCTGCTAAGATGAAGCCCATCAGTGCCATAAATTATATCGGTTAAAGGAAGAGAAGATGAAAAAAATCATAATTATATTTCTTTTATTATTTATCTCCAAAGTGTTTCTTTTTTCCGAAGTAGATGCCTTAGAAATTGTAAAAGAGATCGAGGAAAGGCAGAGGAGCTCCGGAGATTATAAAGCCTTATGTTATGTAAAGAACATCGAACGAAATAAGGAACCAAAAGTATTTCAGGTGGTTGTTTTTAGACGGGACGATGATAATAAGTTCCTTCTGCTCTTCTTAAAACCAAGAGAAATGAAAGGCAAGGGATACTTAAAAGTAGCTAAAAATCTCTGGATGTATGATCCCAATACGGGTAAATGGGTAAGGCGAACCGATAGGGATAGAATCGGCGGGACCAGTTCCAGAAGCGTTGATTTCGGTGAATCCATCCTCTCTGAGGATTATAATGTGAGATACGATGGGGAAAATATGCTTGGAAAAATCAAAGTATATAGAATTCATCTCACTGTTAAAGAAGGTGTTGCCGATGTTCTCTACCCCATAATCGATCTGTGGATAGATCAAGAAATGAAAAATACTTTAAAAAGGGAAGAGTATTCTTTATCCGGAAAATTGATGCGAACAATCTATTATTTAAGGTGGACTAAAAAATATAATGAAATGAAAAAGGACTATGTATTGTATCCGCAGGAAGTGAGAATTTTTGATGAGCTGAAAAAGGGAAACTCAACAATTAACTTAACCAAAACAATCGATTTCAAGCCTTTAGAAAAGAATATCTTCACAAAAGCATGGATAGAGAGCATGAGCAGGTAAATACATGATGGGAAAAGTATGGATAGTCGTTTTAGGGATTATTGCACTACTGGTACCCATTAATTTATTTTCAGAAGACGAGATATTAGGATATGAAAACTTTTTCGAAGAAGATACTATTGAAGATAATGGCCTTGATATTGGAGGATCGATATCAAGTGAGTTTGACTACAATATTTTAAAAGCATCTTTCTCTGATTTCACCCTTTATAACCCCAATACAGCAATGATTTATCTCGATAGAAGGCTGAAAAACCTGGTTCGTGGTTTTATCAGGGGAAAGATGATCTTTGATCCTACCCTTACAGAAAGTGATTTCTCCTATTCTTCAGGATTGAAATTAAGCTTAGAAGAACTGTGGATAAAGTTCAACATAGCAAATACCCTATTCTTTACATTGGGAAAGCAGAAGATACGGTGGGGGGCATCGGCGTTCTGGAACCCTACAGATACGCTGAATACAATAAGGAGGGACCCCTTTGAAACTGAGGATGATAGAGAGGGTGTGACGATTTTAAAGACACATATTCCTTTAGGAACTGCGAATCTATATGCAATTGGGCTCTTTAACGATGCTCATAACGTGGATGAAATCGGATATGCCGGACGTATTGAAGTTCCAATCAGTACATTCGAGTTTTCCCTCTCTGCAACGGGCGCAAAAGGATGTAATCCGATTTTTGGTTTTGATTTTTCAGGTGGAATTGGGGATATTGACCTGTATTCGGAGTTTGCCTTCTTTAGAGGAGATTCGATACCGGAGAGTTATAAGGAAGAGAATAAATTCTTTCTGAGTATGAGTTGTGGAATCAGTTATGAACTTGAATATTCCTCTGAAGACACAGTCACATTTTGTTTAGAATACTATTATAATGGTAAGGTATACTCAGATGGTGAATATGCCTATGAGCCCTACAATCTAAGCAAGCATTATGGAATGTTTATGATTTCCATTCCTCAACCTGGAGGATGGAATGATCTTTCATTCATGATCTTTAATTTAGGAAACTTCACTGATCTTACATTTATTACAAGACCCGGTATTACGATAACAGCAATTCAGGATTTAATAATCGATTTTAATGTTGGATTTCATTATGGTAGAGCTGGTGGTGAGCTTACAATCGGTGATCAATTAGTAGATATTTCCCTCTCTTTTAAAATAGCGGTGTAAAATATTTTCCCTTTTATCTCCCATGTTTTTTAACAGGCTTTTGACAACAATTGATAGTAAGTGTATTCTAAGTGCATGGAGCTTTAAAGAATGGCTGTAAAAACGATTACAGTTGGGTAATTCCCTGGTTTATTTATTCGTTTTTTTATATGTGAACTCCAGGCAGGGGCAAGACTCTCCAGGAAACCAAAAAGCGAGTTAAAAAAAGTTGAGCAGTTTTCCGATTTAGCTGAGGTCGTATTTCCGGACGAATCTTTTGCTGAAGTCTACGGGGAAACGGAGGCCCATTATTGGTGTAAAAAATTTCCCCAATTTAGCTTACTGTATAAAAATTATTCACCTGCCTGTGCCTGGAAGACTTTAAATTATATTAAAAATCCCCACAAAACAGCGCCAAAGCGAAATTTTCTTAAGGATTTATTGGCACACTATTTGCTTGGAATTACCAGACACAAAGGTAATAAATGAAACACGTTCGTTCTATTTTTTTGGTAATAGTGGTACTGATATCTACGTGCTTTTCGGTTTTTCCTGAATTCTACACCTTTAATCTATCATATCACCCTGACAAATCTCTTCTAAAAAGTGATAGGAACGATTAAAATCAGGGATGGGCTGGCAACACCCCAGATTCGGCAGACATTGAGGCGATCGGAGCACTTGCGCCGCATTTACACGCACCGCACAAGTGAGTGATAGGAACGATTAGTGAAAGCAGGCGAAAATCGTGCAGACGGAGCATTAGACCGAAGGGCTGGCGCGGGAACGTAGGTGTCTATTCAGGG
>JAUWZD010000067.1 GCA_030615505.1 Spirochaetales bacterium | reverse complement strand
ATGACCTGGTCACAGTCAGGTGCTGACGGAATGCTCCAGATCAGATCCGCAATATCCAGCGCCCGATTCCTCACTGATTTCCGGAGCACTCTGCCAAATGCGGCCTAAACACCACTTTACCTACTTTTTGAAAGCGCTCCCACATCGTACTTGACCATAAAAATATTGAATTATATTATGTACAATTGAAAGCGTCATAGCCAATGGCAGCGTTATAATAGCTGGAGGGGGGATTCAAGCGTGACCAAAAAGGAAATCGTTTCCGCCAATAAAAAGATCGAGGCATCGGAAGACAAGATTAAAGCCTTAGAAGCAGCCAGGCTTCAAATTGAGAAGCAATTCGGCAGGGGCTCCATTATGAAACTGGGCGAAAACGCAGGCAGAATTAAAATCGATACCATTCCAACCGGTTCAATTCTGATGGATTCAGCACTGGGAGTAGGGGGATATCCCCGGGGCAGAATTATCGAGATCTATGGACCCGAGTCTTCAGGAAAAACAACCCTGGCTCTACACGCTATTGCAGAAGCCCAGAAGCTAAACGGTATTGCCGCTTTCATAGATGCTGAACATGCCCTTGATCCTACATATGCCCAAAATCTCGGGGTTAATACCGATGAGCTTTGGGTATCGCAACCGGATACAGGAGAGCAGGCTTTAGAAATTGTTGAATCTTTAATCAGATCGGGAGCTGTTGATATTATCGTTGTTGATTCTGTAGCTGCCTTAACCCCAAGGGCGGAAATTGAGGGGGATATGGGTGATTCTCATATGGGACTTCAGGCTCGATTGATGAGCCAGGCTTTGAGGAAATTAACCGCAATTATATCCAAATCACATACCTGCTTGCTGTTTGTCAACCAGATCAGGATGAAGATTGGGGTTATGTTTGGCAATCCGGAAACAACCACAGGAGGAAATGCCCTGAAATTCTACTCCACCATGCGCCTTGAAATCAGAAAAATCGAAACCATCTCCGAAGGAACCCAAAATGCCATAGGAAATCGGGTTCGGGTTAAGGTTGCCAAAAACAAGGTAGCACCCCCATTTAAAAAAGTGGAATTGGAAATTATATTCGGTAAGGGTATATCTGCTGAAGGCAGTCTTTTAGATGCAGCAATCCAGGAAAACCTTATTATAAAGAGCGGCAGCTGGTATTCATACGGAGAAGAGCGTATCGGGCAGGGAAGGGAGAATGTAAAACTTTTTTTGCGAAATAATCCGGATATTGCTCTGGAGATCGAGCGAAAGACAAGGCAAAAGCTATTTCCCGGTCAGGGTGAGAATTCCGGTCAAGTGGAAAAATCACTCACCTCTGGGGCGGCTGAAAAAACACGGAGTGCAGGCCTTCTTTAAAAATTATGGGTCATGATATTGTGCCTTAATGGAGATTGTCCAAAGGCTTATACTATGTGAGTGTATTAGGTTTTAATGACGGATAATACTTTTAACACCAAACATGAATTTAAGCTCAGGAGTTTTCAAGGTCCTCTAGACCTCCTCTTATTCTTAATTAAGAAGTCGGAGATAAATATTTACGATATCCCTATAGCGACGATAACTGAGCAGTATCTTGAATATCTTAAGTTTGCAACTAAAATAGATTTAGACAATATCACTGATTTCTATGTAATGGCCTCCACACTGCTCTATATTAAATCGCGGATGCTGCTTCCTGTTGACATCAATATGGATGAGGAATTTGAGGACCCAAGAAAAGATCTGATTGAAAAACTCATAGAGCATCAAAAATATAAAAAATTGGGTAAACTAATGGAGGAGCAGGAAAAACTGGGTGAATGGGTTATTGAAAGAGAAAAGCAACAGAGAATACTGCCTTTCCAGGATTTCCAGGATGGAGAAACCTGGGAACAGATCAGTGTATGGGACTTATTGACCACCTTCTCCTCGATAATAAGCTCCATCTCTGCAGATAAAATTATCGATCTTTATGAAGAGGTCAGCATTAATGAAAAAATCACATTAATTAATGAGTATCTTGAATCAAAGAGTGAGTTCAGGTTTACAGATTTAATAATCAAAAAAAATTCAATTATGGAAGTCATATGCAGCTTTCTGGCTGTTTTGGAATTAGTTAAGTCCAGGCAGATAATTGTTTTTCAAAATAAGCTTTTCGGAGATATACTGATCAAAGTAAGAGGAGAAGGGAAGAATGGATTCTGACATGAAAGTAGGGTTTATTGAATCCATTCTTTTCCTTGAGAGTGAACCTCTTGATCTATCCGGCCTTGCCCGAATTACGGGCTTCCCTAAAGGTGTTATTAAAGATACTATTATGGCCATTCAAAACCACTATCAATCTGGCTCACACGGTATTGAACTTATACAAATAGGCGGTGGATATTTATTTGCTCCGAAACAGAACCTTTGGAATAATTTAAAACCCCACTATGCCAAAAAAAACGGGGAAAAACTATCTAAAGCGGCTTTGGAAACTCTTTCAATTATTGCTTACTCACAGCCAATAACCAAGGCAGAGATTGAAAGTATTAGAGGAGTTGCGGCTGAAGGAATGATAAAACTGCTTATCAGCAGGAACCTCATTAAAGAAGTCGGGAAAAAGGAGTCTCCCGGCAGACCCATTCAATACGGTACCACCAAAGAGTTCCTCATACAATTTCGTCTTTCCAGTATAGCTGACCTGCCCAAGCTGGATGAATTGGATAAGGACAGATTTGAGATTAACGAGTAAATCTTAGCAAGAACGCGGCCGGGTACGGCCATCATAAGAATGACAAGACTTCAGGTATTCATGGCCAGATGCGGGGTAGGGTCCCGTAGATATTGTGAAAATCTCATCAGTCAGAACAGGGTCCGGGTCAATGGGCAGGCTACTGAATTAGGTTGTAAAGTTACACTTAAAGATCGTGTAACACTGGATGAAAAGCCTTTAACCATAATCCGTGAAAAAATTTATATTGCTATAAATAAGCCAAGGAAATATCTCTGTTCGAATTTTGACAGGCAAGGCAGGCCGCTGGTATCAGAACTGTACAATAAAATAATCTCAACCAGACTCTTTCATGTGGGGAGGCTTGACTTCCTTTCCAGCGGTCTCATTTTTTATACTAATGACGGTGATTTCGCTAAGATCGTCAGCCATCCCTCTTCAGGAATTGAAAAAGAGTATCTGCTTGAAACCAGGGAAGCAATACCGGAGTCTGTTCTACTAAAGTATAGTAGGGGGATAAAAATTGAGGGAGAGCGATTTTGTCTGAAGAAATATGTTTATAAAACGCCAAAAAAGGTTTTGTTAACCCTGGAAGAGGGGAAAAACAGGGAAATTCGAAGGGTATGCAGCCACTTTAACGTGGTTATAAGGAGAATCCACAGGGTAAGAATCGGTTGTGTATCGATTGAGGACATCCCGGCCGGCGCATATAGGCATTTAATACCAAAAGAAGTTCAGTGGTTCTTCTTAAACAGCATAGTAAAGGAGCAAGCAACATGGTAGTAGCCATAGATGGGCCTGCAGGGGTAGGGAAAAGCACCATAGCGGAGTGCGCGGCTCAAAAAACCAAGTTCTTATATGTAAATTCCGGAAGTTTTTACAGGCTTATTACTCTAAGCGTATTGAAGTCAGGTCGAAACCCTGAAAGTAAGAAGGATATTATAGAGACAGCAAGAGAATGTCATTTTGAGATGCGGGAAAAAAATCTGTATCTGAATGGTAAGCAGGTTAAAGATAATATCCATACTGATGCCATCGACAAATGGGTATCTCCTCACTCATTTATTCCCCGGGTCAGGGATATAGTCAATCGGGATCTTAAGAAAATTTCAGAACAGCATGATATTATAGTTGAAGGAAGAGATATGTGTACTGTTGTTTTCCCAGGGGCAGAAATTAAGATATTTTTAGATGCTGACCTTAAAACCCGCTCGTTTAGACGATTCCAACAGGGAGTGAGTAATCTATCTATTGAAGAAATCATGATGAGTCTTGAGGAAAGAGACAAGTTAGATCGTAACAAACCTGTAGGTCGACTTGAGAAATCTCCGACAGCTCTATATATAGATACATCGGACTTGACCATCAATCAAGTTTGTGAGAAAGTAGTAGCTGAAATCTTCAAGAGACTATAACAATCAGGAGCATAATTTAAGTAATGGGTGCAGGGGATAATAGAGTAACATACGGGCAGAATAACGAACAACTCCAAAAGGCTTATATGAAATCCTTCGTTCAAGTAGAAGAAGGTCAAATGCTTCCTGGTAAAGTCATAGAGGTTGGATCTGAAATTATATATTTAGATGTGGGTTTAAAGTCCGAAGGGAAAATTTCCCTTTCAGAGTTTGAAAAAATCCCGAAAATTGGTGAGATTGTATATATTATTCTATTAAATAAAGAGAATCGGCGGGGAGAGGTTATTATCTCCAAAAGTAAAGCTGACGAAAAAATCTTCTGGAAAAATTTAAGACAGGCATTTGACCAGCATCAGCCGGTACCGGGTAAAATCCAAAGAAAAGTCAAAGGAGGATTCGGGGTTGATCTTGGAAATGATATTCATGCTTTTTTACCTTTATCAAAGGTTGATTTAACCAGAGTTCAGGATGTAGATGAATATGTCGGCCTGGATACTTATTTTTATGTTGAAAGATTGTACAACAGGGGTAAAGTAAATCTGGTTGTATCCCGAAGAGAATGGCTTGAAGATGAGAACCGGAGGAAGAGGGAAGAATTCTTTAACACTGCCAAGATTGGTGATGTTTTAGAAGGTAAGGTAAAAACCTTCACATCTTTTGGAGCCTTCATCGATCTGGGTGGATTTGATGGACTACTGCATATCAATGATATGAGCTGGGGCCATATTAATTCGCCTAAGGATCTAGTTTCTCTTGGAGACACTCTAAAATTAAAGTTAATTCGTTTGGATCCGGAAGAGAATAAAATAAATCTCAGCCTTAAGCATTTTACTGAGGATCCCTGGACTCACTTTGAGAGTCGTTATAAAGTCGGTGATGTGGTTAAAGGTAAAGTGACAAAACTGACCGATTTTGGAGCTTTTATAGAAATAGAGGAAGGAATTGAAGGACTGGCCCACATTTCAGAACTTTCGTGGGTGAAAAAAATCAGACATCCGAAGGAAATACTTCAAGTTAGCGACCTTGTGGAAGCCAAGATTCTTGGCTATAACATTCAGAATGGGAAACTATCACTGGGATTAAAGCAGGTTTTCCCAAATCCCTGGGACGATATAGATAAGCGTTATCCTGTGGGTATGCGCTTAACAAGAAAGGTAAAGACCATTACCAACTTTGGCGCTTTCTTGGAGCTTGAAGAAGGAATCGATGGGCTTTTGCATATTGATGATATGTCATGGACGAAAAAGATCAAACATCCTTCTGCCATGCTTAAGACAGGTGATGATGCTGAGATCATGGTTATAGATATTGATAAAGAGAACAGAAAGGTAAAATTGGGCATAAAGCAGTTAACAGAGGATCCCTGGAAATCACTTTCCAAAGCCTTTCCCAAGGGAAGTATTATTGAGGGAGAAATTACGAGCATTACTGATTTTGGCTTCTTTGCTAGAGTACAGGGAGGAATTGAAGGTCTGATTAATAAAGCTAATCTGTTCAATCCCAATACAGAATCCCTCGAAGATTTTTTAACAAAATACAAGGTTGGAGATAAAATAAGAACTGTGATTATGGATATCAATCCTGAAAAGCATAAAATTTCACTCTCAATCAGGGAATACAGTAAAAAAGTTCAAGAGGAGGAAATGGTTAAGTATATCCACGATGATTCTAAAGAAGAAAAAACTACTTTAGCTGAGCTGATCAAGGAAAAGACAAAGGGTTAGGCGGTTGAATTCCAGGTATGTTGCAATTCGATATAGATCGCCAAAAATTTGAGACCTTAATTGAGATTAATACTTTAATAAATTCTAACTACAGCGATGTAAGGGAGCTTTTAACAAAGATCATCGAATCTACCGCCCTACTGACATCTGGAGAAGCCTCTTCTCTGTTATTAGTAAATCCGGAAAATAATAAATTATATTTCGAAATTGCTTTAGGAGTAAAGGGCTACGAAGTCAAGAGATTTTCCCTGAAGATGGGGGAGGGTATAGCCGGTTGGGTTGCAGAAAAAAATAAGTCATTGATCGTTAACGATGTGCAGTCTGACAGCCGTTTCTACTCAGATATAAGTAAAAAAATTGGCTTTCCCACAAATTCAATTCTAGCCGTACCCATGAGGGTAAGGGATAAATGTGTCGGTGTTATAGAGGTTATCAATAAAGCCGAGGGTAAAATATTTAACGAAGAGGATCTTCAGTGGCTGGAGATCTTTGCTACCCAGGCAGCTATTGCCATTCAAAACGCCCGTTCCTTCCAAAAAGTTCAAGAGGAAGTTTATCTTTTAAAAGATCAGATTCAAACACACCAGGGTTATCACACCTTTTTGGGTAAGAGCAAAGCAATTAGAGAAAAACTGGAGATTGCCGTAAGAGCGGCACAAACTAATTCTTCCGTACTGCTTTTAGGGGAGAGCGGGGTGGGGAAGGAGCTCTTCGCAGAACAGATACATCTTGCCAGCCCGCGGCGGGATAATCCTCTTATCCGGGTCAATTGCGCTGCCCTTCCTGAGAATTTGCTGGAGAGTGAGCTCTTTGGACATGTGAAGGGCGCTTTTACAGGTGCCATCAATGATCGCCGCGGGCGCTTTGAGCTGGCAGACGGAGGAACAATTTTTCTTGATGAGATTGGTGATCTGTCCGTAAATCTGCAGGCAAAACTCTTAAGGGTTTTGCAGCACAAAACTTTTGATCGAGTCGGAGACAGTCATCCAGTCCAGGTAGATGTGAGAATCATCGCTGCAACCAATAAGGATATTGAAGAAGAGGTTAAATCGGGCCGATTTAGGGCTGATCTTTATTATCGTCTAAATGTTTTGCCCATCTATATTCCACCCTTACGGGAGAGGAGGGAGGATATTGAGCTTCTGGCTCATCATTTTCTCAAGAAATTCAACAGGGAAATAAAAAAACAGCTAAAGGGATTCGCAAATCAAGCCATGGAAGCTCTGCTCTCCTATTCATGGCCAGGGAATGTTCGGGAATTGGAAAATTATATAGAGAGGGCAGTAGTCATAACAGCGGAGGACACCATCGGCCCGGATGCTTTTATGTTTAATAATCTTTTTCGAACCCGGGAAGAAGAATATGCCGGTAATTCACTAAAAAATGCTACAAATATTTTTAAAAAGCACTTCATTCAACAGGCACTTGAGATAAACCGGTGGAACCAGACAAAAACTTCCAAAATACTGGAAATCCAGAGAACCTATCTCTCCAGATTGATTAAAGAGCTGAATATATCCAGGTAAAAGGGGACACTCATGTTTAAAACCAAGGAAATGGATGCCAAAACACAATTCTTAAACCGTTTCTCTAACTTTATCCATAAAAATCGAATTCTACTATTAACCATGCTTATTACGGGGGTTGTATTTCTGGTGGGCTATTTCGTCTGGACCGAATGGCAGCGAAAAACTAATGAATCTTCAACACTGCTTGTAGAAGAGGCTCAGGAGCTATTTAAGAAATGGCAGGCAGAATTAGATGAAGATAAAAAAAAGGATATTGAAGAGGATCTTAAAGAAACTTTGGATCTTATTACTAACAGGTATTCCAGACACTATGCAGCTCAGAGAGCACTATTTATTAGGGCCAGCCTGGCATTTGAAAAAGAGGAGTGGAAAAGTGCTGCAGAAGACTTTCTCAAGGCAGCAGTTACCTTTCGTAAAAGCTATCTTGCGCCCTTAAGTATATTTAATGCTGCGATATGCTATGATGAAGCGGATAATGCCGATCAGAGTATTGATCTGTACCATAACATTACTGAAGAGTATAAGGAATCCTATCTTATTCCGCATGTTATCTTTTCCCTGGGACACATTTATGAGCAGAAAGAAGATTTTGGGAATGCCCTTTTAGCATATAATCGTCTTGAGAATGAATATCCATCCAGCAATTGGACAAAGGCAGGGAGAAATCGTATAATTGATCTCAGGATTGAGGGTAAAATAAAAGAATAATAATTCTTCCCTACAGGGAGGTCGCATATGGCAAAGAAAAGGCTGAAGATATTTGAGACTAAGTATTGTGGCTTCATAATTGGAATCTTAGTATTCCTGCTGCTCCTTGCACTGTCAAACGGAACGATACTTATCTCCAATCTGGAACTGAATGTTTTAGATTTTAACTTCAGGCTAAAAAACATCGGTCGAAGGACAATGGTGCAGGAAGGAGTAACCCTGGAGAAGAGAAACCCTAAGATCTCTCCGGACATTCTCATTGTGGGAATAGACGATAGGAGTTTAGACAAGTTCGGACGCTGGCCCTTTCCCAGATACACACATGCCAATTTAGCCGCTTCCTTCTCTCGAATCAAAAACCAGCACGAACGCGAACGATCCCTTTTCTTTGACATTTTTTTTATTGAACCCTCTATTGACGCTGAAGACGATGCCCTGCTGGTGGAAAGTATCCGGGAGAACGGACGAGTATTTTTAGAGACAATACTGACTTATGCTCCAAATCCGCCGGGCACGGAAGATGAGTTTTTTGCCAGGCAGGACATTATGTTTGAATCATACGGTTCAATTAAAAACATCAAAGGAGATTGGACTAAAATTGAGACTTTCCACGGCATGTATCCACCACTGAAGCCCTATGCCCGGGCAACTTACGGCTACGGACACCCGAATTTCGTTGTTGATGATGATGAGGTATATCGCAAACAGCCCCTGATAGTAAAATCCGCAGTACTGCTTGAGGAAATTCCACTCGATGATCTGACAGTTAATTCTATTACTGAAGAGGAGAGGAAGAATTTCATCCGCCTTGCCTGGATAGATAAGAATAGTATCTTTCATGATGTGTCTTATCCCATGACTGAAACAGTTCTAGGGAATCTAAGAAAGTCTATGGAAAAAAATGCCCCTCTTAAGGCAGTAGATACGGATAAGGATAAGAAGCCGGACCTTTTCTATCATATTGTAAGAAAATATAAGGATAATTTCCTGCCCTCAATTACCTTATCACTGGCTATAGAATATTTTCATAAAAAACTCTCCGATATCGAAGTAGTTGTAGGTGAATATATACGCATCCCATCGCCCATGGCATATAATATCGAAACTCAAAAATTGGAGCCCTATAAACTGGCCGTTACACCTCCTGTTATGGATGAGAATGGGAATATAGTCAAAGAGGCTGTAACTAAGACTATGGATGAAATAAAGATTCCTATTAATGACAGTGGACAGATGCTCATCAATTTTATGGGCATCGGCTCAAGCCCCTCACCCCAGGGACATCAGACCTTTCCTGTACGTTCCTTTTCCGGATATGCCTCCCGTGTGCCTGGTCCGGATCCTGATAAATGGCCTCGAACAAAGGCTGTGGGAAATAAGATCCTGATGGTGGGATCCTTTGCCAAGGGTATGGCTGAAGATATAAAAGCTACTCCCTATGGTCTGCTGTACGGAGTGGAAATACATGCAAATGCCCTCAATACCATAATTATGAATAATTTCCTTATCCCCGTGCCCGGCTGGGCAAATATCTTAATTTTATTCGGTATGATCATGTTTACAACCTTTATGGTCTCCAGACTGCCCACAGTCTGGTCCTTAGTTCTTTCAATCTTCATGGCGATTGTCTTCTTCTTTGCTGTTTCCCTGCTTTTTGATCTCTATCACTATATTATCATCCTTTCAGCACCGATTCTCGGCGTACTCCTCTCCTTCCTTTCGATCATCGTATACCGGGTCATGACTGAAGAAAAGGATAAGCGGAGAATTCGCGACATGTTTGGGAAATACGTAAGTCCTAGTGTGGTTGACCAGATTCTGGAGAATCCCCCGGAGCTTGGCGGAGTTGATAAAGATTTAACCGTATTATTCTCCGATATTCGGGGCTTTACAACCCTGTCTGAAAACATGACTCCTCAGGAGCTGGTGAATCATCTTAACCTGTATCTAACAGCCATGACAGATATTATTATGGAGTATGAAGGAACTCTGGACAAATATGTCGGTGATGAGATCATGTGCTTCTGGGGCGCGCCGCTGCCTCAAGATGATCATGCCATGTTTGCCTGTAAATGCGCACTGAGGCAGATGCAGGTTCTGAAAGAGCTGAACATTGGTTGGCCCCCGGAGAAGCGGTTAAATATAGGAATCGGTCTGAACTCCGGTATAATGACCGTAGGTAATATGGGGTCCCAGGGAAGGATGAATTACACACTGACGGGTGATAATGTAAACCTTGGAGCTAGGTTAGAGGGAACGAATAAACAGTATATGTCCAACATTATCATCAGTGAATACACATACGGATTGGTTAAAGATAGTGTTATTGCCAGGGAATTAGATAATATCCGGGTGAAAGGCAAGAATAAACCGGTATTGATTTACGAACTCGTGGATGTAATCGATGGATTAGAAATGCCTGATAAGAATCTCAAGTCGGACGGGAAGGGTAGGAAGGCTTCTTAAGAGTAGCCGAATATGAGCGTTATAAGGAAAGCTATTGCCTCGTGTTCAGCTATCGTTTTATGGATATCTCTCAGCGCGTGCGGGCTGGAAAGTATTGTATACCTGAATCCGCCTGAGCCTGTAAGTTTTTCTTCAGTCCCACCGAATGCTGTGTTCCGAAAAACTTTAGACAACGGCGACATTAGTAAAGAACCGGGATTCAGGGGATTTGAGCTTTACTATAAAATCTATCCTGATACAGATACTGATATAAACATAACTGACAGGGATACCCTGTTGACAAAAGGGTTCTTTCGCATCGCCTCAGAGGATGACAGGGAGGGCAGTATTTCTATGCCCCTCTTTTTTGTACCTCTGTCCGATCGAGGTGGAAAAGAGTTCGATATTACCGTAGACTTTTCTACACTCCCGAATCCGGAGGTAAAAGCAGCCGACCCCTCAACAACTGAAGACTTTACAATCCGCCGCGGAGTGGTTTATATCGAAGGTCCTTATATTGATCAGTTTAAGCACTTTGATAAGGATGAATTTGAGCTTGAAGATGCCGACATGACGGAAGATGTATATAATTCTATTCAAAACTCACAACCAGTCTATCTGGTTCTTTATGCATTGAGTTACGGGAAAAAAGATATTTTTATTGATATATACAGTGTTTCGGTCTTTATAGGACAGATCCAGATTACATTTGACTAAGGGAATAGCATGCTTTTTTACTACATCAATGTCGGACTGACATATTTTACAATCGGTTTCGCCTGTGCTGTTTTTTTTACATTCATCGTTAAAAAGCCTCTGTTGGGAAGATTCTGGGGTGCCCTGATAGTAGGACTAATAGGCTCCTTTTTAGGCGGTCTCATTGATCAGATATTTGCAGATGCCATTAGTTATTTAGCGGATTTCAATTCAGTAAATGTGTTCGCAGCATCACTGACCGCACTGTTCATGATATGGGTGCTATCCAAGGTAAGCTCACCCAAGTAGGCAGGCTAGCGTTTTAGCAGTGACCCTATGGTCTTGGCAATATCATTCAACTCCCTGGATAATTTAGCCCTGCTGCGCCCGCCCATGGACAATCCTATGATTAATCCAATAGTTGAGCCTATACCCAATCCACCGATCAATATTGCAGAAAGTAATACAATCCCACCGCTGGCTGTAAGTAGATCTTGAATCTTCATAGCTGAAATTGCCTCCTCTAATTGCTGATAAACGCTCCTGTGTTAAGCCTCTAAATTATTGCTCGGTCTAAATCCTTTTAATCCTTAACTATTATCTTTAAATGTATTATTTCAGAAAGCCACACGCAAAAACGGTAAATAATGATTAGATTTTTACAGTTAATTACATTGATACTTGACTGCGCATATATTTGGATTTATTCTGTTCAAATGAATCGCATACTGCGGCAAGGGAGAATTGTTATAGCGCCAGATATCCACAATGGTGATCCTTGCATTAAAGGAACGCATATCCCAGTGGAAATAATCATAGGTAGTCTTGCAGATGGTATGACTTTAGAAGATATATATGCATCATTATCTTGCGCCGCAGATCTCGTACACCAGGAAATCCTGGTTCCTTTTCCCATTCGAGACAGTAAATAATGCAGATTAAAGTAGACGAAGATTTGCCCCACATGGCACTCCAGTTACTTCGAGATAGGGGTTACCAAGTTGTTAGTGTTATCGAACAGGGAATGGGAGGCAGTGCAGGCTGAGAAAAGATTCTTAATTACAGCTGATAAAGGTTTTACTAATATACGATTTCATCCACCGGGAACCCATTCTATCATGATTTAAAGACTTTAGAAAAAACGATCAAAGTTATTACGCCTCGAGGAATCAGGATTCGACGAGCTAAAACACAAATAAACTAGAACATAGAAGAAGATTTATTAATATCCATTACTTCGTATAATATATATTCTGTCTACTTATAGATATTATTAAATATCCTCTAAGGATTTATATAAGGTTCTATCCATGGAGATTTTAACTGTCTTTGTGAGAGCTCTATATACCGACCAGCATGATCAGAACCAGCAAGAAATTTCCACAATCCAAATGCATGTACTGGATGACCTGCTGCATAATCCGCAGCAGCCAGATAATACAATATTCGATAAATATCGGTTTCAAATAAATATTCACGTATATTTAAACGAGACACAGCGCTTATAATAAAGGACTTTAAATCAATATATTCATATAGAGGATTAAAGCTGCGTAATTCTATGACAGCCTCTGTAACAATGATATTCAATGCAAATAATGAATGTTTTATAGATTTATCGAATTTGCCGGTTTTATAATAAAACCATCCCAACTCGGCATGAGCCTTTGTGGAAAATACTACACCACTCATACGGTAAAGCCTAAACAGATGATCCAGTCCCTTTTCCCAATAAATATCCATAAATGATCGGACAAACTGTAGATTGGTGTTATAAGACTGGTCTTGTAATATTTCTTTCAGCCGGAGCTCCATCTTCTGATAGTCTTTGTGATATTTATAAAGCCCTGCTAATTTATACAAAACGAGGTATTTGTCTTGGGGAATGTGGAAACTGTTTTTAAGACTGTACGCCTTTTTATACTGTTTCTCCGCCAGTATAATTTCCCCTTCGGCTAAATAAACATCGCCTAGAGCCACTTCTGCTTCAGGGAATATACCTGCTGCATCAATAGCCTGCAGGAAAAACCGAATAGCCTCCCCCAATTCTTTTTTATCCCTTCTCTCAAGTTCTGCTTTTCCTCTTTCATATAATATCCAGGCTGGTGTTTGCTTTGAGGAATCCTGTGCATTAATATGGCCTGCTATCAGCACTAAACCCAGAAAAAATATTAAGTAAAACCCCTTGTTTTTCAAAGCTTATCCACCTCCTCTTTAAAAGCATCAAGCGCCCGATTCATTCTCTCACGCCGGAGAACTTTTCCCCTTTTAAACAGAACGACATAACCACCAGCCCCTGTAATGCCTAAATCAGCATGTTTGGCCTCACCAGGACCATTAACCGGACATCCCATGACAGCTATGGAGATATCTTTATTTAATGACTGTATATAATTCTGTACATTATCAAGAAAAGCTTTAACATCAAATACTGCACGGCCGCATGTAGGACATGAGATAATATCAACTCCTTTTGTTCGTAATTTGGTGTTCTGAAGTAGCGAACACCCGGCGATTATCTCATTTTCAGGGCTGTCAGAAAGAGATATCCTAATTGTATCCCCTACTCCCTCTCGGAGAAGGCTGGATATGGCCAGGGTGCTTTTTACAACGCCTTGAATCAGTGGACCCGCTTCAGTAACCCCGATATGCAGTGGATAATCATACTTTTCTGAGAATAAGAGATTCGCTTCCACCGTGGTCTCCACACTTGAAGATTTTAATGAAAAGATAACATTACTGAAGTTCTGCTTATCCAGAATATCGAGTTCCATCTCACCAGCCTTTAACATCGCCCTGACCTTATTTTTCTCTTTTTTTAAAATTTTCGGCAGAGAACCGGCATTTACTCCAATCCTCAAGGGTATTATTTTATCCCGGGCCTTACGGATAATTTCTTCAACCTTCCAGGCTGCGCCTATGTTGCCGGGATTGATGCGGATCTTGGAAATGGGATAATCCATACAGTGTATAGCAAGCTTGTAATTGAAATGTATATCCGCCGCAAGGGGTAGTTCAAGGTGTGAAGCAAGCTCGCCGAGAATCTCTGCAGTTTCAACATCAGGAACGGAAAATCGTAACAGTTCGCAGCCTATCGCCTCCAAAGCCTTGATTCTTTCCAGAATACCTTCCATGCCGGCCTTTTCCAGGCACTTAATGGGTTCTTTCCACATCGTCTGGACTGTAATGGGAAAACCACCCCCAATCACGATTCTTCCAACCTTGACGGGACGGGTTATTTTTCGCTTCATTAAGGGATTGATACTATCCGAGAGCGCGCATGAGAAAGACCATAACAAAGAGTGCTATAGTTTCTACAACGCCTAATACCATGATATAGTTAACGAATCCTTTTCCTGTCTCCGCCAGAGCATCTGAGGCACATGCACCTGCTTTTCCCTGCAGCCAGGCGGAAAAACCCATGGCCATGCCGCCAAACACCCCTGCTCCAAGCTTGGCCATTGAGCTGGCAGAAGCGGCACTAGTTATAGAATTCATCAGTATCATTCCATAAATTGTCTGGGTAAGAGGAGCGCCAACAAAGGCAATAAGCATAAAGGGTGCAGATCTATTTTGTGCAAAGCATTTCTTCCATGCGCCCACGGCAGCCATTCCGGCAGCACCGCATCCTAATGCCGATCCAATAGCAGCAAAAGCTAAAGCTGCAGCAAATCCTAACTGACCAATGTCCATATGTCATTTCTCCTTTCGATCTGTTTTAAAGGGTTCATAGGGTATTCCAGTCCATTCCATTCCCAGGTGCCCTGAAAACTCAAGCATATTCAGCCGTACACCGTGGACGATTACGGACATAGCTCCCATGGCAATATTCAAGGCATGACCTAAGAATAGAATTAGGGCGGAAATTAATCCGACAGGCAGCACAAATCCAATCCCTTCGGCCATGGAATTGAAACTCTTTGCAACTTCAACCGTTGCCAGTCCTACTGCAAAGAGGCGTACATAGGAAATGATGTCTGAGAAGGCTCCAATGCTGTCCAGCATTTTCAGGGGGGAATATGCAATACCCATAAGCAATCCCTTAAAGAATTTCCCCTTCTGCTCACCGAACAGCACAACCAGAGCAAGTCCGCCCATTACCAGCCAAAGTCCAATTGGATTCAATTCCATCTGCAGCACAATATAGCGTATGAAAAAAAACATACCCCAGACCACTGACAGCCAGCCAAGTTCCGCAAAGGCGCGAAGTCGGGGCAAATAGCGCATTAAATTAATGATATGGGCAATGCTTAAATGAATGGCGCCGATTACAAAACAGATGAGCATAATCAAATCGGCGTTATCGACTCCAAAGCTCGCAATAGCAGGTATAACCAGTCTGGATAAATCAGTGCCGGTTGCCAGGTATTCTATACCAAACCAGGTGCCGGAGAGCACACCCCAGATAATCGTACTGATGCTTAGAACAAATAGCAAAAGAAATGGTCCGGAAGGGCTCTTTCTGAACTTCAATCGGAACGCTATAGTCATTATGAGGAAAAACAGGCCGTAGCCTGCGTCTCCTATAAGTATGGCAAAGAAAAGGCTGAAAAATAAGAGAAACAAGAAACTTATATCAAACTCGCGGTAACCAGGCACAGTACCTATAAGATTAAATACGGGCTGGATAATTTGAATCCATTTGGGATTTTCAACCAGTGTAGGCACAGGATCTTCCTCTTTGGGATCTTCTGCAACCAGTGCCCAGCCGTTGTCCGAAGCTGCCTTTCTTACCCGATCGAGTTTGTTTATAGGAACATAGCCTGTTAGATAAGCAAGCTGCTCATCCACTCCCATACCGGCCCTGGCCTTTTCAAACTCTATATGGCCCTCCAACTCATTTATTCCGGTCTGAATCTGAGAGCGATTCCGGGCCAGATTTTTAAGTTCATTTTCAATCTGTTTGAGTTCCTCTTTTTTTTGAAGAATAAGGGCTCTGACCTGGTTAAGACCCCAACCGGGAAGAGGAAATTCCTCCAAATCGGGAATATCAGACGGTTCAAGATACACGGCAGCCAGGCGTACAGCAGTTTTTGTTCTATTTAAGATACTAATACTTATATTTCGGGGAAATTGCTTGTATTGATCCGGGGACAACTCATACAGCCTGATATCAATACCCTTATCCTTCAGGCTAAGGATCTCCTCTGGATTAAAATCCCCCCAAGGAATAAGGCGCTCAGCTTCCCGCTGTAAGCGTTCCACCTCTTCCTGAAGTGTTCGCGCTTTTTCCGTATACTCCGACGCCTTCTGAGCCATCTCCAGGCATGATTCCAGGTCTTGTGTTCCCGGCTCTTTGCTCCCTTCCTCCAGGGGAAGAAGTAATAGAGCCCTCTCTAACTGATTTTTCTTTTCTTCAAGATCGGTTAATTTCTCACTCGTCCCGGGATTTGCTTCAAGATGAACGATTCCCAATTTTCTTAATTTTTTCAGGGATTCCTCCCTGAATGTATCCAGCACGATCAGCGATACTTTTTTCATCTTCACTATCATGATTTAAGCCACCCTGACAATCTTGGCTTTAGCAATCTTCCCGCGGACTACAGCGGCTGTCTGCTGATCTCCAAGATATATTTGAATGATCCTGATATTCTCTTTAGTTTCAGGTATTTTTACTTTTTCAAAGAGGTTTACCCTCTGGCTCGTAATGCGGAGTTCTTCACCAAGGAGCTTTATCTGTTCTTCTAAAACATGTATTTCCGCGTCCAGGGCAGCGAGCAGTTTAAGCCTCATAACGGCTGAATCAACCCAGAGAGGAATGACAAACAGGTCATAAGAAATTTCTTCGAAATTAATATCTTTAAATATGGGAATATCCACACCTGCGATATTGCCCTGCTCCGTTTCTACTAAGCTGATTCTCACAAACCCCTGCAAACCGACTTCTTCCCCAAAGAGATCAATCCACCGCATCATTTCCTGTTTGATCTTCTCCTGGTCTCTCTGTTTCTGGTGCTGTAAATTTTCAACCTTACGGATCTCCATCTGAAGCTGCTGCTTCTTTAGTATGAGTGTGGGAAGATAGCGCTGAAACCTTTTCATAGCATCCCTCTGGGCTTTCAGCTCATTCTTAGTGAATTTGATTTTGGCCATAGCCTAATGCACTTCCTGTTTCTGAGGCCAGAATCTATTGATCAGATCGCTCCGTAAGCCTGTCTCTTCCGGGGAAAAGCATTCCTCAAGTATCTGCCACCCCCTATCTAAAGCCTCTTCAATGGGAATGTTCACAGAGAGATCCATCATCTCTTTTTCAAATATCACGCCGTATTTAAGCAGCTTTTGATCCCAGTCTGACATTCTGAATCCCATGGATTTCTTCTCCATGGATTCTAAATAGGCTGCATAGAGCTTGATCATTCCGTCCATCAGGGGGCGGTGGTCATCCCGTGTATTTCTATTCACCAGCTGTTTTAGCCTGGAAAGTGACCCGAAGGGCTCGATCCTGCCGTTTCGAAGATAAAACTGCCCTTCGGTTATGTAGCCGGTATTATCCGGAACCGGATGGGTTACATCATCCCCGGGCATGGTAGTTACCGCTAAAGTGGTAATGGACCCGGCTCCCTCGAAGTCCACTGCTTTTTCATAGCGGGCTGCAAGCTGGCTGTACAGGTCTCCTGGATAACCGCGGTTAGAAGGAACCTGCTCCATGGTAATTGAAATTTCTTTGAGTGCATCGGCAAAATTGGTCATATCCGTTAAAAGAACAAGTACTCTTTTCCCTTTAAGGGCAAACTTTTCGGCCACTGCCAGAGAAATATCCGGAACGAGCAGGCATTCCACAATCGGGTCCGAGGCTGTATGAACGAAGAATATAGTCCGGCTTAAGGCTCCGCCTTCCTCCAGGGTATCCTTGAAGAAGAGATAGTCATCGTACTTGAGACCACACCCTCCCAGGATGATCATATCTACTTCCGCCTGCATGGCTATACGTGCCAGAAGCTGATTGTACGGTTCGCCTGAAATAGAGAATATGGGCAGCTTCTGAGATTCAACCAGTGAGTTAAAAAGATCAATCATGGGAATTCCCGTGTGAATCATGTTGCGCGGAATAATTCGCCTGGCAGGATTTACGGACGGGCCTCCGATTTCAATAAGATTCTCAGTTAATTCCGGGCCATTATCCCTCGGTCTTCCGCTTCCGTCGAATATGCGCCCCAGGAGGTTATCGGAGAATGACACCCTCATCGGATGTCCGAGAAAACGTACCTCATCCCCTGTAGACACTCCTCTGGCGCCGGTAAAAACCTGTAGGGAAACCTTATCCGCATTAAGGCGAATGACCTCGGCCAGAGAGTTTCCATGTCCTGAGTTTACAAGTGCAAGTTCACCATATCTGACTCCTGTAGCCGAAACGATAATAACGTTTCCAGCAATAGCTTCAATTTTACTGTATATTTTACGCATTGTTTTGCCCCTGAGAACTTTGAAATAAGACCTGAGCTTCTTCTTCAATACCAGTCTGTTTTTCAGAGAGCATGCCGGTTATTTCATTTTCTATTGTTTGAAACGTATCGGATGATTGATCAGTGCCATTCCAATCCAGTGCCTTCTGCCGCATCTGGTAAAAAAAGGAGCGGGCCTCATCTTTATTTGGCAGATCTAATTTGGCGAACAGGATCTTAAACAGAAAATCTAAAACATAGGACTGCCTCTCCTTGCTGACCGCAGCATCAACAGGGTCGAAAGAATCCTGCTGCAGATATACCGAATCTAAAAAATCACTTTTCAGATAGGTGATGTAATCTTCTAAGCTGGTGCCCTCCTCTCCTACCACTTTCATCATCTGGGCGATTTCATTGCCTCTGAAGAGAAGTTTTCTGGCGTGCTCCGTTTTTTCTTGATCGTAAGTGCCCACATACTTGCTCCAGCTCTCAAGCGGATGTATGGCCGGATATTTTCGGGCCTCTGAGCGCTCTCTTGATAATCCGTGAAACGCTCCAACAACCTTGAGAGTGGCCTGAGTTACCGGCTCTTCAAAGTTTCCACCGGCCGGACTCACTGTACCCCCGATTGTGACTGAGCCGACACTTCCGTCTTTCAGTCTGACAATACCTGCCCGCTCATAAAAGGCGGCAATTACGGATTCCAGATAGGCTGGAAACGCTTCCTCTCCTGGTATTTCTTCTAAACGCCCTGACATTTCTCTCATGGCCTGTGCCCATCTGGAAGTGGAATCCGCTAAAAGCAGAACATTCAAGCTCATCTGCCTGTAGTATTCAGCAATTGTTACAGCAGTATATACTGATGCTTCTCTGGCCGCTACGGGCATTGAGCTGGTGTTACAGATTATTACAGTCCTCTCCATCAGGGATTTTCCGGTCCTCGGATCGATAAGTTCAGGGAATTCTCTTAAGGTTTCAACCACTTCTCCCGCTCTTTCTCCACATGCGGCGATAATAACGATATCGACTTCAGCATTACGGCTGGTTACCTGTTGAAGAACAGTTTTTCCCGCACCAAAAGGACCTGGTATGCAGTAAGTACCCCCCATGGACACGGGAAAAAAGGTGTCAATAATCCTTATCTTGGTAACCATGGGTTTACTCGGTCTCAAGCGCTCTGCATAGGCATCGATTGCCCTTTTAACAGGCCAATCGAATACCATGCTTAAAGGGATTGTATTTCCTTTAGAATCTTCCAGCTCCGCAATTCGGTCACGCAAACCGTATGTCCCGGCTTTAGCAATAGATTTGACCTTATAGGCTTCATATAGATTAAATGGCACCATAATGCGGTGCTTAAAAATCCCTTCAGGTACAGTGCCGAGAGTATCTGCGCGGGTTACTGTATCTCCGGCTTTAACTGCCGGAGTAAAATCCCATTCTTTATTGGGAAGCCTATCGAGGTAAACTCCGCGCTGAAGAAAGAAGCCGTACTCCTCTGCCAGCTCCGGAAGGGGATTCTGTAGACCATCATATATCTGGCACAGCAGTCCGGGTCCTAATTCAACGGCTAATAATTCTCCGGTAAAATCCACAGGGTCGCCGATTCCAATTCCCCGGGTCATCTCGAAAACCTGGAGCTCCGCCTGGCTGCCCCGGATCCTTATGACTTCGGATTTTAGTCTTCTATCTTCGACCAGTACATAACCTACTTCATTCATTAACACATCACCGTCCATCTCGACGGTGACCATATTCCCGCTGACTCCGACTACTTTACCTTTGCTATGCTCCATAGAATATATCTCCAGATATTAGACTATTCATGCGCGCTGTGCGCTTTCCTTATTAAGATACGGCTCTGACTCCTCCCTGATGATTTCTCGATAAATCTCTTGGAACCGGGCAGTACCCTGTTCTCGATTAAACAGGGCTTTTCTTTCCAATAGCTGCAGACGCAGATAATAGATGATCAGCTTCTCGATGTTAAAGTAATGCCCCATTTCAAGTTGATCCATATAATCCCATCTGGCGCGATTCAGAATATCTTCGGCAGTCAGGGGCGAATCCTGGCTGAAAGCATTCCGGGCAATCTCCTGTACTTCTAAAAGATCAGAGCCTTTATACTGCCGAATATAATTTTCATGCTCTTCTCCCCTTTCCTGAGCTCTCAACCTGACCAGTTCATTTCTTAAGGATATTTCCCATCTACGATATCTATTTAAACAATCACATTTGGTCTCAGAGAGAAAATGTTCCTCTACTGCACTCTTAAGAAGCTTATAGTCTATTTGGGTCAGTTGTTCCTTACAGAATTGCAAGAAAGTGCCGCTTGCCGGGAATTTGTCAGTTTCATAGGGAAGGAAAGGCAGAGAAGCAACCACAAAATAGTACTGGCTCAAATGTTTTAATTCTCCTTCTGGATTGCTTCTTTAATATTCTCAGCGAGCCTGCGATTCAGGTACTCAGCAAGAATTTCAGCGATACCTTGATCTGAAAAGTTGTAGTAGGCTGATCCGTCTTTTATCGAAACACGAAATCCGGCCTCAATCTGTGGAAAGGGCTTAATCTCTACACCCCTTTTTATCTCTTCTGCAAGTTTCAACCGCAGTTTGTTTTCTATTTTTTTTAGATCAGCGGGGGAGAGTAAAATCCGTACTTCGCCGACACTCTTTTTATTCCAGGATTTAATTAAGCTGATAATAGTTTCCTCAAGCACATGCTCAGTCAAGGAGCTTTTTACCTCTGTTTGAATCACTTCATTAAAAAGGTCCATGACTTTAGTTTTCAGTGTCAGGATGAGATCGCGGCCTGCCTGTTTTAATGCTTCTTTTCCGGATTGCTCAAATCGATCGGATTCTTTCCGGGCCCGGGAGATGATTTCGGAAGCTTCTTTGTGTGCACCGGCAATAATTTCATTTGCCTTTTGTTTCGTATCATGAATTATCTGGGCTGATTTCTCTTCAGCGTTTTTGACACCCTCTAATTTAATCTTTTCAATAATCTCTTTTAATTGCACATCCATGACATCCTCATTATATATCTATAATATTTTTTATAAAAATTAATTTAACTTTAATAAACAAATATGAAAAAATCAAGAATAAATGGAGAAAGCCTAGCTCAACTTTCACTGCTCAGAATGTATTTAGCAATTTTATTGAATTTTCTCTCTGTAAGTGTGTAAATCGCTTCCGGAAAGTTATAATCTTTTGTTTTCTGTTTGAATAAATTATCAATATCTTCAATCATTTCAGTAAGTGAGCTGTATTTTCCGGCATCTAAAATATCAACGGATTGTAGAAAGTTTCTTATTCCCAAGATTCCCTTTTTTAGCACTGCAACATTCTCTAAAAATACATAGTTTGTTATTTCACCCCTCTGTTTTCGTTGTTCGTGCAGCTCGAGAAGAACTGACAGATCTTCCTCTACATCCTCAAGCTCAATTTTCAAGAGTTTCAGATACTTTTGCAGTAGATCTTTCATTTTATCTAGTTATCGGTTCCGGATAGAGCACTCACTATCTGAGAAAGGTCCTTATCAATTTTATTTGACATTGCTTCAGCAGCGTTTCTGAATCCGTCGATAATTGCCTTTTGACTTGTACCCCCCTGACCGGAGACAGCCTGAACTGTGCCGGAGTACATGATTTTTCCATCAACAACCCGTATGATTCGGGTGGTGGCGGTTGTCTGTGATTTGAATATATTATATTTTTTCCCTCCAAGTTCAACTTGATTGACATAATAGGTATCATTTAAAACCATGACCAGATATGATACCCCCTTTTCAAGTCCCATACTCTTGATAGCCTGGGGATCTCCGCCGAACACGCGCATAAAATTATCTCCCAACAATATTCCATTGTATTGGGAGAAGTCAAAAGTAACTCCCTTAAGACGATTATAAATCGCATCTAAAATTACGGGGTCTTCGGATACCATATTTTCAGACTTTTCCATAACAAGTATGGTGGCTTTTCTTGCCGGCGGCACATAGACAAAATCCCTTTCAATTCCTTTAAAGCTGTATGAGTAATTCTTTACACGATAGTTCAGTACAGCTCTAATGATACCTTCCTCATTTGGATTATCCAACCGGACCAGTGAGCTGTTAGCCTGACCATACTCATTTGTGGCCACAAAACCGGTTAAAAGGCCGGATCCTTTGACAAACTCAAAAAAAATCGGAGCCCCCGAAACTAAAGCCTTACCGGCTCCATAGTTCAGGGTAAGAATGATACTTGGATTCATTCCTTTATTTGATCCGATATCAATAGAACTGGCACTGATCTGGTTCTTATTCTCATCCATCCATTCTAAACCCGTTTCCATCGACAGCCCTGCGCCGACTTTTGATAATTCCGTTTCTGTCTTGTGAATCACCTGCTCAATTTCCGGGTTTGAAAACTTAAGTCCATCTGTTTCCGCTAAAATGGATACAAGCTGGGTAATTCCTTCAGAAATCACTCCCCGATTAAGCTTATTAAGTCCATTGTCATAAAACACGTTCAGTCTCTCAAACAGCTTTGCTTGATCCTGCTCAAGCTGCACTTGCCCTTTAGTCTCCTCGCTCCCTGATGAGATCTGATCTGTGGTTGATTCCTGCACCGTGCCACAGGAAATAAATGAAATTAGAATGCTTATAATCATCATTAATTTTAATATTTTCATGCAAATCCTCCTAATTACCATATAACCTCCATAACTTTTTCTTCACCCGCGCTAATAAGCTCAGGAATGGTCACCCGGTAGGTCAGTTTCCTCTTATCCGAATCGAGTTCCCCCAAGGAATATTTTTTTATGGAAGAAGGTGTATTAATAATAAAAGACAGCTCATAATCATTAAAAAAGGTTTCCATCATTTTTATGGAGTCCTCTGATACCTCCTGGTCTTCGCGACTCCGGAATATGACCTGTCTGAATATCGTTATGCCATTCTCGACTGTCAGGCTTAAATTCATCTGATTCCCCCTGCCAATCTGGTTGAGCGCCTCGATAGAATCAAATTCCAGACTTGCTTCAATGTAAATATTTTCTTCATCTTCTCTCTGTTTTATATTCAACAGCTTGAGTCCATCGATATCATCTACTGTTCTATTAAAATCTTCCTCTGATACAGGAAGGGGAAGATTCTTGCCATTCCCTGCAGTATCAAGATCTTTGATCATCTGAGATACAGTATAGGTTAAAGTCAGGGTCCCCGAACCGTCTCTTTTGAAGCTGATCTGGCTTTCAATTCCGATGCATGAGGTCAATGTGAGTATAACTATCAGAACCAGAAGAAATATTCTATTCATCTATGAAAGAATTATAAACCATCTCATTTTAAATTTCTATATATCAAATTTCAAAAAATGTAAGCAAGGAGTAAGAAGTATATATCTTGATAAAAAAACAAGCCAGTGTTAGACTCTATGAACATAGACAACCATAAGGAGCTTGAATTGCAGAAATTAAAGATTACAATGTGGGTGCTGCTTATTGCATTTATGCTCATCCCTGCCAAACTTATCACAGCCCAGGACGAGTCCACCAAAAAAGAAATTGTGTATTCCTTAGGCCAGCAGACCATAAGCATAAGCGCCGGCCTCTTCATTCCCCTTTTCTTCCAATCTTTTTCAGGAGAAGTGATTGGTGAAACCAATCTTTCTTTAGGAGGCTGCGCATCACTTCAATGGGGAGCATATCTGAGCAATCACTGGCTTTTAGGCGTTGAAGTGGGCGGAATTTTCAGCAGAAGTATCCGTAAAAATTACCTGTGGATGCTCCCAATCACTGTTAAAGGATCATATGTATTCCATATTTATCCCTTTGAATTTCCAGTTTTTTTTGCAGCCGGTATGAATATATTGAAATATGAGAGCCAGGCACATATTAATTTTATTCTTAAGCCGGGCTTTTCTTCACTCTGGAAAGCTACAGCCTCCTGGGCATTTGGTCTGAACTTCGTGTACTGGTGGGTCCTCCAGCCCTGGAAAGATGACCCGGAAAAGGGGCGTATGGGAAATTTTCTGGAAATTACTCTAATAGCTCGATATAATTTTTAATAGGGAGAGGGAATGAAGGAAAATTTTATTACTAAGGCAGGATTGATAATTCTGATAGGTACCCTGACACTGATTATTTCCTGTAGTGACAAGCTGCTTGATCCGATTTTTTACACCCTGGAAAAAGAAGAGGAAATCATCGATTACGGATTGGACAATGAAATAACCGTGCAGCAAGTGGCTAAAGGTGGTGGCAATTATTTTGCAGCTGCCGGGCAGATATTTTACCGCTCCACCGGCGG
>JAUWZD010000141.1 GCA_030615505.1 Spirochaetales bacterium | reverse complement strand
GGAAGATAATGGGCTACTACACCCTGATATTCTATGCAGGATTACAGGCAATTCCTCAATCAATTTATGATGCAGCAAAGATTGATGGGGCAACTGAGACAAAGACTTTTTTCAGGATAACCATTCCACTTTTAAATTCTTCCTTTGTTGTTATATTGGTTTTTGCAATCGGGCTAAGCATTAATATATTTACTGAGCCATTTCTTATTACAGAGGGAGGCCCCTTTCTTTCAACCAATACCCTGGTTTTCTGGATATATAAAACCACCTTTGAGGTTTTCAAGGCAGGCAAGGGAGGTGCAATTGCTATCATAACTGCAGCCATCTCCTTTGGACTGGTATTTTTAGTCCGCAAATTTGTGGAGAAAGAGGTGGAATTATGATTGAAACAGGTAAAAAGCCTAAGAATATATTCCGCTATACTTTTTTAATTATTTTGCTGTTTTCATCGATATTCTGGTTATATCCATATATTTGGGTTACAGTGGCCTCTTTCAAGCAGACAACAGACATAACGGGGTCCGGAATCTGGCCAACTGAAGTCCTGACCCTGGAGCATTATAAATTCATCTTTATTACTGCAAAGGAAATTGGAAGAACACCATTTGACAGAGCCCTTTTCAATTCATTATTTATTTCAGCAATGGTAACCATAATTGTAATTGTTATTTCTGCATTCGCCGGGTACGCCCTTGCAAAGCATAAGTTTATAGGAAGGAAGTTCTTATCAAACTTCGTGATTCTCCAGATGCTATTCCCAAATATTCTGTTTCTGATACCGGTATTCCTGGTTATCAGAACATTACGGATGATTGATACCTACCAGGCAATGATTCTCCCCTTTATTCAGAGTGCCTGGGCTGTATTCCTCTTCCACCAATTTTTTAAGGGAATTCCGAACTCCCTTATTGAAAGTGTAAAGATTGATGGTGGAGGAGAATTACTTATTATTTTCAGGATAATATTCCCTCTTTCTAAACCCATAATAACTATTGTAGGAATGTTTATATTCATGGGGAGATGGGATGAGTATCTATGGTATATTATCTTAAACAAGAATAACGCATTTATGCCCCTTACTACAGTACTGGCTGGATATATGAAAAGCTATGGCGAGTTAATCGGTGAACAGATGGCAGGAGCAATAATCCTCACATTTCCAATAATTGTCCTATTTTTAATTTTCAGAAAATCCTTTACCAGTGGAATAACGATGACCGGATTGAAAGGTTGAATATCAAGATATCGCAATTTAACAGTTAACCCCGTTAAAGATGTACGTCTTGCGGCGCGCTATAATATTTTACCGCGGAACGGCACGGAGTATTCGTGTATACCGGTGTCTAAATTTTTAAACCCGTAAAAATATATAAGAAGGAGAGGCATCTTGATAAAATTAAAAAGAGTTTCAGACAAACCGATTCTATTACCTGAAAAAGAGAACTCCTGGGAGGCAGGCGCTGTATTTAATTGCGCTGTAATATATGAGAATGGACTGGTGCATATGATTTACAGGGCCACTGACATAGCATCAAATGGAAAAGAGGGCGATTTCATAAACCGGCTTGGATATGCTATAAGTAAGGACGGCATTAATTTTAACAGGATGAAAGATCCGATATTATCAAATAATGTTCCACAGGAGGCAAGGGGCCCTGAAGATCCAAGAATAGTAAAGATAGATGGTACCTTCTATATGATGTATACAGGTTACAGTGGAAAAGATTTAAAAATATGTTTAGCTACTTCCAAAAACTTTATAGACTGGAAAAGAGAAGGAATTGTATTGGATGAAAAAAATAAAGATGCTTCTTTGTTCCCGGAAATGATTAATGGTAAGTATTTAATGCTTCACAGAAGAGAGCCTGATATCTGGATAGCCTTTTCAGATGATCTTAAGACCTGGTATGATCATAAAATAATTATGAGACCTATCCGGGGTTCAAACTGGGAGAACAAAAAATTAGGCATTGCTGGGCCGCCGATCAAAACATCACATGGTTGGCTTTTGATTTACCATGGAGTAAGCAAGAAAAATGTTTATAGTCTTGGCGCTGCACTGCTTGATCTTAATGATCCATCTAAAGTACTTGCAAGACAAAAAAAACCTGCTCTTAAACCAGAACTTGACTGGGAAATAAATGGTTGCGTACCAGATGTAGTATTTTCATGCGGTCATGCGGAAATTGGGGATAGTATATTAATATATTATGGTGGTGCAGATACGGTAATAGGTGTGGCTGAAATAAATAAAAAAGAGATAAATTTTAGTCAGAGTAGAGACGGTAGAAGTGAAATTAATACGTTATAAAAAAAATCCAATTATAAAACCAATAAGAGATGACTGGGAAGCTTGTGCGACTTTTAATCCGGCTGCCATATATAAAAATGGGAAAATACATGTATTGTATCGAGCGTGTGGAGATTATATAAAATATGCCGCAAGCCTCGGTTATGCCGCTTTTGATAAAGATTTAAATTTAATAGAAAGATCCGAAACGCCTATTTTAAGGCCGGACTTAAAAGTCTGGGAGTTTACAATTGAAGACCCGAGAATTTGTGAAATAGAAAGTGAATTTTTTTTAACATACGTTGTCAGTCCGACCCCATTTTGTCCAGGAGCCATAAGAATACGGCTTGGTATACCTAAGCCAGAGCTATCTTATGCATATACTGCTCTTGCAAGAGGAAACAGTCTCTTTAATCTAAAAAGACAGGGAGTCATTACCCCCTTCGGAGTTGGAGACAGAGATACACTTTTTTTCCCGGAAAAAATTAATGGAAGTTATTCAGTAATTCATAGGCCGGATAGCTGGATTGGGCCAACCTATGGTACTGAAGCTCCAGGTATCTGGTTTGCCAATTATAATGAGGAAGGTAAATACCTATATGACCATAAACTCATGATGGCAACAGAGAGAGATTGGGAATCTAAAAAGATAGGCGCCGGACCGCCGCCAATAAAGACCGAGGCAGGCTGGTTACTGCTTTATCACGGAGTTGATGAAAATAATGTATATAGAGCAGGAGCAGCCCTTCTCGACATAGATGAGCCTTGGAAGGCAATAGCACGCACACCTGAGCCAATCTTAGAACCAAAGGAAGAATTTGAGAGGTTTGGAGATGTACCGGATGTTGTATTTCCAGAAGGTAATTTTATTATTAATGATGAACTTATAGTCATCTATGGTGCAGCCGATAAGGTATGCTGCGCAGCCAGTGTTCAACTGGGTAAATTAATCGAGTATTTGCTTGATAATAGATGATTTTCCTTTTTTATTTCCACTATTTATTGGAAAAAACCATAGCTTTTCTGCTGAAATTGCTTATTTAGGGCATTACACAAAATGGACATTGAAAAGTACTGGTAAAGTAATTGAAGGTTTCCAACTCAAGTTTATGGGCTACTGCGGTGGCGGCTATCAATGCATCAGCCAAGCCAATGCTGTGAATCTTAAATAAATCCCGTTTGTAAAGACCGCCAGACTTCGCAATCTCGAGTGTGACAGGAATGATGGGGAAAATCCCCACGAACTCGTCTAATTTCTTGAGTTTATCCTCATTCCTCGGCAAATGAGACTTAAACTAACCTTGCTAGCAATGTTATTGGCAGAATCGCGCCGGCAGTTAGCTTATTCGCCCATCAGACCTAAATCGGCCAGGTAGGGGTTGTATACATACTCCTGGGAGAAATCGCCGCTGAAAGTGGCATGATAAGACAGCGCCTTGGCAGGGTCTAGAAACCAATCGCCCCGAGAAAGAAAGCTCCCTGTGGCCTGATTGTATCCCCATGGTGTATTTGCACTGTCATGGCCAAAATTCTCCCCATCGATTGACTTCGGTAGTATCCGCCCTCGGTATTCGAAGGGCTTATCGAATGACTCCCCGTCACCCATCTCCGCTCGGCGCTGCCAGAGCGTCTCGTAGATGGGGACCAGTTCGTACAAGACATTTTCGTCCTTCGTGCTTTCTGGAACCTCAGCCTGCTCACCGACCCGGTAGGTCACTACACCCCCCAGGTACAGATGGATACGGGAAATCAACTTATAACCGTAAATGCCGTGGCCAAGGGCCTCCACGTAGACAACGGGGTGATCTTCATCCAGTTCAACTGTTCCCCTGATTTTTAGAAAGTTGCTGCCTGCTGTATCGTCTAAGGTGTAAAGGTATATGGACCCGTGGGCAAGTGTTTCAAGTACCTTTAGCTGGCCAAAGGGCGTACCATCCTTTTCCACCGTTAGTTGAATAGATTCCAGATCATTTTCGTGACAGCCGCCGCTGATGGCGCAATCCTCGTAAGTATAATCTCTTGGATGGAACAGGGAATAGAAAAGAAACCAGTGGGTTTTCGACTCGATGACCGTGTAATAGACGTAGGCACGAAGTTCGAAATACGGCATGTTTTCCCAGTTGTTGTTGCCGATCCAATCACCATCGAAATCAAGAACAGTAATATAGTCCTGTTCTGAGACAGCCCCCTGATGGATGATCGGTGCATAATGCCTGGCCAGGGACTCATAAAACTGTACTGTTCTCATAGGAGCGCCCAGTTCGGCGACGGTTGAGCATCCCAAAATCATGGATAAGAGCACCAAAGCACAGAATGAAGAAGCCCTCATCATTCAGTTAAATCATGCCCAGAGGAGTGAAAGCTCAGTTTCTGTATCGAAAAATTGGGATTTTTTCATGTCAAATCTCAGTTTTATGCTGTCCTCCATCTTCAGCCTCATAATCGGATCAACCAGAAAATGAACATCAACATTTCCTGCCTTGCATACAACAAGATCGTCTCTGCCCATGGGCTCAACAAGAAAAACCCTGGTGTCGAATCCTTCTTTGGAATCGATGTGTATATCCTGCGGTCTTATACCCATCCTCACTCTACCCTTTACAGTTTTTTTAGGTTTTCTTGAATCAAGAATTACAAACTTTACCCCATCTCCAAGATTTGCAACGAGCTTACCCCCCTCGCTTTGGATTTCTACATCAAATAGGTTCATCGGGGGGTTCCCTATGAACTCAGCTATAAACAGGGTCTTCGGCCTGTCATGGAGATCTTCAGGGTCAGTATAGGCCTGGAGTACACCCTCCTTTATTACCGCTATCCTGTCTGCCATGGTAAGAGCTTCAATCTGATCGTGGGTAACGTAGATACTGGTAATCCCCAGGTCCTTCTGGAGCTTCTTTATTTCCCCTCTCATCGAGATTCTAAGGCGAGCATCAAGGTTGGAAAGTGGTTCGTCAAAGAGAAGGAGCTTGGGCTTTTTAATCAGCGCTCTCCCAAGGGCAACCCTCTGCTGCTGTCCCCCTGAAAGCTGTCCGGGCTTTCTGTTTAATAATTCCTCAATTCCCATCATATCGGATACATAGTGAGCTTCGCGCTTCATTTCTTTTTTGGGCCTCTTTTTGAGCAGCAGAGGATAGGTAAGGTTTTGAAAAACGGTCATGTGAGGATAGAGAGCATAGCTCTGGAAAACCATGCCGATATCCCTGTCTTTGGGTGGAAAATTGTTCACCCTTGTTTCATCGAAGATGATATCACCTTCAGTTGGTTTATAGATTCCTGCTACCATGAGAAGGGTTGTTGTCTTTCCGCATCCTGAAGGCCCTAAGAAAGCGACAAACTCCCCGTCCTTGATATCAAGATTTATCCTGCTTATAGCGGTTACAGCGCCGAACTTCTTCGTAAGATTTTTCAGTTCAATTTTCATTTCTATCCTGCCTTTGACTCCTCAACTTCCATTCAAGAACTATGCGCCCCCCTTCGCTCCGCCGCCATAGATATTTAGAAGGTACTTCTGCGTGAAGATAAAGAAGAGCATCACCGGGATAAGCTGGAATAGCCCTACGGCCGTCACCATGTTCCAGTTGGTCATCACCGTGTCGCCCTGGAAGTTTTGCAGGTAGACTGAGAGCACGGCTGTCTTTCCGGCCCGCCCGATTGTGAAGGTGAAAGGGATCAGGTAAGCGTTCCAGCCGTAGATAAAGGCGAAGATGGCCAGGGAGGCCATACCCGGCTTAATGTTGGGCATCATGATCTGCCGCCAGACCTGGAAGCGTGAGGCGCCGTCGATCAGGGCGGAGCGTTCCATGTCCCAGGAGATGTTGTCGAAGAAACCCTTCATAATCCATATACCGAACGGCAGCTGAAATGCGACCATGACCAGGGCCACCCCTCCAATGGTGTTGAACCCGAATCCGCCGATTAGGGGCATACCTCTGCCGACGAGAGGGATCTTCGAGATCCAGCGGAGCACGAAGTAGATGGGGATGAGCAGGGTAACACTGGGGAAGGCGTGGAGAATCAAGGTCAGAGAGAGGAAGGTCTTGCGCCCTGTAAACTTCATCCGCGACAGGGCATAGCCTGCCAGGGACGAAACCAGGACAACGATAGCGGTCATGGTCAGGGCAACCAGTAGGGTGTTTAATGTCACCAACCAGATACTGGCATAGTTGCGGCCGAAAGGCGGCGCCGATAAGAAGCTCCAGTTACCCAAAGTCCATCCCAGCGACCTCAAGCCCTCCGTTTTCCTGGAGAAGGAACTGATGAGCAGCCATAGATATCCTAGGGTAATTGGGGAAACGGAGAGGATAAGCAGGATGTAGATGATCGCCTTTTCGATTCGATACTTCCAATTCATGAGTTTTTTCCTGCTACAGCGTCTCGATCCTCGGCTCCTGGACCAACTCGCGGAAGCGGAATATACGCAGGTAGACGATGGCCATAACCACCCCGATGATCACCAGGATCACGGCCCAGGCCGAGCCGTATCCCCACTGGGTATTGCCGAAATAGCTGGTCAGGGCTTTGTGGTAGGCCATTAAAGCCCAGACCTCGGTCTGGTATAATCTTGGACCTCCCTCGGTGAGGAGCAGGATATACTCAAAAGAGGTCAGCAGGGATAGGGTCTGATAGGTGGTAACGAAGAGGAGGGGCCAACGAATCATAGGGATGACAATGTAGCGGATGTTCTGCCAGGTAGAGGCCCCATCCACTTTAGAGGCCATCGTGTAATCCTTGGGTATGGACTCGATGGCCGAGGTGAAGATGATCATGCCGAAGGAAGCGCCGATAAAGCCGTTGGTCAGGATGACGAAAACCCATGGGTAGATGTTTATCAGAAGTTCACCATCACTGAGCCCCAGGGGGACGAGGATATAGTGATTTATGATCCCCATGGGATCGGGTCCGGCCAGGGCTTTCCACATGATGATATAGACGACCACAGGTGTGATGCGCGGCAGGAGCCATATCATCCTGAAAAAGAAACCTGCCCGCCGGTCGATATTGGTTGTCAGCAGGGCGAGGACAAGGCCCATTCCAACGTTGAAGAGGCACAGTGTTAAGCCTGTGTAAATGATCGTGTTGCCCAGGATCTTGGGGAAGAACTTATTGGTAAAGATCTTTAAATAGTTCGCAAGATCCCAGTTCGCCGGCAGCCACCATTTGAGCTTTCCGAAATTCGTCATATCCAGCCCGGTGAGGCTCAAGAATAATATCATAACCACGGGCAGGAAGAAGAATAGGGTCACCACAAGCACGGTGGGGGCCATGAAGCCGAATGCCGTCAGGTTCCCCTTAAAAGGAGCCCTTGCGGAGGAGATCTCCCTCGCTTGAGGAATGGAGAGGGAGGGAGTTTTCTCCCCCTCCAGATTGTTATCAATCCTCATCTAATGATTACTTTATCACCCAGCTCACGCTTAACTCCGTCCTCGGCGAAAGCCAGAGCCTCTTCCGGGGTGAGATCGCCTGCCTCCACTGCAGCTAGGGCTTCGTATGTAACTGTGGACCAAGGGCCCCAGTTAGGGTTGTTGGGCAGATAGGTGGTATAGTCCAGCATGTATAGCGTCTCGCTTAAGAGACGGGATTTCTTATAGGGCTCGTAATCCGCCTGTGTCTTTAGGATGCCCAGGTGGGTGCTGTTTATGGCATGGCGGGTATTGGCCTCATCCGTGGTGATTTTGGCCAAAAGGGCCAGGGCAATATCCGGGTGCTTTGACTGGGAGCTAATGAGATAGGCCAGGGGATGGGTCAGGGTGTTAGGCCTGCCGCCCTTCTCCGCAGCCGGGACCAACCCGAAGCCGAAGTTCTCGAAAAGGTGAGCCTCTCCGCCCAGGTCTTTTACGTATTGCTCCGCCCATTCGGCCCATTGCCAGGTTCCGCCCAGGAAGAAGAGGACCTTGCCTCCGGATACATCGGGATGCCAGGTATCACCCCAACCCACGCCCAGGACCTGCGTTACATTGTAGACTTGAGAGGCATCCCAGAAGAACTGGTAGTACTTCTTAAACGCTTCTCTGTCGAAGACCATCTTTCCGGTTGCAGAATCAATGGTCTCTCCTCCGAAGGCGTAGTAGAAGGCGGTGAAGTCGGGGCCGTTCTTCGGGCGGTGCCAGAAGCCCCTACCCTTATCAACGATTCCCCTATCCACGGCCTCTTTTGCCGTATCCAGCATGTCGTAGAGGGTGAACTCACCCTTCCTGATCTTTTCAGGCAGGGCTTCGATTTCTCTTTCTGTCCAGCCCAGCTTCTTCAGCAGGGGTTTGTTCCAGTAGAGCGGGCGGGCCTCGGCGTCCTGGGGGATACCCCAGATCTTGCCCTTGAACTTGACGCAGTCCCACAGATTGTCAATGAGGTTGGCGAACTCGGGGTAATCGCCGATCATGTCATCCAGGGGTATGATGCGTCCCCCTTCGGCCTGGGCGCCGATAAACTCATGGCCTGTGAGCCATATGTCGGGCGCCTCTCCGGCGTCCGTAGCCAGAACGAACTCCATGACAAGGTCGCCCCAGTCCAGGTTATCCTGCACAACCTCCGCCTGGACCCGGCGGTTATCGCCTTTTGCCTCAAGCAGAGCGTTGACCTCGGGCACGGCCTTGAGAATGTTGTTGCCGCGCCAGTCCTCCATGGGTGGTTTGGCCCGGCAGCGGGCATTGATAGTTACCAGATCTATCCCGGGTTCAACTTTTTCCACCTCTTTCTGACCACCGGCAAAAAGTAAAGCCGGCAAGATCAGTAGAGACACAAGAAAATACAGTAGTTTCATCTTCGTACCTCCTTAAGTACTTTAATTTTTCAAAACTCTACAATAGATTATTTTTTATGTCAACCCGATCTAATTACCGAAGAATTCCTTATTATTGCGAATTTGAATAATAGGTAAAATGAGAAATATAAGCTGTAAATTTTTTCAATACCATTTAACATAATTATCGCAATTC
>JAUWZD010000047.1 GCA_030615505.1 Spirochaetales bacterium | reverse complement strand
CCGTATGATCTTGATCTTGTGCGGTTCACCGTTTATGGTGATCCCGGCCTTCTCAATATCCTCCAGCGCCAGTTGAACGCCTCTCCAGCCGTTTGTTCCGAACTCGGCGGCTCCACCGGTAAATGGTGCTGTGTAGCCGATTTTAATGACCCTGGCTTCTACTACTTCTTCTTGCTTTCCGCCCGCCCACACAATGTGAAGGGCAAAAAGCAAGGTGAGTACGAGCACTACCCAAAAGACCTTTTTGATTTTGTCCATAATCTTGCCTCCTTAAAACGTTTAATAAATAAAGCAGTATCTTTGAGACGCCGCGGTTAACCTGAATTGTTGTGAGTTGGCTGGTCCATTCTGGAAAGAGCATAAAACATTTTAATGTGCCGTTTCGGACAAATCGGGCATTATCATATAGGCGTCTGAAAGATACTATCTTATTTTAATTATAATCGATAATATAGTCAAAAGTCAATAAAAAAATTAGATTTTGTTTTTGTCTCCTCTGCTTTACATAAAGTTAAAGATCTGATATAGTTCTGATCTCAGAAATCAATAAAAGGCAGGAAAGAAATGTCACGGAAGTGCGATATATGTGGAAAGAAAACGACTGCTGGAAACAACGTCAGTCACGCACATAATAAAACCAGGAGAACCTGGAAACCCAACCTGATCAAGGTACGCGCCCTTGTTGGGAAAACCAAAACAACCCTGAAAGTATGCACGCGCTGTCTGCGCAGTGGAAAAGTGGTTAAAATATAAATATCCGGTTACTGTGAATATCTGAACTATTTATCCCACAACCAAAGCTTTATCGACATCTCCTCTTCTTTTACCTGTTACCGATCCAGTGTATAGTTAAGGCTCCAGCTTTTCAAACGATTAAAGGGCCCATTACACACTTAGATCCTTTGGGTTTGAATCATGTTGAGAGTGAAAAAGCTTTACAACAAGGAGTGAGATGATGAGTAGAGAGCCGCTGCAGGCAGAACCGTTCAAGATCAAGGTTGTTGAGCCCATCAAGCTGCCTCCTCGAGAGTACAGGGAGAAAAAGATCATAGAGGGAGATTATAATCTCTTCACGCTCAAAAGGGATGACATCTACATCGACCTGTTAACCGACAGCGGGACATCGGCTATGAGTGACAACCAGTGGGCGGGGATCATGCTTGGGGATGAAAGCTATGCCGGCGGCAGGAGCTTCGACCATCTCCGTCAGGCGGTCAAGAATGTGCTGGGTTTTGAATACGTGATTCCCACCCATCAAGGCCGGCCGGCTGAGAGCTTTCTCTTTCAAACACTGATGAAGGAGGGAAGCTTTGTCCCCTTCAACATGCCCTTCGATACCACCGGGGCAAACATCAAAGCGGGCGGAGGAACCTATATCGAATGCGTCTACGATTCAGCCTATGAGTCGAAGGAGGTCCTTCCCTTTAAGGGGAACATCGACCTGGACAAACTAAAGGGCGTGCTCAGGGAGAAGGGAGCCGATAAGATCCCCTTTATCATGATCACCATCACCAACAACACAGGCGGCGGCCAGCCGGTTTCCATAGCCAATATGCGGGAAGTGAAGATGCTGGCGGATCAGCATGGGATCCCCCTTTTCTTCGATGCGGCTCGCTGCGTGGAAAATGCTTATTTCATCCAGCAGCGGGAAGAGGGCTACCGGGAAAAAACGATTGCGGAAATCGTCCAGGAGGAGCTCAGCTATGCTGAAGGCTGCACCTTCAGCTGCAAGAAGGACGCCTTAGTCAATATGGGAGGGATGATCGCCCTGAGGGACAAAGAGCTTTACGATAGAATCATCCCCCTCCTTATTCTGAAGGAAGGATTTATCACCTACGGCGGTATGTCCGGGAGGGATGAGGAGGCCCTGGCCAGGGGTTTGTATGAGATGATTGACGATGAGTACATTGCCAACCGGGTGCAGCAGGTTGAATATCTTGGACAGCGAATCAACGAGTACGGTATACCCACTGTGCTGCCCATCGGAGGCCATGCAGTGTTTGTCGATGCCGCTGCCTTCTTCCCCCATATCTCCCAGAGCCAGTTCCCTGCGGAAGTCCTTGCGGTTGAGCTGTACCGGGAATGCGGGGTGCGGGGTGTCGGTCTGGGTGCCCTGTGCTTTATGGAGGAGGATGAAGAGGGAGGGGAAATTCACTATCCTAAACTTGAGCTATTTCGGCTCACGATCCCCAGGAGGGTCTATACCAATCGCCATATGGATGTGATCGCAGACGGACTGAAGAGGGTCTGGGACCGGCGGGAGAGTGTGAAGGGCCTTAAGATCAAATGGGCGCCAGGTGTCCTGAGGCACTTCCTGGCAAAATTGGAACCTGTGTAAGATCACGGGGCATCTCCTGTAAAGCAGGCCGTACTCACATCGGATGCCCCTTATCAACGTTCAATCTTTTTCGCCCATGCGGGAGGGATACCCCTTTCCCTTTAAGGTTTTGGTGTTGCCGGAGAGACTGCTTCAGGTCCTTGAGAATCTTCTAGATAATGCCGCAAGTTTTCCCGGAGGGAAAGCGGCTCAAGGCAGGAAGGTATAGAGCATACTTTCTGACGTTATCTTATACAATTGTTATACCCTTGACTAACCCGGTTCGTACCGGTACTGTATCCGCCACGAATATACCAACGCTAGAAGTAACTGTAAAGTGACATGAGTAGCCTGGAAATTGTTAATTCGTGTGGCAAGCCTCTTCCCTATGGCGCAACGCTGAACTCAGAAGGCACACGGTTTTCTGTTTTCAGCAGGCATGCCACCGGTGTTTCACTCCTGCTGTATGACCAACCCGGTGACGCTCATCCTTCCCATGTGATAGATCTGGATCCTCAGCAGAACCGAACAGGAGATGTATGGCACGTGCAGGCGAATGGGATAGGGACAGGGGCCTACTACCTTTACCGTGCATTTGGTCCTTATAAGCCTGAGAAGGGTCACCGGTTCAACGCCAACAGGCTGCTTCTCGATCCCTATGCCAAAGCCATCGCCGGGCACATCAACTGGGAGCTTTCTGAGCTGCATGAGGAATCGCCTTCCGCTAGAATCCCAGATGCATCAGCCATGCCGAAATGCATTGTCATAAACAACGATTTTGACTGGCAGGATGATAAGCCTCTTAACTACCCCCTCAGATTCAGTATTATTTACGAGACTCATTTGCGCGGGCTGACCGTCCATCAAAGCTCAAAGGTCAAACATCCAGGCACATACAGAGGCGTGATTGAAACTATACCCTACTTTAAGGAGCTTGGCATTACGAGTCTCGAGCTCTTGCCGATCCAGGAATTCAGCGAATTGGAGAAAAAAAACTACAATCCTCTGAGCGGAGAGCGACTTCGTAACTACTGGGGATACAACACCGTAGCTTTTTTTGCACCCAAGGCCAGCTACAGCAGCTCTGGCTCTATTGGCCGGCAGGTGAAAGAGTTTAAGGAGATGGTAAGGGAACTTCACAAGGCAGGCATTGAGGTAATATTGGACGTTGTCTTTAACCACACTGCCGAGGGGGATGAAACCGGATCAACCTTCTGCTTCAAGGGTTGGGACAATTCCATTTACTACATTCTTGATGATGACCCCCGGTATTATAGAAATTTTACAGGGTGTGGAAATACTTTTAACTGCAACCACCCAACCGTGAGAACCTTTATTCTGGACTGCCTGCATTATTGGGTGGTAGAGATGCATGTGGACGGATTCCGTTTTGACCTTGGGTCGGTATTGAGCAGGGACCGGCAGGGAAACATCATGGAAAATCCTCCGATCCTGGAGCGGATCGCAGAAGATCCGATTCTCCGGAATACAAAGATCATTGCCGAGGCCTGGGATGCAGCAGGCGCCTATCAGGTAGGAGAGTTTCCCGGTGGCAGGTGGGCGGAGTGGAATGATCACTATCGAAATGATGTGCGACGATTCTGGAGAGGCGACCCAGGAACAGTAGCGAACCTTGCTACCCGAATTACAGGAAGCTCGGATCTCTACCTCCGAGACGGAAGGAAACCCTTTCACAGTGTGAATTTCATCACTTCCCACGACGGGTTCACTCTTAACGATTTGAACTCCTATAACAGAAAGCATAACAAAGCGAACGGCGAGAATAATCAGGATGGTACCGATGAGAATCTGAGCTGCAATTACGGAGTAGAAGGCGATACCGATGATCCGGCAGTTCTCGCTGTAAGGAACCGGCAGGTCAAGAATTTCCTGGCCACCCTGATTCTATCGCTGGGTACCCCCATGCTCCTGGGAGGAGATGAATTTAGAAGAACCCAGAAAGGAAACAACAACGCCTACTGCCAGAATAATGAAATATCCTGGTACAACTGGGATTTGAAGGAGAAGCACGGGGATATCTATCTATTTTGTAAAGAGCTCATCGCTTTCAGGCAGAGACACCCTGCCTTTCACAGACCTGAGTTCTACAGTGGAAAAGACTCAAATCACAATACTATCCCGGACATAACCTGGTACGGTGTTGATGGGTGCGCTCCGAACTGGGGCAGACACTGCCACACCCTGGCTCTTCGTATCGACGGAAGCAAGGCGGAGATTGCCGCTGACCGGGACGATAACGATTTCTTTATCATGTTAAATGCCTCGGGTCAGAATGCCAATTTTTCGATCTGTGATTCTCCTAAAGGCAGGAAATGGCACCGGGCTATCGACACGGCTCTGGAAAGCCCCAATGACATCAGCAAGGAGGGATGCGAGGCCGTTTTGCAACCGCAGAACCGCTACACCCTGGCTGCTCGATCAATGGTGGTTCTCCTTTCCAGATGAGCGTGGTTTTTAAAGCATCGATTAAACCGCACGGATGACTTTGCAAAGGCCAAAGACCTTGCCGCCTATCTGCAAAAGATAGCTCAGCACTTGGATTCAATCAATCTTACCTGTTGTGAGACTGTTCAAGATACTATTAAGAGGGCGGAAGATGTAGAAGTAATTTTGGAGCATTTATCCGCATGTGGTCTTATCTGATAGCCATTCTTTGAATAGAGTATTCCGCCATCCTTATCATATACCTGTGCAGATTTTTATCCACCCTGATGATTGATCGGAACCGAGTCAGGTAGAGCACAACAGCTTTCTCCTTACGGGGGCTGCGCTTTTTAATCTCCAGATATCGATTATAGAGCTGCCGGGTGCGTAGAGGATATTTCTTTTTGAGATAATCTGTAATCTTCTGGCTGGAGAATACAAAGAGGATAAGCATTTCCTTATCGCGGCTTATATACGCCAATCTCCTATAGGCGGCGACCCAGGCTCGAAACAGTATGGGATGCCTTTCCCGCAGGGCAAGCAGCTTATTATTGTTAGAGAGCTCCAGGGCATGCTCTTTCCGGTAGGCAAGGCTTATCTTATGCCTTAGCTCCTCATCAGATGGATGTAGAATTGCAGTGCTCTTTTGAGTGCCTTCCGGCTTCGGCTCGATGAAATCCTTCTCACCGAATTCAATACCGCGCAGATTTTTTTCTATATCCCGATCAACGGAATGGGTACTGGGATCACAGGAAAAGTCCCTGAAGCTCCGGGAGTATAAAATTTTAGCGGTTTGAACTTCAGTCAAACTGGCTATAATTTCAGTTCCCTCCTCAAGCTCAGCGATTGTCAGGCAAATAAGCCCCTCTGCATTGAGTATACGCCCCAGCTCTAAATCATTGTCCTTTGAGCTCATATCGCTTAAGGAAAGCTCCATTTCCGACAGCACGCGCTCAACATTCCTTCGATCCACAATCATGTAGGCGGTGTGCTGTACCAGATCGGCTGTAAGACGTTCTGTATAGAGCCGGCATATCTCATTCTCTTCGCCGGAGATCATGGTCACTGAACTGACCGCAATACTTTGAATCCCCAGTTCCTCGTTTTTTAGGTCCTCAGCAATTGCCCGGGTAAAAAAATCCCCCCACAACGGCAGATGCAAGAGGGAAAGAATCAAAATAACTGTGATTTTATTTTTCATAATACCTCCTGATCTTATCTCTTTTATACCACATATGATCTCGGAAGACCAGAATAAGCTTAACATGTAGCTGTCCCGCAACTCATTCAGTAACAAAAGACACATAGAGTTATAGAAAAAACAATGTTAGTATTTTATAATCTATAAAAGTAGTAGAGACTGGAGATATATTTAAGACAATGGATAAAATAACCAGAAATTGGAACGATTTGTCAGATTATGATTACATTACGGCAAAAGCTATGCTTAAAAAGCATAGATATCTTTATGTTGTCTTTACGTGTCAACAGAGCATTGAAAAAATGTTAAAAGCAGTTTTTTGTACAAAGAAAAATCTGACTCCGCCATACACACATAATTTAAACAAATAGGAGATGTAATTAAGTGGTTAAAAAAAATGGCTCACTAAATAAAAAAATAATCGAATTAAAAAGTGCCCTTAAAAAGAAATATAATATTAGCAAGGTAATATTATTTGGATCATATGCAAAAGGCAATGCACGGAATGATAGTGATATAGATTTGGCAGTCATTTGTGATGATTTCAGAAACATAGATAGAATTGAATTAACTCAATTTCTTCTAAAAATTGCTCAATCTATTGATATCAATATCGAACCACTTGGCTTTACAGACGAGGAATATAAAAAGTGTGATAGCAGGGCATTTCTTGCAGAGATAATAAGAAGTGGAATAGAGTATTAATTGATTCTTAATCACTTATTATTATTCTTACCGTTAGTATTATGAAGCGAGCCACAAGACCCTTACCCGTGCCCGTATCCCCGGTGATCAGCACGGAGATGTCGTAGGAAGCCACCTTCCGAGCCTTATCCATAATACTGAGGAATTGGGGTCCTCCCCTATGATCTTCCCACCCTGCTTCAAGGAGAACCACTTTGCAGGAAGCTCCGGCTCCGCTCTTTCTTTTACACCGGCTGCAGGGCTCTGCTCTGCCATGGGAAGAGTCACCTCCGGAAGGACTTCGCTCTGTAGATTAACCTCCTTGACCTTATAGGATCCGCCGGCAAAACGGGCAGGAATACCCTGGAGCAGATGAGCATGCAGGGTACCGGATTTGGCTAGAAGAAACCAGATTGTCTGCATCTGCGGGGTGCCGGGATCTAAAAGTACGGAAAGCTCATACTTGCTTTTCGGCAGGTTCTCAGTCACCCGAGCAACCGTTCTTCTAAGCTTGGAGAAAATTTCCGGTGAGGCTCTCAACCTATACAGATTTTACTATTACAGGCGTACGGAATCTAACATATGGGATAAAATTTCTTTTTGGCATAAAAATTGCGTAATTTAAATTGTAGAAACAAAATTTTGCTTTCTAAGCCTAACTCGATACTTTTAGTTTAATGAGGGCTATTTAAGGGAGGTTAAAGTGCTGGTATTATATCTATTAATTATCGTTGCAGTAATATTTGGTATAGCTTTTTGGTACATCCGACGTAAAAAGAAAAAGAACAAATCGGATTCGGCAGTAGAAACATGGATTCCACATTGGGAGATTGAATCAGAAGAGATAAATGAAGAAAGTGAGAATGAAAATGATGAGTCCCTTCTAGAACAGGAAATGCTCCTTTTAGAATACCTTGAGTATATCTTTGGAAAAAGCTTTCTTAAACTGATAAAAATACCTGAAAACTATAAAATAGGTGAAAGGGTTATATACAAATTAGCTAAAAATAAAACGGCGAACAGGCATGAAATTTCTCAGAAAGAGCAGAAGGAGCAGAAAGATTTTTTTAATAAAATAGCGGAAGAAATCGGCGCACCTGAAAGCATCATCGATCCGCCTGTAAGCTCAGGGTTGCCTTATCCTCGCCTGGTGGATATTCCCGGTTGGGATATCATCTTTGATATTCCTCTAAAGAGATATTTACAAAGCAATGATATATCACCCAGCGATGATTTCAACATTGAGTGGCTTATCGGTGTCTTTTTTGGTCACTCTAAGAAGATCTTAGCATATATTGATTTTGTAAATCCTAAAGTTAAAGGCATATTTAGTGAAACATACGAAGAAGAATACGACCTATCTAATAGGGGCAAAATCGTCAACAAGCATTTTGCAGTCTTTATCAAGAAGTTGACTAAAATGAAGAATGAGATAAAAAAACCACACTTCAGTAATAGATGGGTAAAAGTAATTCATTATGAATCAGATTTGATGGTATTCTCCAAAAAGGAAGCAAATTAAACCAGCAACTTTAAAACGTTACCATTGTCACGATCCGTTGTTCGGCCTGATAGGTTAGAGATCCAATACTAAGGGATTGCCCACTTTCAATTGGCCAGGGCCAATTATAGCTCCTAAGCGTGTGTTTTGAAAAGACAAGCCGCTTTATGCAGGTAGAGGAGCATGACTCGTCCGATAAGGAACGAGCAAATCCCGTGCCAATATGGTTATTAAAATATTATTTAGGCGTATTCTCTCGCCACCATGATTGTTGCGGGGGGTCGAGCTCGCTGTGGATTTCGCCCTCTTCACCCTGGTAAGCTGCAGAGGCCTAACCTCCGGCGCCCTATTGAGCCCTCAAGCATTTCCAAAGTGACGCGGCTACATAACTCAAGTTCCACCTGGTTTAACAAAAGTTACACCGGCCCTTGTAAAGACTGCTTTCCTGATGTCTATTTATCTGCATAAAGCAGCAACAGCCACCATGAAACGCCCATAACTGCACTCTCTGCTTCCTCCTTTTATGATGCAGTTTGGCATGCTTACTGCTATATACACTGTGGAGGAGGAAGCGCGCGATGTCTGCAGCGCAGGCATGGAACATAGAACAATCCACCCGAACCGGTAGCAAGGTCAAAATCACCTACACCAACGGCTGAGGGGAGCACTCGATCCGCATCATCGAACCGATCCGCACTTTCTACGGCCGGAACGGCTTCACCTACCGCAAGGCTTACTGCCACCTGCGCGAAGAGGTGCGCACCTTCCGCACCGATTGCATCCATTCCTGGGACGAAGTTGATGAGAGCCGGCCATCCTCCCAGACAGACCTTCAGACCTCTCCTCAGAAACCTGCCCGAACCTCAGCAGCTTCAGTGATCCCGAATGCTTCCCAATCCGCTGACAAAATATCCCCGGTTAAGGCGGTTCAGCAGGTCCAACCGGACCTGACCGCCACTGCAACCTCCGCCGCCGAACACCGCCTACACATCCTGCAGGGCCTATTCTTCGTTGCGTTTGTTATTGTGGGAGGCAAGTGGCTTTTCCAGGGAGGAAGCCTGGCAGATGTTCTTGAGTCGATCTTCGCCCCGGAACAGTACAGGGAAAGTCAGATCCCCTACATCGTTACCCAGATCAACGACTCACTTCACAGCCGGCTGGGCTACTACTACATGGAAGGCGGCATGACCTGGGATGGGTCTGTGATCGAAAGGGGGTACTATGTGCCGATAGACTACGAGCTTGTGGGCGGAACTTCCAACGCCATGAAGCGGAATTGGCGATTAGAGCAGATCTACACGCCGGAGAAGATCTACGGGAGGGTAATGTGAAGGCTGGCGGTGAAAAGCCCTGCTATATCAATCAGGTCCCCGGCCAATTTTTTTAAATACCTCAAATACCAGTTGAGCCTTTCATCATCCAGGGGTGTTTGAGCTATATTGTATTTTGTTATTTCATGCTATTATGTTACAAAGAAAATAGCACGGTGCATTTGGCGCCAGATTGAAAGCAGGTAGGATAATAATGCTTCATACCGACTACAAAATCATCGAAAAGATAACCAAAATCCGCACTTTAGTCGCTTTCCTGGGCGAAAAAGAACGGTACAACTGGTGGGACACCTCTTTCTTAGACGAAGCCGGCTTAAAATATTTGAAGCTCAATTTCCCCAGAACCGCTTTCCTGGCCGGCGTAACTTCAGTTACAGAAGCAGCTAAGAAGCTTCACGATGAGCGCATCGGCAAAGGGATGGTGTATCACCTCTTCCGGCTTCCCTTTAATATCGAGGAGCGAATTCATGCAATCCTTAGGGATATGAAGGATGAAAAGGCGAAACAACTAATAGAAGCCAAAGAAGACTCCCTGGAAATACTTAAGGAATTTATTGAAAGCACCGTTGATGCACCGGAAGGACCTGTGCAGATCGGGACTACACCTAAGATTATCAGCGAGTTTTCAGTACGCGAGCTGGCCAGCCACTACCTCAATGCATTTCAGGAAAACAAAAAAACCTTTCCTTATTTCAGTGAAAATAAAAATAAGAGCAGACAATCGTGAGCGAGATGAAATTTCTCGAGCAGAAAACATACACCACAGGACTTATAAAGGGCTCGGGTCTGATCGATGAAACCCTCTCGCTTATCGAGCTGTGGGAACCGGAGATAGATGGCCGGAAACTGGCTAACCTGACGATTGAAAGAAACGCTGTCTCCAAAGCAACCGCCAGGAGGACAAAGGACATTGTAAGTGAGTTTTCGCATCGCTATTTAGTAAACGGTTGTAAGCCTGCATTATACTTAAAAGCACTCCTTCAATCCGGCGTGCCGCTAAATCAGATAAAGCAACTACTGGCGGTTTACACCTCAAGAGTACATCCCATACTCTATGATTTTATCGTCAGCGTATATTGGGACAGGGTTAGAAACAACCACGAATATATTGAAAACTCTGATGCGCGACGCTTCCTGGATCAGGCATTTTTAAATGGAAACATTGAAAGCAGATGGTCGGATGAAGTTATTAAAAAAATCTCAACCAGATTGCTGACCTGCCTGCGAGACTTCAACTTCATAGCCTCCGACACGACACAGAAGAGACAAATAGTGTCCATTTCAATCCTTCCCTTTACAACGTTGTTTTTAGCCCATGAGATCCATTTCTCAGGTTTCAGCGATAACAGCATTCTTGAAAGTTCGGACTGGGCCCTGTTCGGTATCAGTGACAGAGGCGAAGTTATCAGTGAGTTGAGAAAAGCTTCAGGAGATAGAGTATTTATTCTGCAAGATTCAGGTGACCTTTTAAGGATATCCTGGAAATACAGTTCTATGGAGGAATTGCTTAATGCCTTCACTCGAAGAGAGCTTTGAAGAGCTTAAGTGCCAGATTAAGCATGCCCGCAGGCTGAACAACACCGGAGACGACCCCATATATTACCTCATCTTTCAGCCAGGAGAGATGATAAAGGTAAAGCAGCAGATGAAGGTCTGGACAGCGCGGCTGAAGAAAGAAGGATGGGACGTTCATACCCTTTCTTTGGCCGAGGTTGTAAACGCATTCTTGAAAAACGCCCCCTTGAGGGATGTCTGGCTCGAAGCTGAAAAAGAGAACCCCCTGGATTTTGAATCGATAAACACGACACTGCGTGAGGCCCTGCTATATGACGATGTGGTAACAGAAAAGGTTCTTGAAAAGATTCAGGAGCTTAACGGGAAATCACAGTCCATTCTGTTCATCACGGATATCGAAGCTCTCCACCCTTACATGCGCGTAGGCGCTATCGAGCAAAAATTACTGGGCAAAGTGAGTGTGCCTACTGTAATCCTTTACCCCGGGGTAAGGACCGGTAAATCCAGCTTAAAATTCTTAGGCATCTATCCTGAAGACGGCAATTACCGTTCCATACACATAGGGGGATGAAGAGGAAGAAAAAATGGAGACCATCAGAGAGCTATTCAGCAAAACAAAGAAAATCGATCGGCGGATAGAAAAGGTCATTACCTACAGCACCACGGACGAAGAGCTGTTAAAACAGGAGATAATAGAATACGTAGCCACCGAGAACTTGGAGAGACAATTTGAATACCTGCTTGACCAGCTTGACACTGGAATAAGCGGAAGCGGCGGCTATGATGTAGGGGTTTGGGTGTCCGGTTTCTACGGATCAGGTAAGAGCTCCTTTACAAAATACTTAGGGTTCGCCCTCGATCCGAACATGAAAATAGAGGGAAAAGAGTTCTTGTTCTGGCTGCAGGATCAGTTTCAATCACATCCGCTGCGGCAGCGCTTGAGCACGGTTGCCAAAAGGCATCCTTTAGCGGTTATCATGTTGGACCTTGCCAGCGAACAGCTTGCCGGCGCTGCCATGGCTGAGATCTCAAGCGTTCTCTATTCAAAGGTAATGCAGTGGGCGGGCTATTCAAGAGACAGAAAGGTAGCCTATTTGGAGCTTATGCTTGAGCGGGATGTAAAGAAAGAGGACTTCGAAAAGAGGATAAAAGAGCTTGGCAGGGGTGAAAGCTGGGAAAGAATCCGCGAACAGCCGCTTTTGGTAAAAACCTTCGCTTCCAGGCTGGCCTCTGAGTTTTATCCTGAGCTGTGGCCCGACGCCGAGTCGTTTAATGCAATAAAGATCGACGAGGCAGTGATGGAAAAAGACAGGGTCAAGGAAATGCTCGATCTGGTGCGGCGGAAGAGCGGGCAAGAAAATATCCTCTTCGTCATTGATGAGGTGGGCCAATACGTGTCGGCTCGAGATGATCTTATTTTGAATCTTGATGGCCTGGCCAAGAACCTTAAAGAGATCGGCGGTGGGAAAGCCTGGCTAATCGCCACTGCCCAGCAGACGTTGACGGAGGACAGCCCACGTGCACAGCTCAACACAGCGAAGCTCTATAAACTGGCTGACAGGTTCCCCATTAAAATTGACCTGGAATCAAGCGATATCAGAGAGATCTGCTACAAAAGGTTGTTGAGCAAATCAAAGGACGGAGATGAAACTCTTGAGGGACTATACGATAAGTACGGTGAAAAGCTTAAACATATAACCAAACTCGATTTTACTAAGTTCTATAAATCAGATCTGGACAAGAAAATTTTCTGCCAGTTATATCCGTTCCTGCCGCAGCACTTCGATATTCTTCTTCAGCTTTTGGGCAGGCTGGCAAAAACCATCGGAGGTATCGGGCTCCGTTCGGCAATCAAAATAATACAGGATATCCTTATCGACAGGAGCGGTCTGAGACCGGGAGAAAAACTGCTCGCAGACCAGAAAACCGGTAACCTAGCTACCACTGTGACCTTTTACGATACACTGCGCCAGGACATTCAAAAATCCTTCAGACATATAATCGAAGGAGTTGAAAAAGCCACCAGGGTCTTCGGAGAGAATTCTATGCAGGAAAGGGCGGCCAAGTCTGTCGCTGTGCTTCAAATCTTAGAGGATTTCCCGGTTACCAGGTCGAATCTTGCGGCACTAATGTACCCACAGGTAGGCGCTGAATCCTTGTTTGATCAGGTTAAGAAAGCAGTGAATGATATCATCTCAGAGCCCTCTGTGCCCATGAGCGAGATAGATGGAAGCCTCAGGTTCATGAGCGAAGCAGTGAACGATCTGGAGAAAGAGCGTCAAAAAATTGTTCCCCTTATCTCAGATATCAGGATTATTCTGCACCGGGCATACCAGGACCTTTTCAAGTCCAATCCATCAGTTATGCTGGAAAACAGCAGAAAAACCAGCGCCGGAATGAAGTTCACTTTTTCCGAAAGAGATCTGTCCTTTTTTGGAGATAAGGAAGAGATTCAATATATAATCGGTCTGGCAGAAGAAAATGACTACAAAAGTCGCTACCAGGAAAAGGAGCAGGAATCACGCCAGAAGCAAAACAGTAACACTGTGTTTATGATCGCCAGGAAAGATGAAAAGCTTGATACGCTTGTTACAGAGCTGCACCGCTCCCAGAAAATCTATAATGACAACCGTTCCAGGGAGAAAGACAGGGAGGTCTCCGATTATCTAACCGGGCAGCGCCAGCGCACGACGAATCTGGCCTATGAGCTTTCCGCCCAGTTAGGAAAATTGCTTATAAAGGGATCTTTCATTTTCAGGGGTAAGCCTGAAGCTGCTGACAGCCTGGGCAGCGATATTATCGGTGCGGTGAAAGCGCACCTGAAAACAGTGGCAGTCGATGTCTTCAATAAGTATAAATATGCTGCCGTGCAGGTTGATTCCGGAATCGCTGAAAAGTTCTTAAAAACAGATAGGCTGGACAGGATTGCCTCTAAGAATGACCCTCTCAACCTGGTGAAACGAGATGGCTTAAACGCTGATATAGACACCAGCCACCAGGCATTGACTGAAATCAAAGATTACCTGGAAATCCATGCGCCGATAGACGGCAGGAAGCTGCTCGACCATTTCTCTTTTACACCTTTCGGCTGGTCCAAGGACACAACACGCTACTGTGTGGCCGCTTTGCTCACTGCCGGGGAGATCAAGCTAAGAATAAGCGGCCAGGACTTCGTAGGCCCTTCTCCGAATACGGTTGAAGGAATCAAGAATACTGTAAACTTTAATAAAACCGGTATTTCTTTGAGAATAGATGATAAACCGACTAAAGAGCAGCTTCTTAAGGCTAGCGAGAGACTGCTTGAGCTTACCGGTGAAAGCGTTCTTCCTCTGGAACAGGATATCAGCAGGCAGGTATTGCGTAATTTTCCTGATATGCAAGCGGATTATAGCCAATTAGCGCTAAAACTGGAGAACCTGGAGCTTCCAGGTGTAGACCGCGCCCAAAGCTTAAACGAAAGAATAACAGGGCTTCTAAAAGGGGATGCCTCCGATTCAGCAAAAACTCTCGGATCAGGGGATTGCCCCCTTTATGATGATATTTTCTGGGCGCGGGAGCTTGTTAGGGCTTTTGACAATAAAATAGGCGATCTTATCAAATCTATTCATGAATACTTAAAGGAGATCCCTCATCTGCCTGATACCGGGATTTTTATACGACTCAAGCAGAACACGCAATCAGAGAGAGAAGAGCTTAAGGACTACCTTTCCATGGAGAACTTCTACGAGCACTACTCCGAGTTTCAGAAAGCAAATCGGAGTATTAAAAACAAAGTCGACGATGCTTTGAGTGAGCTCCGCTCGAAAATGGAGGAGCTGCTCATGAAAGAACGTAAGCGTATTGAGAGTCTCCCTGAGTGGAGTATTATTGGAGAAGATGAAAGGATTTCATTTGGTGAAAGGTTGGACAGGCTCGAAGTATCCTGCAGTCCCGATCTACAGGGTTTGAAAGAATTGATAGGCGATCAGTTGTACCTTTCAGGAGAGTTGAGTTCAGTTGAGAGTGAGTTGAAAAAGCGTGGAGCAGAGCTCCAGAAAGGTGAAATTGCAGAGACCAGGGAATACACGTTCAGCTATCTTCCGAAGGAGATTACCTCGTTCCAGGACATAGACGAGATCATCAAACGCCTGCAGGAACTTAAAAGCCTGCTTAAGAGGGGAGTTAAGCTTAAGATTAACTGGAAAGCAAATGGATAAACAGACCCGAAACCGCCTTCAAAAACTTGTCTCCACCTGCCGCAAACTGCTTGTTGAAGAGTTCACAAAACAGCTTCAGGAGTTCTATGGCATTCAGCCTACGGGAATAATTGCAGAGCTTTCTACCCTTACCCATCTGGATAACGAGCAGTACCGCATTGCCGTTCTGCTCCGGGAACGGGTCAACCACTTGGCGAGCACTTTGAGTTCGGAAGAAAATGCGGCAAGAGAAGAGGTACAGCGCCTTATCCGGGAGCAGGCATTTACTGTTCTTAACCGGTTTGCCGCACTAAAAATGTGTGAGGAAAGGGAGATAACCAAGGAATGTGTCAAGGATGGCTACCAGTCCAAAGGGTTTCAGCTCTTTCTTGCCACTGCCGGAAGCGGTATTGGGGATACCTATGATCGCTATGTTGTTTTCATAAAGAGCATTTTCGATGAGCTTGCACTTGATCTTGGTGTCCTGTTTGACCGCTTCTCACCGTTCAGCCTTCTATTTCCCAGGGAAAATGCATTGGACTCGCTTTTTACCGAACTGAATACACCCGATCTTGCTGATATATGGAAAGAAGATGAGACGATTGGCTGGATCTACCAGTATTTCAACTCAAAAGAAGAACGGCAGGCCATGCGCAAGAGCTCTTCTGCGCCAAGGAACAGCAGGGAGCTTGCCGTGCGCAACCAGTTTTTTACCCCCCGGTATGTTGTCCAGTTTCTTACAGATAATACGTTGGGGAGGATCTGGTATGAAATGACCAGGGGCAATACAGAGCTAAAAGAGCAGTGCGAGTACCTTGTTCGCCGGCCTAATGAGGTGTTTCTTGAGCAAGGGCAAAATCCCCCGGAAACTCTGGAAGAAGAAACCGACAAAAGTCAGGAGGAGTTGTTAAAGGAACCTGAGTATATCCCGTACAGGAAGATAAAAGATCCACGGGAGATCAGGATGCTGGATCCGGCCTGCGGCTCAATGCACTTCGGCCTTTACGCTTTTGATCTCTATGAGACTATCTACGAGGAGGTATGGGAAAGATACCCTGAGCTGCTGCAAGATATTCGTGAAAGAGTAAAGGAAAGGCATGAGTTTCTATCGCTGGTGCCGGAGCTGATTATCCGGCACAACATCCACGGCATTGATATCGACCACAGGGCAGTACAAATTGCAGGGCTCTCTCTATGGCTTCGGGCACAGAAATCTTACCAGAGACTTGGAATAAAGCCTGAGAACCGTCCCTGGATAACCCGTTCCAATGTTGTCTGTGCCGAGCCCATGCCAGGAGAGAAGGAGTACCTGGAAGAGTTTGTATGCGGTTTGAAGCCGGCTGTTCTAGGAGACCTGGTTAGGGATGTGTGGGAAAAGATGCAGCTTGCCGGGGAAGCAGGCTCACTTCTCAAGATCGAAGAAGAACTTTCGGGCTCCATACTTAAAGCCAGGGAGGCGTGGGAGAAGTATAAGTTTGAAAAAGGAGCTTACGCTGAGCAGGATTTATTTGAGAAGAGCAAACAGCTTTCCCTGAAGGAGATGATCAGATTTGACATTGGCGATATAGAAAGCCTGAAAGAGTGGGACCAGATGGAGGAGATGGTCCTATCTGCATTAAAGGAGTTTGCCGAGTCTGCTTCAGGGAACGGGGGGTATGATAGAAAGCTCTTTGCAGAAGATGCGGCCAGGGGGTTTGCGTTTATTGATGTTTGCCGGAAGCGTTACGATGTGGTGCTGATGAATCCTCCTTTTGGGGAGAGTGTTGTCAAAGTAATTGATTACATCAGTAACAATTATTCATCCTGGTGTAGCAATCTTGCCAGTGCATTTGTCGGAAGACCGATATCCAAATTAAGTGAAAGAGGAAAAGTAGGATCTGTTACAGATCGTTCTATATTAATCAAATCAAGCTATAAGGATTTTCGAGTAAATTATGCCCTCGGTGACTTTGAAATGGGGCCGCTTGCAGATCTAGGATGGAATGTTCTTGATGCTAACGTTGAAGTTGCAGCAGTTGTATATTCTTTAGAGAAGGAAAACTTAGAGACAGAAGAATTGTTTATTGATGTCAGGTCAATCGAATCTAAAGATTCTTTCATAAAAGACACAGTTAACTCTGAAAAAATTCTACCACAGAAAAAATGGCTTAAGTCGGGATCATTTAAGCACCTGCCGAATGCTTCTATTTCTCATGATATGCCTGATTTCATAATCAAATGGTTTAACATCTTTCCAGCGCTAAAGGAGAGTGGAGCAAAAGCACTACAAGGGCATGCTATCAAAATGGATTGGTACGGACGCATGAGGTGGGAGGTCGATCCCTTGTTTATCGGTGCTAACTCAATATGGTCAAATATGTACAATGGTGGATTCTTTTCTAGATTTTACTTGCCCTTACAGGACGTAGTTCTCTGGAAGCACAATGGGATGTTCTTGAGAACCCACCCTTCAACGAGGTGGAGCAATGCCGAATGTCAGCAGAAACCTGGAATAGGTTATGGAAAGAGAGGTGATATTCTTGATGCGCATATCGTGCCAGAAGGTCATGTATTTACTGTTGAGGGTCTTTTTATCCTTCCAAATGAGATTGATAATGCATGGTATTATCTCGGTCTCTTGAATTCTCCTTTATGTTCTGTAATTTTAAATTACTTCTGTGGTCAACATAAACATGCCGGATACTTAGATCTTCTTCCAACACCAAGACCTAATTCAAGTAACGATGAAAAGAAGTATATAGCATCATTAAGTAAGCAAGCATGGCAACTTAAGAGAGATATTGATACTACAAATGAGGCATCTCCCTTTTTTAGAACATTTTGGTTTTTTACATTTCCAGAAGTAAAAAAAGGGTTCGAAGCAATGATTGACCAAATTAATTTATCCGAGTCAAGTATCTCTGATATACTAGGCGATATTGAGAGAGCAGTTGAGGAAACCTATGGTTTAAAGGATCCCGAACGTCTAGTGATAGAAGGAAAGATAAGAAAAGCTTCAAATGCTAAATCAAATGGGAAAGATAAAAGTTATTCTAGTGAAGACTATACTACTGATAGATCTTCTAAGGATTTTATTTCCTATAATGTAGGTATTTCTTTTAGTCGTTGGGACATCCGCATCGCTTTGGATCCCCGTCTCGCCCCTGCGCTCCCCGACCCATTCGATCCCCTCCCCGTATGCCCTCCCGGAATGCTTGTTGATCCCGATGGGCTCCCTGCAAAAAGTGGAACAATCGTCTCCGAAGAATGGATGCGGGCACGGCCAAATGCGATTACTCTGCCTCCGGAAGGATCGGTAAAGAATCCGACCATATCGGATTCTGAGTACCCAATCGAAATTGCCTGGAACGGGATTTTGGTGGATGACCCTTACCATAAAAAGGACATTGTTAACAGGATGCGAAATGCCTTTCGGGTCATCTGGCAGGAAAAGGCTGATTCGATCGAGCAGGAGGCCTGTGAAATCCTGGGAATCAAAGACCTACGTGATTACTTCAGGAGGCCTTCAGGCTTCTTTGCTGATCACCTTAAGCGATATTCGAAAAGCAGGCGGCAGGCTCCTATCTACTGGCCCCTGTCCACTACTTCCGGTTCCTATACATTATGGATCTACTATCCTAGGCTCACGGACCAGGCTCTTTACAGATGTGTAAATGAATACATAAATCCTAAGCTTGAGGATAATGCCAGAGATATTGAATTCAAACAGAAAGAGACTGAAAAGAATAGAGCAATGAAAGTGAGACAGGAGCTTGAGGATCTGCTCAACCTGCAACAAGAGCTCAAAGAGTTTAACTCCGAAATCCTTCGGGTTGCAGAATTACCATACAAGCCTGACCTTAACGACGGCGTGCTCATCACGGCGTCTCCTCTACACAAGCTGTTCCGGCTGCCCAAGTGGAGTAAGGACCTTAAAAAGTGCTGGGATAATTTAGAAAAGGGTGATTACGACTGGGCTCATCTTGCCTACAGTATCTGGCCCGATCGGGTAAGGGAAAAGTGCAGGAAGGACCGTTCCCTTGCTATAGCCCACGATCTTGAGGACATATGCGAGGTGGAGCCGAAGGCGGTTAAGAAAAAAATTAAAAAAGACTGATAAAAAAGATGAAGAACAGTTAGGTTTAATATGATTTAATAGTTAAGGGGAAATTACCTGGTCACAATTTGGTAATAGTGGAAAGGAAATTCACATAGGAAAGATGAGAGAAAAGAAATTAACCGCTATAGACATTTTTTCTGGGGGAGGAGGTCTTTCTGAGGGATTCTGCCGGGCTGGCTTTGATATTATGAATCATATTGAACAGGACAGAAATGCCGCGGAAACTCTTAGAACAAGGGTCATGTTTTTCTTGCTCAAAGAATTGGGTCTGATAAAGGAATACTATAAGTATCTTTATGACCTGATACATAGAAACGACTTAATTTTTAAATATAACCTTGACAATCAAATTAGTGACAATGTCATCTGTCAGGAAATATCAGAGAGAACTATTGATGATATTATTCAACGAGTTAAGTTGTCTGTGAAAAAGCGGGGCATAAAGAATATTGACGTATTAATGGGTGGTCCTCCCTGTCAGGCTTATTCACTGGTAGGAAGAGCAAGAGACCGATACAAAATGGAGTATGATAGAAGAAATTATCTTTATAAGTATTACATTGAGTTTTTAAAACAATTAAATCCTGAAATATTTGTATTTGAAAATGTACCCGGAGTTCTGTCAGCAGGAAATGGAAAGCTGTTCCATGATATTCAAAGGTATATGGATGATGTCGGATATACGATAAATTATAGAATCTTAAACAGTGCTGATTTTATGGTGCTACAGAACCGAAAAAGGGTTATCCTCATTGGATGGAAAAAAGGTAATAACTTTGAATATCCTCCTTTCGAGAGAATAAAACACAGTTGCACTGTTAAGGATGTCCTGGATGACATGCCAGATCTGAAAGACGGAGAAGGAAAGGATGAAGCACAGTACTATAGGATAAATGATATTAATGACTATTTGAAGAAGACCAAAATCAGGACACCTTACGATAGAGTAATTAATCACGTTTCTAGGCCACATAGAAAGGAAGATCTGGAAATTTACAAATATGCAATCAATAAATATCTAAATGGCGAAAGACTTAAATATTCTGATCTTCCTGAAAAATTACAATTTCATAAAAATAGAAAAAACTTTCTTGATAGATTCAAGGTTCTTGATCGAAATGCTTCAGCTTCCCATACTGTTGTTGCTCATATCGCAAAAGATGGACATTATTATATTCATCCGGATATTAAACAGCTCAGGTCCCTTACAGTAAGGGAAGTCGCCAGATTGCAGTCTTTTCCGGATAATTACAAATTCGAGGGTTCCAGGACAGCTCAATTTATACAGGTGGGGAATGCTGTCCCACCGCTTATGGCTCAGGTAATTGGGCAAAAGGTAAAGGAGATTCTTGAATGAAGGGCGTTTATAACTTCAGGCCATCAGCAAGGTTAATCCGAACCATTGGTGATGACATTATCAAAGATGTATATGCGGCGGTGATTGAATTGATAAAAAACGCATACGACGCAGATGCAAACAAGGTGGAATTGAAATTTATTGATCTGGCGAATATAGAAAAATCAAAAATAATAATCAAAGATGATGGTCATGGAATGAATTACGAAACGGTAGTTAACAATTGGATGGTTCCTGCGACAGGCGATAAATTGACTAGAAAAAAAAGCCCGGGTGGACGCTATATGCTGGGTAGAAAAGGTATAGGCAGGTTTGCTACTTCCATACTCGGTAATACTCTTTTAATGGAAACAACGGAAAAATCAGGCATAACTACCATGGTTTTGATCGACTGGAGTATTTTTAATACTGAAAAATATTTAGATGAAATAGAACTACTGGTAGAATCAAAAACTACGGGTCAAAAATCGGGAACAGAGCTAATAATAGAACCTGGAGAAAGGGTATTCGAATGGACGGAAAAAGAGATGGAACTCTTGATAAAAGAATTGAGAAAGCTTGTATCGCCAATAATTGAAAAAGAATATTTTCAAATTGGAATTGAATTCACCAACACCGGTATAAAGAATTACGATAACATGCAAAAAAAGATAGATCCTTTCCCGATGTTAGATCTGTTCGATTACAGATTATCCGGGAAAATAGATGAGAAAGGTAATGTTTCTCTGGTTTATCAAAATCAGGTTGAAAAAAATATTTCTCCAGAAAAGATTAACTTTCATATTAATCTTGACAAAGGAAAGCTATGCGGTCCTCTTGAATTAGATTTTAGAGTTTTTGATCGGGATGTAAAAGCGATAGAAGACATAATAAAAAGAGGGCGGAAAGACCCGGATACGGGAAGGTACCTGGGTAAGTTAGAAACCAGAGAGTTACTAAATGAACTTTGTGGCGTTGGTGTTTATCGTAACGGTTTTCGTATTAGACCTTATGGAGAACCAGGATACGATTGGCTTATGCTTGATAAAGAAAGAGTACAAAATCCATCTATGAGGATTGGTAGTAACCAGATTGCAGGATTCATAACAATTGCCGATGATGAATTATCACATCTTGAAGAAAAAAGCGCTCGTGATGGATTAAAAGAAAATAGCTATTATACGGGATTGATGGAGATAGCCTGGCGATGTCTTGCACAGCTTGAGGAGCGAAGGTTTGATTTCAGGAAAAAAACCGGTCGCGGTAGAAAGACGGTTAAAATAGAAACAGAACTAAATGCTCTCTTTGATTTTGATACATTTAAGAATTCTATTAAAAGAGAGTTAAAAAAAGCTAATGTAACACCACAAACACTAACGAAAGTTGAAAATATAATCGTAAAAACTGAAAAACGTAAATCTGATATCTTTGATCAGATTAAAGACACAGTAGCCATGTATCAGGGCCAGGTAACACTTGGCAAAATAATCATGGTTATTATCCATGAAGGGCGTAAGCCTTTAAAATATCTAAAGGAGCAGTCTCCTCGTATAGCAAGGTGGATCAAGGAATTAAAGGAAGAATACAATACATATTTGCTTGATAAAATAATTGATCGGCTTGAGGATACTAAGAAAGAGGCTCTGCTTTTAATAGATCTGTTTAATCGGCTTGATCCTCTGGCTGTCAGGAAGCGTGGAAATAGAAAGGAAATTAATATCTATAATATTATAAAAAGATCGGAAGAACTATTTAAAAATGAGCTTTTAGAAAAAAAGATAACATTTAAAAATGAAGTAAATATAAAAATAACTTTCTGGGGATGGGAACAGGATTTTTCAATCGCTCTGACAAACCTGATTGATAATAGTCTGTACTGGTTGTCAATGTCAGAAGATAAGAAAGAAAAGCAAATCATAATTTCTTCACAGTATGATGACGAATTGTTAATTATTGATTACAGAGATAATGGCCCCGGTATAGCAAAGAAATACATTGAAAATGGTCTCATTTTTGAACCCGGTTTCTCAACCAAACCAGGAGGTAGTGGTCTGGGTCTATCTATTGCAGGTGAAACAATAGAAAGAAATAAAGGTGTTCTTCGCGTACTTTATGATTCTGAAGGTGCGTACTTTAGAATTGAGCTTCCATCAGGAGAATTACACAAGGAGTATAAATAGGATGTTAAATTTACTTATTGTTGAGGATGATGAAAAGCAGAGAAAGCTTTATCAAGATTCAATAGACGAATTTAACACAGGTTCAGACATAAAAATTGAGATTAAATTCAGTAGCAGACTTGAAGAAGGCCTTGAACAGATCAGAGATAATGATTTTGATGCTGCTATAATAGATCTGAGACTCGGTGAAGGTGATTTGAAAGGTAAAGGCAAAGAAATAATCAGGGAAATAAAAAGTAATTTACGTTTTCCTGTCTTTGTATTGACCGGATATCCTGGAGACCTGGACGAAGATTTAAAAAAAGAAAATATCTTTTATAAAGTTTATAAATCAACAGAGAAAAACACCATTGAGGCATTGCAGGAAATGACGGATATATACAGGACAGGAATAACTAAGATTATAGGTAGAAAAGGAATTATTGAAAGCACTCTCCAAAAAGTTTTTTGGGGAAACATCGCAGAAAACATGGAGTATTGGAAAACAGCAATTGAAGATGAAAATAAAATTGAAATATTTCTTTCAAGGCACATACTTGCACACTTAGCCGAAAGTTTAAAACTGACCGAAGAAGGTGAATTTGAAAAATGCCATCCTGCTGAAGTTTACATTATGCCTCCTATAAAGAAAAATCTTTTTACTGGTGATATTTTAAAGGAAAGAAATGATACAAAATATTACATAGTTTTGACTCCTGCCTGTGATATGGTATTGAGAAAACGGAAAGATGGTGAAAATTTGATAACATTTAGAAACGCTGATAAAATAATCATCGTGAGATTAATTGAATTTAACAAAATTCCAGAAGTTAGCAACTATATCGAAACTCGAAGCAATACAAAGAAGGAAGAGGTTTTAAAGTATATTAGAAATACAAAGAAGGAAAGATATTATTATTTGCCATCATTTGGGTCACGTTTACCAGGATTTCTGATCGATTTTCAGGATATAAATGGAATTAAACCGGAAAAAATTAATATTTATGATCGTGTTGCGTCTGTGAATGAGCCTTTTTTAAAAGATATCATAGCGAGATTTACATCACATTATGCACGACAGGGCTCACCTGATTTTGATGTAAAGCCTATACTGGCAAAAATGTTAAATGCTTGAAACATATATCCGCCGCAAATTTTTTGAGTGGCATAAAGATAATTACAGGAATTTCCTATGGCGCCAAACCAAACATCCGTATAAAATTATGATCGCAGAGTTTATGCTCCATAGAACTAAGGCCGAGCAGGTAGAACCAGTTTATAAAGATTTCATAATAAAATATCCTGATATTGATTCGCTTGCCTGTGCAGACCCGATTGAAGTAAATAAAGTTACAGAAAAACTGGGTCTTCACTGGCGCGGACAACATTTTACTGATGCAGCAATATTTATTAAGGACAATTTCAAAGGAAGGATACCGGATTCGAGGAGAGAATTACTGTCTGTTCCTGGTGTTGGTGAATATATTGCCGGTGCCATTCTGACCATTGTATTTAATAAAAAGGAATGGGTGGTTGACAGTAATATTGCAAGATTCTTAGATAGATTCTACGGCCTCCACTTAAGTGGTGAGATCAGAAGAAAGAGAGAAGTTATTGAAGCCTCAAAAAGGCTCTATCAGACAACCAGATCAGAACACTTTACATTTGCTTTACTCGATTTTTCTTCACTGGTCTGCAAGCCTATTAAACCTTTCTGTAACGCCTGTATTATAAAGATGAAGTGTAACTATTGGAAACAATATCACCACCACACATTAAAAATGAGGATAACCGAACGGGGTAAGATATATACATTAAAGGGCTCAAAAGGCAAAGAAAGGGCTCGTAATGAGCTCAAAAAGGATATATAAGCAGTTAGGTTTAATATGATGAAGCAGCGATTAGAAAAACGCACAGTCCCAATCTGGCAGATAAAAAGCAAAACCTCAACGTATCGAGCTAAAAAAGCCATAGCCATAACTATCTTCAAAGATAACAGCCTTTATTTTGCGGAGAATGAACACCTGAACGTATTCAGATACGGAGAAACGCAGGGAAAAGCGATACTCGATCTTAAGTTGCATATACTTCATTTTTATCAATACTACTAAAAACTTAATAAAGATGACCTGGTTGGCAAGGCTGCCACGCCTGAAAGAGGCCTATAAGGATCTTTTAACCGAGGAACAGTTATGCCGATAGACATAAGCCAAATAGAAACCTCACTGCTAAAGAATGTTTTTGTAAGAGAGGAACGCAAACTTAATTATTTTAAATCAGAAACAACTTGAAGGTTTCAATTATGAAGATTCAAGAGTTTATTAAGAATCAGTTCGCTGAGAGGCTAAAAGATTCACCTTCGCTGATTATATATGACCCGGAACGGCGCTACAGGGATATTGCCCTGAAATTAGGACAAGAAGGTTATAAGGTTATCGATGCGAGTAAATCTACGATACTGGGACGGGAAGAGGCGACGGATGAGTGGCTTAAGCTGGGCAGCGGCAGGGGTGAAGGAAAACTGGTAATTTATCTTCCCTTGAGGAAACCGGAGAAAGAGGAAGAAAAGCGCCTTGACCCATACCAGATTTTCTCACTTGGAGGCCATGAGTTTCCGGACAGCGACGGCGATGAATACCAGGCCCTATGCAAGAAGGCCTTCCCCGACCATGTTGGACAGATAGATGAGCTTTTTCGCGCGGGGGCTCCGGATTTTGCTACTATCGACGCCCTTGAAGCAGGAGCAACCTGGCCCAAGCTCAAAACCCTTTTAAAAGCCGATTCAGCCAGGGAGATTATTATTGCGATTCTCTCACCCTCCGAGACTCAAGGAGGGGCTTTGAAAAAGGATTCTTCCTGGCACCCTGAATTAAAATCATTTCTTCTTTCGGTGTTTGGATTGTCTTTGAAAACTAAATCTGCCGATATAACGGCGGTTAAAAACGAGCTCTGGATGTACATCCTCTTCAGTGAGTTCTCCCTGGATTTGCCGGGAGACTTACCACAAAGCCTGTCGAGCGTAACCAAGGCGGGTAAAGTATATGAAGAGCTTGTGTTCAGTGTATGCGACGGGCTGCGGAACAGCGAAGATCATCGGGATAACTATATAGATAAAGCAAAGAAAGTCTCCCAGGACTTACAGTTAGAGATAAAAATGAGAGGCATAGAAGAGCCTGGCAGACGAGATACTTTTTCTTTCGAAAATAAAAGCTACCTGGCTACTTGCGTCCAAAAAATAATGGCTCAGGATTACCTCTCTGCTCAAGAGATTCTGAACGAGAAAAGTCAGTCTATCTGGGCTGTAAACGAAGCGTCACACCGTGAGATCTGGACAGTGGCCGAGAAAGCGTTGGTTCTTGCTAAAGAGATCGGCGACGCCGCTTCTTTCGTGGATAAACCCGCTATTAACCTCAGCTCATTATTTTCCCTTTACAGTTCACGTTTCTATAGAATCGATAAGCAGAACAGAGACTTTGAATACGCGGTAGCCGACCTTTCCGAAGAGGTGGAGTTTCTGGAGGAGGTCATCGACACCACAAGAAAATCTTACAGTACCTTTGTAGACAAAATGCAGCAGCAGTTTATTAGCTGCATCCAGAGCGAAGGCTGGCCGGTAACAGAAGAAATACGTAGTACGCAGGTATTTGATCAGTTTGTAGGGCCGCTGCTGGAAAATAAGGACAACAGGATAGCCTATATGATGGTAGATGCTCTCCGGTATGAGCTTGCTATGGAGCTGGTGGAAAGACTGCCCGATGTATACCTGGTCGAGCATTATCCTGTCTGCGCTCAGCTTCCTACACTGACCGCTGTCGGTATGGCAGCGCTTATGCCGGATGCCGACGGTAAGCTAACCATAGAAGCGACTAACAACACGGTAACTCCGAAAATCGGGAATGCCTCTATATCAAACCCAACTGAACGCTTAGGCTACATCCAATCAATATACGGTGACCGCTGCGAGCTTTTCAACCTTGAGGACCTGCCAAAGAAAAGGAAAAAGCACCTCAAAGACACTGTGGAGCTTCTTCTCATTAAATCTACTGAGATTGATAAGGTGGGTGAAATGATTCCCGGCAAGGCTGCCTTGTTCATCCAGTACCCAATAAAAGACATCCTGAAAGGCATTGACAAGCTGAAAAAACTCGGTTTTACGAAGATCATTATCGCCACTGACCACGGTTTTATACTCCAGCACGAACAGGAACCCGGGAGCGTTGTACCCAAACCGGATGGGGATTGGGAAGTTGAGAAACCGAGATGCCTTTTGGGCCGGGGATCTGCTAATACAGGAACCATTGCCTTTGATACTGCAGATGTGGGTATTAAAACGGATGCGGCCAACTATGTTGTTCCGAAGACCCTCGGGACCTTTCAAAAAGGTGTTCTGTACTTCCATCAGGGATTGTCACTTCAGGAATGTGTGCTGCCACTTATTACGATCGAAATAAAAGATGAAAAAGCAGAGTATACACCCCCGTTTACCGTTACCCTTGATTACAAGCAGGGAAAGACTGATACCATAACCACAAGGCGCCCCATGATAGCAATTTCGGTTGTCGTTGATGGACTGGATTTCTTCTCGGGTCCAATCCAGATCCAGCTTGAGGCCTATGATCTGGAGAGCGGTAAAACCATCGGAGAACCCGCTGCCTGCCCGGAGCTTGATTCGGCAACAAAACTGCTCCGGCTGGAAATGGGAAAGGCGGTAAAAATTCCTCTGAAAATGAATGAGGATTTCGAAGGACAGTTTGAAGTGAAAGCACTGGATCCGATAAGCCAGGTCACATATCACTCGATTAAGCTTAAAACAGGATACATGGAGTAAGCAGATGGATACACTTGATCAAAAACTAAACGATGCTTATCCGGGAAAGGTCGTTAGAAAAGACCTCCTCCACCAGATAAAGAAGGGCACAAATGTACCTTCCTTCGTTCTGGAGTTCCTGCTGGCCAGATACTGCGCCAGTGATGATCCCGACGAAGTCGAGGCAGGCAAGCAGGCGGTTATCGAGACAATAGAGACGAACTATGTACGGCCTGACGAGGCAAATAAAGCACAGTCCACTGTGCAGCAGAAGGGAAGGCACAAGTTTATCGACAAGCTCCATGTCCGCTATGTTGAAAAGGAGAAACGGCACTGGGCTGAAATGGAGAACTTCAACTCACGCCGTATAGCGGTAAACCAAAAGTTTTATCGGGAAAATGACCGCATTCTTCAGGGCGGAATCTGGGCGGAGGTCACGGTCTGTCATAACGACATAGAGGATGATGACTACGCTTTTTATATAGAAGACATGCGGCCAATACAGCTTTACCGTTTCGATTTTGACGGCTTTCTTAAAGGCCGGGAACAGTTTACCCGGGATGAATGGATTGATGCAATCATTCGCTCTATCGGCCTTGAGCCGTCCAAAATAAATCAGAGGTTGAAATTCCATTTTTTAGCCCGGCTTTTCACCTTTGTGGAGGCTAATTATAACTTTATTGAATTGGGGCCGCGAAGCACAGGCAAATCGTACAACTTCAGTGAGTTCTCACCTTACACCACACTGGTGAGCGGCGGTCAGGCAACCACACCCATTCTCTTCTACAATAACACTCGGCGAAAAGTTGGCCTTGTAGGTTTCTGGGATACCGTCGCTTTTGACGAAGTAGCCGGAATACGCATTAAAGACCAGGACTCGATTCAAATTATGAAAGATTACATGGCCAACGGCAGGTTCTCCAGGGGGGTGGAGGTAATCGCCAATGCCAGCCTGGCGTTTATCGGGAATATAGACTACTCAATAGACCAGCTCGTGAACTCGAGCATGTTTGACCTGTTTATTCCTCTTCCTGATGTATTTGATTTAGCTGTTATGGACCGCTTCCACACCTACCTACCCGGTTGGGAGATGATTAAAAACAGCAGCGATTTCCTGACACCAGGTTACGGTTTTATCACGGATTATCTTGCCGAGGCATTCCACCATCTCTTCCTGCATACGAATCGATACGATTGGGTCAATAAGCATTGTAAGTTGGGGGACGCTATAGAGGGAAGAGACGAGGTATCTATCAAGAAAACGATCTGTGCTTTTCTGAAGCTGCTCCATCCCACCGGTGAGCCGACGCCGGAGGAGTTGGACCAGTATATTGAATACGCTGTTGAAGGGCGAAGAAGAATTAAGGAGCAGATGAATAAACGCAAGACGGATGATGAGTTCGCCCGAATTAATCTGTCCTTTAGTGACTCACAAGGGAAAGAGCGGATCGTATTCTGCCATGAGTCAAGAGGATCTGCAGCTACTCAAAGCCCAAATCGAAGGGCTATTGAAGATTTACTGTTAAACAAAAGCGACAAAAAAGTCAAGGTGAAGGTCAAAACCGTTGAACAAAAAGACAAAGCTTCAGAACCAGAGCAATTGGTCCCGGCAACAGAAACCAATGGTCAATCAGAGAAGGAATTAAAGGAAAAGCATTTCAAAATATTCTATGGAGATATCGGCCACAGCTATGAGTCGATACTCGGTGATTATCTTAAGGAAGCCAAAAAGATTACCATCGAAGATCCATATATTCGCTCCCACCACCAGATTTCAAACTTTTTAAGGTTTTGTGAGCTGTTAGTTAAGATAGGAAGGGCTGGAGAGATAAGCTTGATAACAGGCTATGATAGTGAGGAGCAGCGCAAAGAAGCAGAAGAGAAGTTTGAATCGATTCGATTCAGCATGAAAGAAAAAAACGTCAACCTTAATATAACCTTTAAAGAGCATATCCACGACAGAGACATCCAGCTGGATAACGGCTGGCGAATAAAAATAGGAAGAGGATTTGACATCTACCAGCCGCCGGATAACTGGTTCGTACTGGGGGCGAATGATTTTGAGCTGCGCCCCTGCCTGGAGACCCAGGTGGATATCTTTAAATGGAAGGAAAGTAAGAGCTGACTTTATTACTCGGGAGATTGATGTACATTCAACCAATCAGGAGGTGGGATTCATGCCCTTTGAAACATCAACTACAATAACAGACGTGATCCTTCGATCGTAATAGGCTCTACCCAAGCCCATCCCCCCTCACACGGCTATGATAAGCTATCTGCACTGTAATTGTTATCCTACCGGGTGTGGATTTGCCAAAAACGACAAGATTGTAGATCGAAAGGCGTCTTTAGCGAATCGGATGGAACTGTCCTTGACGCGGGGCACGTCCTGTATCGTGCTTACAATAAATCAAAAAACCAGCCAGGACGTCCAGGGCAAAAAAGACAAGCTGACTCCCCACCTTGACGCAAGTTCTCCCGCGCTTTGAAAGATTTGGGTGGCAGGGGAATAAAACAGCCAAACAGAATATCTCCTTAGGTGATTTCATTGCTGTCGCTCACTTCTTCCTACCATCTGTATTCAGTAGGCATCAGACAAAATCATCCTTGTCCTCAATCACTTCCAGGGAAAGCGGTTCTACACGAGAAATTTTAAACCACATATTTTTTACAGTAGGTAAATCCAGTACTCCCTGCTCGTCAATTATTTCTTCTTGCTCTTCAAGTGATATATATTCATCCTGGATCTTGATATTGGGAGTTGTCATATTTCTCGTTGCGAGGGAAGGTGCAGGAAGGTCGACCGAAAGATTGGCGGTTGCAAGCGAGATGAAAACAGTGGCTGGAATAACTGATAGGTTATTATGATTAAAGTCAAGGATCAATAGGATCTTTGAAAGGTTATGCTTTGTAAAAAACAGTAGGTGACTGTATACTGTCCTTAAACCCAAACCAGGGAAGGAAAGGGAAAAGGGCAGTAGATGAACGTTAAATTTTCTGTGGCGCTTAGCGGACACGTTGATAGGTTTGTTCGGTCACCTA
>JAUWZD010000055.1 GCA_030615505.1 Spirochaetales bacterium | reverse complement strand
TCCTCAGGGGAGAGCGGCTTATTTTTTTGCCAAAAGGAGCAGATCAAGTGACAGAAAAGAAAAGAAATAGCACGGTTGTAACGCAGGGGAATGAACGGGCCCCACATCGAAGTCTGCTGTATGCCCTGGGTTGGGATAAAGAAAGTATGGATAAACCCCTTATAGGAATAGCCAATTCCTACAGCGAGCTTATTCCCGGTCATATGCACCTGCGCCAGATCGCGGATAAAGTCAAAGAGGGAATCTGGTCATCAGGAGGAAATGCCGTTGAGTTCGGCACAATCGGAGTTTGTGACGGACTGGCTATGGGACACCCTGGCATGCGTTTTTCCCTTCCCAGCCGTGACCTGATTGCCGATTCCATAGAGATTGTCGCGCGGGCACATGCTCTTGACGGTCTGGTGCTCTTGACCAACTGCGACAAAATTGTACCGGGCATGATGATGGCTGCAGGAAGACTAAATATTCCTTCAATCATCATCTCAGGCGGGCCTATGCTGGCCGGGATCTTTAACGGCAGTAATGTAGGACTGGATTCCGTGTTTGAAGCTGTGGGAAAATATTCTTCCGGCAGGATAACTAAAGAGGAGCTGGAAGATCTGGAGTGCCGGGCCTGCCCAGGGGCAGGCTCCTGTGCAGGACTATTCACAGCCAATTCCATGAACTGTCTCGCCGAGGCATTAGGTATAGCTCTCCCCGGCAACGGCACAATTCCGGCGATCCATTCCGCACGGCTGAAGCTGGCCCGGGAAGCCGGCCGCTCCATCATGCAGGCTGTTGAGCACGGTTTGAGGCCCCGCGAAATACTCACCCGTCAATCCTTCCTAAATGCCGTAGCAGTGGATATGGCACTGGGAGGATCTACCAATACAGCCCTTCATCTGCCTGCCATTGCGGCTGCAGCAGATGTGAATCTTAATCTGGATGATTTTGACAGTATGAGCCGGAAAGTACCTCACATCTGTTCACTGGCACCATCAGGGCCCCATTACATGCAAGACCTATACAACGCAGGAGGTGTAATGGCCATATGCAAAGTGCTGGATTCACTGGGTGTGATTGAAGGCAAAGCCCTTACCATAAGCGGAAGCTCTTTGGCTTCCTCATTCAAAAATGCTCCGGCACCAGATGGTATATACATAGCACGCCCGGATAAGCCATACCATCAGGATGGGGGACTTGCTGTACTTAAGGGCAATCTGGCCCCTGGAGGGAGTATTGTAAAAAAAGCCGCAGTAGACCAAAGTATGTTTGTCCATGAGGGCCCTGCCAGGATTTTTGAATCCGAGGAAGAGGCTCAGAAGGCTATTTTAAATGGGAAGATAGAGTCAGGGGATGTTGTTGTCATTCGTTACGAAGGCCCTAAAGGAGGGCCCGGTATGCGCGAGATGCTTTCCCCTACTTCCGCTATTGCCGGAATGGGTCTGGACAAGGAAGTAGCACTCATAACAGATGGCAGATTTTCGGGCGCCACACGGGGAGCAGCCATAGGGCATATCACACCTGAAGCTGCCGTAGGAGGTCCCATAGGGTTGATCCGGGAGGGAGACGTTATCCGCATCGATATCCCTTCAAAGTCCCTGGATCTTCTCATTACTGAAGAGGAGTGGAAGAGACGAGAATCTAAGTTCGAGCCTATGAAGAAGCAGACGGGCAGTCCTTTTTTAGACAGTTATGCCCGGAATGTAAGCTCTGCGGCCCAGGGAGCGGTCAGACAGCTTGAGACTGGTAATTAAATAAGGAGGATTTCGTGAAAATTTCAGGAGCTGAGCTTTTTACACAGGCCCTTAAACGGGAAGGAGTCAAACATCTCTTCGGGTTTCCCGGGGGAGTAGTAATACCGATCTTCGATGTTCTCTTCTCTGAACCGGAAATCAGGGTAATTCTAACCCGGCATGAACAGGGCGCTGTACATGCAGCCGACGGCTATGCCCGTTCCACAGGGAGAACAGGGGTATGTTTAGTAACCAGCGGACCCGGAGCGACCAATACAATTACAGGCCTGGCCACGGCCAATTTTGATGCAGTTCCGATTGTCTGTTTTACCGGACAGGTAGCGCGGAAAATGATCGGTAATGACGCCTTTCAGGAAGCGGATATCGTGGGAATATCCAGACCCGTGACAAAGCATAATTATCTGGTAACAGATCGAAAGGATTTGGCAAAAATAATAAAGCAGGCCTTCACCCTGGCTTCAAGCGGTAAACCCGGCCCGGTTTTAGTAGATCTTCCCGTAGATATTCTGAAGGAGGAGGGAGACAGCCACTATCCCGAATCCGTTACAATCCGGGGCTATAACCCGGTTACTAAGGGGCATCCAGGTCAGATAAAGAAAACGGCTCATGCATTAGGCCAGGCCAGGAAACCCCTCTTCTATGTTGGCGGTGGAATTCATATTTCAGGTGCGGCGGATATCTTTCGAAAGATAGTGGAAAAAACCAGGGTTCCAGTAGTGTCCTCCCTCATGGGCATAGGAGCTTTCCCCAGTGATCATCCAAAAAATCTGGGAATGCTCGGTATGCACGGCACCTATGCAGCCAATATGGCGGTTACACATACCGATCTGCTTTTCGCCATAGGCACCCGTTTCGATGACCGGGTTACAGGGGATCTCTCGAAATTTGCCCCGGAGGCCAGGATCATACATATCGACATAGATCCAGCGGCTATTGCCCGGAATGTACCGGTTGAAATTCCCATAGTCGGAGATGCAAGGATTATACTTGAGCAGCTCTACACTCTCCTCAAATCTCCATCGATTGAGGATTGGCTTAAGCAGATTGTTAAGTGGAAGGAGGAACATCCCCTTACCTTCAGCCAAGACGGAAAGCGCCTGGCACCGGAGGCAGTTATAAAGACGATAAGCGATGTATTTCCCGATGCCATTATCTCTACTGAAGTCGGCCAGAATCAGATGTGGGCCGCATTGTACTATAACTTCCACAAACCCAGAACCCTTCTGACCTCCGGCGGGCTCGGAACCATGGGCTACGGCTTTCCTGCAGCCATCGGGGCTCAAATAGGAAATCCGGATAGAACGGTTATCGATATTGCCGGTGACGGTTCCATACAGATGAATATCCAGGAACTAGCCACAGCGGCGCTTAATGAGCTACCTGTGATCGTAGCTATCCTCAACAATGGATACCTGGGTATGGTGAGGCAGTGGCAGGAGCTCTTTTTTAACAGACGCTATTCATCCACCTGTCTGCAAAGAGGAGTGAACTGTCCCCCCAACTGCGATCAAAAACCCGGCCAGGTCTGTCCCCCCTATACCCCGGATTTTGTAAAACTGGCCGAAGCCTATAGAGCAATAGGCATGCGGGTGACTCGAATGGAAGATGTACGGCCGGCCCTGAAGGAGGCTGGAAAGTCTAAAACAAAGCCTGTATTAATCGATTTCATAGTAGAAAGGGAAGCAAATGTCTTCCCCATGGTTCCCGCAGGCGTAGCAATCAATAAAATGATGTTTGATAAGAGGGCTCAAGAATGAACCATATTATTTCATTACTTGTAGAAAATCACCAGGGAGTACTCTCCCGCATAGCAGGTCTGTTCTCAGGGCGAGGCTACAATCTGGCTAGCATCACGGCCGGAGTTACCATGGACCCGGAAATCACCCGCATTACCTTGGTGTGTGAGGGCGAAGATGATGTTATCGACCAGATCAAGAAGCAGCTTCATAAACTGATAGATATAATCAAAGTAATCGACTTAACGGATGTTCCCTCCCTGCATAGAGAATTGGCCCTGATAAAAGTAAAAGCCAAACCGGATCAGCGGGGCGAGATTTTTCAAGTGTCCGATGTATTCCGGGCCAAAGTCATGGATGTAAGTATGGATTCCATGGTTCTGGAGGTGACCGGTTCTCCAGAGAAGATTGATGCTTTTACCTCGATCATACAGCCCTATCATATTCAGGAAATCGCCCGCAGTGGATTAATCGCCGTAGAGCGGGGGAAAAAACAATAAAAAAAGGAGAATTTTAATTATGGATAGAATATATATTTTCGATACCACATTGAGGGATGGAGAGCAGTCTCCCGGCGCCTCAATGAGCATAGAACAAAAATACGAGGTGGCTGTCCAGCTTGCCCGTTTAGGGGTTGATGCTATTGAAGCAGGCTTTCCCATATCTTCTCCCGAGCAGTTTAAGGGATGCCGGATGATTTCTCAGAAGGTAAAGGGACCTATTATTACTGCCTTAGCGCGCTGTCTGGAAGAGGATCTGGAAGCTGCCTGTGAATCAATCAGGGATGCGGAGAGACAGAGAATCCATACCTTTATAGCTACATCGCCCATCCATATGCAGCATAAGCTTAAAAAAGAACCTGATGAGGTAATTGAGATGGCTGAACGGGCGGTAAAGTATGCCAGAAAGCGGGTCCCTGAAGTTGAATTCTCTCCGGAAGATGCAACACGAAGTGAGATCGCATTTCTCTGCAGAATCCTTGAAAGGGTGATTAAGGCGGGAGCTACAATTATAAATATCCCGGATACGGTGGGATACTCGATTCCCGAAGAATTTGGCTCTTTTATTAAAGCGTTGAAGGAAGGAGTTCCCAATATAGATAAAGCCGTTATCTCGGTTCACTGCCATAATGACCTGGGTGTGGCTGTTGCCAATTCCCTGGCCGCTGTCCAAAACGGGGCCAGACAGGTAGAGGTAACCTTAAACGGTATCGGAGAGCGTGCGGGGAACGCTTCTTTAGAGGAATTCGTCATGGCTCTTTCAGTACGTAAGGATCTGTTTCCCTACTCCACCGGTATTAAAACCCGGCTGATCTACAATTCATCCCGCCTGCTCTCCAATATAATAGGCATGCCCATACCCCGCAACAAACCCATTGTGGGGGAAAATGCCTTTGCCCATGAAGCAGGCATACACCAGGATGGAATCATAAAACACAGGGCAACCTACGAGATTATGACTCCTGAATCAGTCGGAAGGGATGCCAGCACTTTAGTAATGGGCAGACATTCCGGACTGCGCGGATTCAATAAAAGGCTGAATGAATTGGGCCTGATCCTCTCAGATAAGGAGATAAAAGGGGCATATCAGCGTTTTCTGAATATTGCAGATAAGAAGAAAGAGGTATTTGATGATGATCTCTTTATAATCGTCAGTGAGGAACTTGGGAACCAGGCTGAAACCTATATGCTTGACTACTTCAATTTTCAATCCGGCAACATGGCTGTTCCGACAGCAACGGTTAGAATCAAATCCGGGGACCAGTACTATGAGGAAGCCTCTACAGGGGACGGGCCCGTGGATGCTGTTTTCAATGCCATTGACAGGGCCATCGGCATAAAATCAACCCTGAAAGAGTACAGCTTACAGGCGGTGACTCCGGGGAGGAAAGCTATCGGTGAGGTATCTGTTAATATACAGATTGGCGAGAAGAGCTTTATCGGCAGAGGGGCTTCCACGGATATCCTGGAAGCAAGCGCCAGAGCCTATTTGAATGCAATAAATCGATATAAAGCGGTTATTAAAGGATAAGCGCATGGGAATGACACTCACGGAAAAGATTCTGGCCCGGAAAGCCGGGGTAGAGGTCCTGAAACCTGGAGATTTTATTGAGATTGAGCCGGACTTGGGCCTGGCGAATGATATAACAGCTCCTTTAGCCATCACCGGATTCCGCAAAGCAGGGGGAAAAACGGTAAAATACCCGGAGCGGGTGTTTTTAGTTCCTGATCACTTTACACCGAACAAGGATATACTTTCCGCAGAGCAGGTGAAAATTCTTAAGAGCTTTGCAGAGGAATACCCCGGTATCCACTTCTTCGATCAGGGTGAGGTGGGTGTCGAGCATGCCCTGCTTCCTGAAATTGGCGCAATCCAGCCGGGCATGGTTATTATCGGCGCTGACTCTCATACCTGCACCTACGGCGCCCTGGGAGCTTTTGCCACAGGAGTAGGATCCACGGACTTCGCCGGTTTCCTGCTTACCGGCAAGGCATGGCTGAAAGTCCCTTCAAGTATCAGAGTAGTCTTTAAAGGAGATCTGCAGAACTGGGTAACGGGAAAAGACCTTATTCTTAACCTTATCGGGAAAATATCAGTCTCCGGAGCAAGGTATAAGGCATTGGAATTTTCCGGCCCGGTTATAGATGCCCTTTCAATTGAAGGGAGACTCACTATGGCAAATATGGCCATAGAAGCAGGGGCTAAAAACGGGATTTTCAGGGTTGATCAGAAAGTGATGGACTACTGTTCGGTGAAGGCCCATCAGGATCAGTTTAACTTTGATGCAGATTACAAAACAGAGTCTGAAGATTATGAGCGTACAGTAGAGATTGACGTTACCGGGCTCCGGCCACAGGTAGCATTTCCTCATCTGCCTGAAAACGTACGGAATGCTGAAGACGGGAGACAGATTAAAATCGATCAGGTAGTTATAGGCAGTTGTACAAATGGAAGAATTGAAGATCTGAGGCTGGCTGCAGAGATTTTGAGAGGCAAAAGAATTGCCAAAGGGCTTCGCTGCATTATCATTCCTGCCACGCCGCGTATCTATACCCAGGCTTTAAATGAGGGCCTATTTACCGTTTTTCTTGAGGCAGGAGCTGTAATTTCACCTCCTACATGCGGCCCATGCCTGGGCGGCCATATGGGAATTCTCGCTTCCGGGGAGAGATGCCTTTCTACCACCAATCGCAATTTCGTAGGGAGAATGGGCCACCGCGAAAGTGAAGTATATCTTGCCTCCCCTGCTACGGCCGCAGCAACGGCAGTAACCGGTGTTATAACCAGCCCGGAACAGGTTGAAGCTGTACCCGGGAACAGGATCACGAAAGGAGACGCCCGTGATTATTAAGGGAAAGGTTTATAAATTCGGGAATGATATCAATACGGACGAGATCATACCGGCCCGCTATTTAAATACATCAGATCCTGAGATTTTAGCTAAGCACTGTATGGAAGATACAAGGCCGGGATTCGCCGATCTCGTGGAGCCGGGAAGCATTATTGCGGCAGGCCATAATTTTGGCTGTGGCTCATCCCGGGAGCATGCGCCTCTTGCCATTAAACATACCGGAATAGCCTGTATCATTGCCGCCTCCTTTGCCCGTATCTTTTTCCGTAATGCTATCAATATCGGGCTTCCCATCACGGAGAGCGCACAGCTTGTAGATAGAATCAAAGAAGGGGACCGGATCAGCATTGACCTGGATTCAGGAAAAATCGACTGTCCGGGAGGCGAAGTGCTGTCCGTACCCCCATTCCCTGAATTCATGCGGGCCATAATTAGCCGGGGTGGTTGGCTGCCCTACCTGAAAGGACTTTAGAATATGAAACGGATAATTATCTACGATACAACCTTAAGAGATGGGATGCAGGGAACAGGCATAAACTATACTTTAGAAGATAAAATCCAGATCGCCCATCAGCTTGATGAGCTTAAAATAGACTATATCGAAGGCGGTTTTCCCTTAGCCAACAAAAAAGAAACTGAATTTTTCAACCGCATAAAAAAAGAAAATTTAAAACATGCCAGGGTCGTAGCTTTTGGATCAACCTGCAGACCTCACCATAAAGCAGTCGAGGATATCAATATCAGGGCGATTCTAGATACAGACACTCAGACTGTTATGATAGTGGGAAAAGCCTGGACTGAACACGTGCAGAAGATCTTAGATACTTCACTTGAAGAGAACCTGAAAATGATTTATGACTCCATCGATGTGTGTAAGAGGGCGGGAAAAGAGGTCTTTTTTGACCTGGAACACTTCTTTGATGGGTACAGGGATGATCCGGAATATGCGCTATCGATACTCAGGACAGGAACTGAGGCCGGTGCCGATACTCTGGTCCTCTGCGATACGAACGGAGGCACACTTCCCTCGGAAGTAAATAAAATAATCAAGAGCCTTCCCCAGAACAAACTTAAGCCTCTCGGAGTGCATTTCCATGATGATTCGGGCACCGCTGTTGCTAATTCCCTGGCCGCGATTGAGGCCGGCGCAATTCATGTTCAAGGAACGGTCAATGGCTGGGGTGAGCGGTGCGGTAACGCCAATCTCTGTGTTCTTATACCCAATATCTGCCTGAAAATTAAAACCCTGGGTGCCAGTTCCTGTACGAGCCTTAAACATATCACCTCTCTATCTCGATTTGTGGCGGAAAAGGCGAATATCATTCCGGACAAGAGGCAGCCCTATGTGGGAGAAGCCGCATTCAGTCATAAGGCAGGTCAGCATGCAGATGTAATCTCCAAGGCTCCGCAGCTCATGGAGCATATTCCCAGCGATTTAGTGGGAAATGAACGGAAATTGCTCCTCTCGGAACTGGCCGGGAAATCAACGATCATGAAAAAGCTATCCAAGTACGGTAAATTTAAAAAGTCTTCTGACCTGGTCCAGAAGCTTACAGAAAAGCTAAAAGCCTTAGAAGCAGAGGGATATGAGTATGAAGCGGCAGAGGCTTCCTTTGACCTGATTATGCGCAAGATGCTTAACCGCTACACCCCCATTCTGGAACTCCATAACTATCATCTTGAATCCTTTAAAGCGGGTTCATCTCATGCAAAAACAGTAGGACGTATATTCCTTCAGAGTAACAGCGGAAAGGAATTGATGGGCGCTGCAGTGGGAACGGGACCCATAGAGACGCTGGACGGCTGTTTACGGGATGCACTGCTACCCACGCACCCCTTCCTCTCTCGTGTCAAACTTATTGATTTCGCCGTCCGTGTCCTCAATCCCGAAAAGGCAACGGCAGCCAGGGTGCGGGTATTTATTACCTCTTCAGACAGTAAAATATCCTGGGATACTGTGGGAGTCTCAGAAAACATAATCGAAGCCTCCTGGCAGGCTTTAATTGACAGTATGGATTATTACTATAACAATTACATAATTGAGAGCGACAGCGAGGAATAGATAACTCCGGAAGTTATTTATTAAACGCACTTTCTAAAGCCGATAAAAAAGATTAAAAGTATTACAAGAATCGCCCCACCCTTCACTACTTCACGAGTCATCCAGAGGGAATAGTTGAATCGTAACAGGACAGTGCTCTGCTCTCCCAGTGGAAGGCGCGGGATCTTCTTGTATTTTCCTCCCACGCGGACGTTATTGATTGTGGAAGTTATGATTAAGCCGAAGGTGTGAACAGCTTGAGTTTTCTCCTGGTTCTGATACAGGTTAAAAGCACCCTGGAAGGAAGGGATGATTTTAAGTTTGTCCAGTGGTTTAAAGCTGACGTTGGTCTTGGCTGACAAGATGGTAAAATCTCTGGGCTTATCTTCTGAGTCAAGCTCATCGTAAAAGAAGCCATTTTGACCGGAAACCGGTGTACCATTTGATCCGGTCTGTGATCTCCCAGGCAACATCGGGATTCAGATAGAAGTAGGTGTAACTGCCTTTTTCCAGGAAGTACTCCTTCCTGGAGACGGCTGTGTAGAGATTGGTAGTGAGGATGTCACTCCACTCCTCCTTGATCCGCAAGGTCACCTTATGTCTCTGTGATGAAGGCTCTATTTCATCCTTTTCCCCCCTTCCTCAGGCTCAGGCTCAATCTCCTCGCTTCCCAGCTCTCCGTCGTAGCGCAGGAAAAACACAGGAAATTTTATCTCTTGGGCCAGACAGAGTAAAGGCAGGAGGATCAACATAATGATCAAGACGGCATGCCTTTTAATGAGCTTATCCCTTCTGCTTTACCATTTTGCCGACAGCATACGCCCCGAAGTGATAAATACCGTTCGCTTCCAAGAATACTCCGACAACAAGAATGATAAACCTGGCACAGTCATACGGCTGAACCGAAAGGGTCTTCCAGAGTGCGAAAAGGATCGCAACAACTGTAGAGATGATCAGTGCTACATAACCTTCCACCTTGAGCCATTTCTTAACTGCCTGGGTGATGGGTAATACTATTGCTGCTAAAACGATGATCTCTGCCACTAATTCTGGTGTGAGCATACTTTACCTCCTGTTATATTGTTTAAATATAATCTGTATTATAGGGTAATAAGTGGAGGGTGCAACAATGAATAAGAATGCCGCTAAAAACGCATCTGCTTCTTGTTGGATGTAGGTTAATAGCTTATTCCAGTCCTTTTTACTGATTTTATGTGGTAAACGGTATATATACCAAAAAAATACAAGGGTGATCTCAGTACGAGAACCACCCTTACAGTCTTTGGAGTATCTACCCACCCCTTTATAGCCCCTAGGGGAGAAAAACCCAAAATGGATTTCACCATACGAATTAAGTACAATCTATCCAGTTATTATGGAAGAAATATAACCGGCAAGACGGAAATATCTTCAAGATTTTCCAAGCGCCGGCAGTGCATAAAGTGTTTCATGTAAGCTGCTATAAATTGATTTAGTTACAATCTGTAACTGATTCGAATGCTGTAAGTGGATCATATTGGTAGAGGGTGTTTTTTATCAAGGTGCGGTCGGATGTATCGCAAGCGCTTAAAGAAAAGACGGCCCTATTTTGTATTGCCCTCGCAGCGGTTATCTTCTCTTGATTCCTCTGCCCCCACTCTGGCGCCCAAAAAACAGCATCCATGCTGTTTTTGGGCTTATTGTAAAGGCGGCACAGGACGTGCCGCCTGCTCTCACGAGACGGTTCCAGCCCATTCGTTGAAGATACCTGCCGCTTCACAATTCTTCGGTTTTCGTCAACCCGCATCTGGTTCTGCTTTGAATCGATGCCGAGTTTTTATTGTGGAAGCACCGGACAACGCTCCCGTGTTCTTGGTTGGTGCAGTTTATCGGATAATTATTTCTGGCAAACTCACTTGAAAAGCTGATAGAACAACCGGCTTGAGTTCATTATCATGTCACGTTAAGCATGGCAAAAAGAGGAAGAAAGAAATCACTACCCCCACGGACCAAAAGGATGAAGCAGCCTCAGAGGCTTCAATCGGCAAAACGGTGGATGCAAAAGTTTGATGGTGAGAATGTTATTCGAGCCTATCGAAAACGATATAGTGTAGATTGGCTCTGCGCTATTAAGGAACTCAAGATGTTGGGTGTTGAGCTAGATCCCGGTTATGTTCGGCAATTAGAACAAACGGTTGAAGAGCAATTCAAAGCGAATAGAAAGCGTAAACTGGAAAAACAAAGAGCTGATGAGGCATTAGAATGGGAAAATAAATATCCTGATTCTGATGAAAACTTTTATTCCATCGCTGGATATACTTCCGGCGGGATGCCCTACGGGATCACATGGGAAGAAGCATGATTTTCGTAAAGATACCCCACCCTTCGCAGACATAAGGTTCTCTATTTACCAGAGTGCAGCCAAGGAGCATACCGTCGTCAGTTAACAACGCAATTTGAAATTGTCCAGTTCTTCATCACTATTCTATGTAGTTTAAGAAGTACCTTGACACGGTATACCTTATTTAGGTAAATTTTATACAACTATGGCTATCCAATCGTTCTCGGATGCTGATACTGAAAAATTCTTTAGTACAGGTCAACTGGGCAAGAGGGTTGGCTAGGCGAAGGTCAGTAGGATCGCGCGGAGAAAGCTTGACATGATTCATTACGCTGCTCTGTTGGACGATCTGAACTCACCGCCGGGTAATAGACTTGAGCCCCTGAGTGGTGATTTGAAAGGATTTCACAGTATTAGAATCAATGACCAATGGCGGATAGTCTTTCGCTGGACTAATGCTGGACCATCCGATATTCGGATCACAGATTACCATTAGGAAGATGGAGGTAGAGTATGATCACTATTGAAAGAGAACCTACTACTCCTGGTGAAATTCTTAATGAGGAGTTTCTCCAGCCTTTGAATATAACTCAGAAACAACTCGCAGATCATCTCGGTTGTGATGTGAAAGTGATTAATCGAATCGTGAACAACAGAACATCAATTACTGCGGAGATGGCGGTAAAATTGGGTTCCGCTTTGGGAACATCTACTGAGTTTTGGCTTAATGCACAGCAAGTAGTAGATATATATAGGGCAAAAAGAAAAGTGCAGAACGTTCCCGACCGTTTGGTACAGGTCGGCTAATCCCCAGCTATTCGCTAAAGTACACCCATTAGATAGTTGTGTTCTTCGGATTTGAATGCTGGGTAAATATTGACAAAAGCACTGCTTTATTATACATTTATCAATAAAAGTATAATAATGTATATACTACGGATTGTAAGTATAATAAGATGGAACCGTCTGATTTCACCCAAAACAAGTATGGCCGATTAGTTAAAGGCACCCACGGATACTGGGCTTACATACCACATCCTCTACCTCCTGATATTGAGTTAACAATGGAGCTTGTCAGAGAATTGTCAGAGGCAGATCGTTCCTTGAGTAAACTTGCCGGCATAGCTCGAATGCTACCTAATCCTCATCTTCTAATCGGTCCTTTCATCCGTCGTGAAGCTGTTTTGTCAAGCCGGATTGAAGGTACCCAGGCCTCTTTATCAGATTTATTCTTTTTCGAGGCTGCTGTAATGAAAGAAAAAGAGGTTCCGGACGTAAGGGAAGTCTCCAATTACGTGAGAGCCCTTGAATACGGGTTACACAGACTAAAGGATCTACCCGTTAGTCTTCGACTTATCAGAGAAATCCACGAAAGACTGATGGATGGAGTGCGCGGAGAGAATCAACCCCCCGGCGAATTCCGGCGTTCCCAGAACTGGATTGGACCGCCAGGATGTACGTTGATGGATGCAACCTATGTTCCACCTCCCCCACAGGAAATGCAGGAGACCCTGGATAGTTTTGAGAAATATCTTCACGCCCAATCAGAATTGCCACCTCTTATTCGATTGGCTCTGATCCATTATCAATTTGAAGCAATACATCCGTTCCTGGATGGAAATGGAAGAATTGGTCGTCTTCTTGTGACGCTTTTACTATGTACTTACGGTCTGCTTCCTCAACCTCTTCTCTACCTTAGTGCTTTTTTTGAACGTTATCGCGATGAGTATTATCAACGGCTGATAGAAGTCAGTCAGCTTGGAAAATGGAAAGATTGGATAACGTATTTCCTTCGTGGCATAACTTCACAGGCCCGTGATGCGATCCGCCGTTCTGACCAGTTACTAAAGCTGTGGCAGAAATACAGGGCTGATTTACAGGAAGCACGAGCTTCTTCTCTGCTGCTCCAACTAATTGACGAGTTGTTCACTTACCCCGCTATCAACAATTCCATAGCTGCAGAGAAGCTTTCTGTTACACCTCGGGCAGCACAACGTAACATAGAAAAACTTCAAAATGCGAATATCCTTCGAGAAATAACAGGTAAACGCAGAAATCGTGTTTATATTGCCGCAGAGATTATTTCCGTAATTGAACAGATTGATGCGTAGTCAATTAGCGAAATTACCAGAGTGGGGGATTGGAGATCCTTAAAATGACTTTTTCCACCAATGTACACAACATTAGGCAACATCAATATGCTCGACACTCTTTATTCTAGCGAAACAGATACAACCTGCTACACTTAGCAGAGGAAGATAAGGTAAGTGGAAATCTACGAGATGAATGCAAAATCCGAATACTTTGTCGGAACATGCACTCATGTTGCAGACACACCTGAGATTCTTACCAGGGATGAAATAGATGCCAGTGCTAAAAGACGGATTGCCTGGCTTCGAGAGATGCACAAACAGGGATCAAGAGTGAAAGTTGCTTTTATCGACGGTCAGCCTGTCGGATTCATACATCTGATCCCTATTGAAGTTTGCCCGTGGGGACCTATAGGGGAGGACTTAATGGTTATTCCCTGTTTGGCTGTCATAGAAAAGGCCAGACATAGAGGGGCAGGAAGAAAATTGATCAGGAAAGCAAAAGAGGAAGCCAGGCGTCAGGGTAAGAAAGGTATCGTTACGATAGGGTACTACCATGATTGCTGGTTTATGCCGGCCTCTTTTTTTGAGAAGTGCGGTTTTCAGGTAGCTGGTCGTAAGGGAGAAGAAGCTATCCTGTGGAAAGTCTTTGATCCCCTGGTGAAAGCTCCCAGCTTACTTGATCGAAATTACCATTTTACGCCAATAACCGGGAAGGTCGTGGTCGATCTTTTCTGGAATACGTTCTGCCCGACAAGCTCCATAGAGGTCCAAAGGGTTCGGGAAGTTGTTGGAGAGTACAGGGATTCGGGGATATTGAATGAATACTGTGCTGACGACCGCAGTGCTCTCCTCCGCTTTCAGCTACCGCGTGGGATTTTCATAAATGGAAAGGAAATTTGGTGGGGACATGAAGCCCCAAAGGATGGTATTAGGCAAGCTATTTTTCAAGCTTTGAAGGAACGATGACCTAACTCATTAATTATTTATTTCTTCCCTTCATCACTAGGATATGATGCGTCAGTGCGGAAATGTAAGACAAAGTGTGAAAGATTTTTCGCAAAGCTTCACTCATTCGGATCAATTGTGAGAAGTTTTTGGCAAACCAACACCCAGTGGGGGGAATAGTAGGCTGTTCTCAATAGTAATCTCCTTTATAGGAATGGTTGGAACAGAATACGGTATTTGCCAATCCGGTTTTTAGTGAGCTGAGACTTGTTGCTAATATCTTCCTGTTTGTGCTAAGCTACCGATAGAGGGGGATTTTAAGTGGAGAGAATATTTACGCTTGAATATTGGATTGACGATGGATGGTATGTAGGCAGGCTAAAAGAAGTTCCCGACGTATTTAGCCAAGGAGCTAGTTTACAGGAACTCGAAGAAAATATTGAAGATGCATTTAGAATGGTGATTGTGGAAAAGGAAGAATACATTCCATCTGTTGAAGTCAAACATAAAGAGCTTTCATTTCAATTGTGAAGAGAAATCAGTTTATAAAAGAACTTGTAAAGTCCGGCTGTTATTTGAAGCGCCATGGCAGTCGACACGATATCTATGCGAATCCAAAGAATGGGAAAATTGCACCAATCCCAAGACATCCTGAAATAAAAGAATCACTCTGCAAACTTATCCGGAAGCAACTGGGATTTTAAGAGAGAGTATTTCTGCTGTTTCCGCCAAACTGCGCAACATTCGGCGACTTTCGTGATTTTCAGGATTATTAGCGAGTCTAAGGTGAAGCAATGGTCAAAATCGGAAGAAATGATCCATGTCCCTGTGGGAGCGGGAAGAAACATAAAATGTGCTGTTTAACCGACATGATAAAAAACGAGCGGATTCTGCGCTCAGCGGTATAGGTCAACACTCAGGAAGAGCTGGTTGCCCTTCTAAATCAGCCGATTAAGATTTTTCGGTTTCGGGCCACACTGGACTCCATTCGATTGCTGGAACCGAGTGATGATACCTTATATGATCTGCACTTGCAAATACAGGATGCCTTTGGTTGGGATAACGATCACCTGTTCTCGTTCCATATGAGCAATCGTATCGGTGATGAGAGTAGCGAATACTCCGGTAATCCTTTGGGTGGTGATCCCTCGTCTATCGAGACAGAACCTATCGGAACCGCCGCCAAGACCGAAATTCGAAATCTTAGGCTTAGGAAGGGCAAACATTTCAAGTACCTTTTCGACTATGGCGACCGTTTAATTCATACAATTGAAGTATTGGGTAAATACGACCGTGGTGATGAGAAAAATGAAGCATATCCAAGAATTACTGAAAAAGCCGGAGATCCCTCTCCACAGTATGACTACAGCGAAGAATAGTCAGCAAACTACTGCTGCTCCTGTTGATTCTTAATTTCTTCGCCCCCCCCTCTGGAGCAATAAAATCTGCCCTCCATGGCAGATTTTTTGCTTATTGTAAAGCACGGCAACCAGGACGGTTGCCGTGCGTCCTAAAAGCATTGTTCCATCCGACTCGTTAAAGACACACTCCGATCCACAGTCCTTCCGTTTTCCGTAAACCTGCGCCTAATAAGCTAAATCTAGATATTCTTAAACAAATCAAAATGCTTATTCAACGGATCATGCTAAAGGATTTTTCAAAACCGATTGTCCGCCTTGCTTCGTGCCTGCCCTCCTGGCAGGCTATACTTTCTGTTTTAAGGTGCTGCAGAAATAGCTTCCAAAAAACAGGGACGTTTTTTGGAGTGTCGGGAAGCCGCAATATCAGGAAGCAAATAATATTTTCCCTAAGGCCCCCAGCCATCTTGAAAACGAAAGCAATGAAAATAGATTGTTTCCCAGTGCATACGAATTTGCAAATGCATATACCCCGCAAAAACAAGGAAAGAGAAGACGGCGGCATGGAACGAAGTGGTTGAGGAGCTGGAAAAACTATAGAAAAACTCTAAAAAAGTGGTAGAGTCGAAAATCCCCTTCTTCATCTTCCCCCCATCCATCCAACTTCGGTCAAGTCAATTCCTTCGGTATTAGATTGAAGATAGTTGAGCGATGCCGACCGGATAATCTCATATATCTCAGACGATATACTTCATAAAAGCGTCTATAAACTCAATATCATTGCTTTTCTGCAGGATTTGCTTTAATATACCAGCAGAAATGCTGAATATGAGGGTGCATATATCCAACGTCTGAAGGATAACACCCTGAACTGGGTAGCTATACTGCAAATCTGCAGCGTTTTGGGGTGATATACTTTATATTTGCCGTATACTCACTAGTTATATTCCAGGTAATAACGAATGATCTATCGAGAGCTTTCTAACTGGCAAATTGACAAAGTTACTGTTGGCCTAGTTTTTTTTGTGCAGCGGATGGACGAACTTCTATTCGATTTCACCATCGACAGTCACAAACCAATGGCTTTAAACTCTCCATCCCTTTGCGAAGAGGCTTTAAGGATAATCGACGAGGTCAGACATGATACAGTAGACAGGAAGAACCTTGAACATATCATGGATAAACTCAGGTCTGTGCTTAGAAGGGACATCGTCGCGAAGAAGCTCTTAAATGCCTCTGTGGAATATCATACAGGATTCAATCATACGACATCTTTGGACGACCTGAAATTGAGAATAGAAGTGTTGGAGCGAAGTCTTGAACGGTACCGCTATTTTGGTCAACTCAGACTCCAACTCCTAGAAGCAGTGAATCGCGATCGGAAGGAACGGATTGACTATCTAGCTAAGAATATGGTCACCACTTTAATGAATTGGGGTGTTAGCAAGCGATACCTGTACCACGAATTACACAGTTTCTTCTATGACAACAAAAACAGAATAGAAGATAACGCGCAACTCGAAGAATTTCTTAAAAGGATAATCCCTGAACGACATCGATTTACGGTCTACTTCTCTGTTTCTCGGAACATAGCTTTGTTGACGGATTCATTCAAGTTTTTTGCCGTGCAACAAGTTGACGAAAAGGATATTGACAAGGACGTCAATGATAAACTCGCGAGCATACATGACCAAACAGAGTATGTGCTCGTTAAGTTTGATAATGTCGAGAGTGCGGATCCTTACTTTGCGAGAGACATGGCTGAATCGCGGCTAGAAACGATGAGCAATACTTCCCAGTTGTTCTTCCACAAAAGGCGATTGAAGTGGAAGAGAAGAGCGTTGGTTATACAGAACTGCTGCGAAAATCGAAAGTTTTTAGTCAATCGCTCGCTCAATCCAATGATGAAGGCGTTCAATCACCGGGCAGTGGAGGTGTCACAAAAAATCAATTGGATTTTTCGAAATACAGCTTTGCGAGGCGACAGCTTTCAAAAATTCAACAGAGCAATCGAGTTACACTGCAATTGTCTGCATAATCTATCGAGCGAGAACCAGATAGTGAATTTGTGGACACTCCTAGAAACAATCGTGCCGCCTAACCACAACAAAAGCAAAGTTCAAAATGTATCTGATTCGATCATACCAATAATTTCTAGAAACTACTTTCGGAAATCGATATTGACACTCTACAGAGACTGTCTTAACTGGGACGAAGATAAAACAGGCAAGATTCTGGAGGGTCTCGTCGATTCCGATTGTACAGATCTTAAGAGATTCGCTATTTTCCTCATGGACCCCACGCTTGAGAATGCTAGGAAGCAGTACTATTGTGATCTGGGTGATTTTGAGTTGCTGCGGAATCGAATATATAGAACGTCGAAAATCCTGATGAGTGCTGATACAGTACTCTCCGAGCTAGAAAGACACCAGAACAATGTAGTTTGGCAGATTAGAAGGATATACCGTACTAGGAACTTGATAGTACACGCCGGAAAAACCCCACTCTATATCGCCACATTGATCGAAAACGCTCATGATTATGTTGACCAAACGATGACAGAGATAGTTTGGCTGTCGACTTCAGACTACAGAGTGAGTTCCTTGGAACAGTCATACGAACTATCGAAGCTTCTATGGAAAAAGACGCAGAATGCTATCAAGGAACAGAAAGCCTATACAGACTATATAGATGAGATACTGACCGATGTTGGAATATAACATCATGCTGGACTTGACGCCTTCTCGCTCCCTTCGGTCGCTGCGAGGGCGCAAGTCAGCTCTGTCGTTAGCCCCTTATAAATGATATGAACAATAAGAAGTCAAATACTAAAAAATATCCTTTACCCATTCGTAATTGGCCTGAAGATGATCGGCCCAGGGAAAAATTGCTTAAATTTGGAGAACATAATTTGAGCAATGCTGAATTGCTGGCTATTATAATCAGGACGGGAATTGCTGGCAAAAGTGCAATTGATCTTGGAAGAGAATTATTGAATAATTTTAAATCATTGCGTGCAATGAGCGGCGTTGATATTTCTGAATTCAAAGAGATTGCAGGCTTGAAGGATGCTAAAGTTGCACAAATTAAGGCTGCAATTGAATTGGGGCGGCGGATGATGAGCGAAGAAAAAGCATTTCATGGAGTAGTTAAATCGTCTGCTGATTTTGTGGAGTTTTTGATACCTTTAATGCGTGATTTAAAGAAAGAGTTATTTAAAGTTGTTTTGCTCGATAAAGGGAATCATATTTCGGAGGTGATTGATATTGATTTGGGAACGGTAGATCGGGTAAATCCATCGATTCGGGAAATTTTATTGACAGCGTTGAAATACCAGGCGCCTGCAATTATTTTGGCGCATAATCATCCATCTGGGAATGTGGAACCGAGCGAGGCAGATAAAATATTGACAAAAGATTTAGTTACTGCTGCTCGGGCTATGGAAATAAAAATTTTTGATCATGTGATAATTGGTGAAAATACATATTATAGTTTTGCTGATGATGGCTTAATTGAAGAGTATGAAATGGAAGCAATAAATTAAATATTATCTGGAGGCGAACCAGTGTCTATACTATCGGAAAAAGAACGACAAAGAATTATTGAAATTTTAAAATCAGGAGAAGACATGCCTTTGGATTACAAACATATCCTTTTCCCGCCTGAAAAAAAAGAATATGAACTTGTGTATGCGGGAAAAGAGCGTGAAGAAGATATTTTAGCAAATACAATGGCAGTTCCTTTACAACCCATAAAGACCTTTGGTAAAAACGGCGATGACTGGACAAATAAACTTATTTTTGGCGATAATTTACAAGTTATGAAATCTTTACTTGATGATCCCAATGTAAAAGGACGGGTGAAACTTATCTATATTGATCCGCCGTTTGCAACAAAACAGGAATTCCGAGGAAGTCAAGACCAAAAGGCTTATCAAGACAAAATTGTAGGAGCAAAATTCATTGAATTTTTAAGAAAAAGACTTGTTTTCCTTAAAGAATTACTTGCGGACGATGGAAGCATTTATGTCCATTTAGATTGGAAAAAGGTGCATTATGTTAAAACAGTGATGGATGAAATATTTCGAGAAAACAATTTTCTAAACGAATTAATTTGGGCGTATAAGGAGAGGGAAACTTCAAAGCGTTTTTACAATAGAAAGCATGAAACCATTTTATTTTATGCTAAATTAAAGAATTCTATGTATCCATTTCATGGTGATCTTATTCGTGAAGATTATTCTGAAGTTACAATAAATAAATTCAAATTAACTGATAAAGAGGGTCGGAAATATAGATTAAGAGGTAAGGATGGAACTAGCGATCCACCTTACGAAAGCAATGATACATATCGACAGTATTTAGATAAGGCATCAGGACCATTACCACGAGACTGGTTTATAATTCCATTTGTTAATCAAGCTGCCGAGGAAAGGAACGGATACCCAACTCAAAAGCCTGAAAGCTTACTGGAAAGGATTATAAAAGCATCCTCAAACAAATTTGATATAGTTTTAGACGTTTTCGCAGGTTCGGGAACCACATTAGCCGTTGCTGAAAAATTAGGACGCAGATGGATTGGGATTGATTGCGGTAAACTTGCTATTTACACCATGCAAAAACGCCTGCACAATCTGAAAAGCGAAATAGGAAACAAAGGCAAAAAGTTAAAGCCCAAACCGTTCACCTTATATCATGCTGGTCTGTATGAATTTTCTAAATTAAAACAACTGCCGTGGAAAGACTGGCGTCTTTTTGCATTGCACCTGTTCAATTGCAGAGATTCTAAACATACTGTGTCAGGAATTGAATTGGATGGTTACAGGGGACGCTCGGACGTGCTGGTGTTCAATTACCAGCAGGACGGGGGGGGTAGTTTTGGATTACGGATTCATTGATGATCTTCATGCCATGCTTGGCTCAAAAGTGGGCCAAGAGTTCTTTATCATTGCCCCTGCCGCCAGCGTCATGTTTTTAGAGGACTATATCGAAAAAGGCTCGGTGCGATATTATATCCTGCGCATCCCTTATTCAATTATTAACGAATTGAATAATCGGGATTTTGAAGCCATCAAACAACCAATTTATGAAAGCCAGGTAAACGATACAGTGGATGCTGTGGGATTCGATTTTATCCGCACACCTAAAGTGAACTGCAAATATTCTATAAAAAAGCCGAAAAATCAGTTGCTTGAATATGCAACTATAAAAATCAGCACCTTTAAAAGTGAAGCCATGCTTAAAGGGGCAATTCAATTGGATAACAGGGAATCGCTATCCATGATTATGGTGGATTTCAATTATAATGGCGACATTTTCAATCTGGACGAAGTCTATTATGCCAGCGAAATCGAAAAAAACAGTTGGAAAGTGTATTTGCCTGTGGAGGAAATTAAAGGTCAGATGATGATCATCTATCTTGATATTTACGGTAACGAGTATCGCGAAATTAAAAGGATAGAAGATTTCTCCGATTCAAAACAAGTTCAGGCGGGGGGCAACTGATATGTTAGAACATCAACGAGTTCTAAACCAGGATCTTGTATTGCGTGTCAGTAAGAGTGTGGATCCGTCTATTTTTGATATTAATAAATATGAAGGCTTTTTAGACGCATTGTGCGGTGAACGGGAATATCAGAAAGAAGCCATCAGAAATACGCTATTTTATTTACTGGGCGGAAATTATAATAATCTGTCTCAATTGGCAGAAGAAAATTACCATTCAAATGAAAATCTGCAAACGTTGTATGGTTCCTTTGAGCAATATAAAAAGCATCTACAATTTTCGAATAAATTATCCTGTTCACTTGATATGGCAACAGGAACTGGTAAAAGTTATGTAATTTATGGTATTGCCCGCATTATGCTTGTAGAAGGAGTGGTTGATCATGTGCTGGTCGTTTGTCCGTCCACTACGATTGAAGATGGGCTGATGGATAAATTTAAATTGCTTTCAGGAGATGAAGCGTTGAGAAATTTGTTACCGGATGATGCTGCAATCAAGAATCCGCACATTATTAATGCTACTGAAAGTATTACAACGGGAACAATTTGTGTTGAGAATTGCCACGCTCTTTATGAACACGTAAAATCATCAATTCGTGAAAGTCTTGCGGGAAAAGGCAAACGTACAATTGTGATTAATGATGAGACCCATCATGTTTATAATCAAACAGGTAAATCATTTAAAAAATGGAAAGAATTTCTGATTGATGGTGAGTTTAGTTTTAAATATGTCGTTGGTTTGTCAGGCACTTGTTATATCGGTGATGAATATTTTACAGATGTCATCTCCCGCTATTCTTTGCGTGAAGCCATTGAAGAAGGTTTTGTGAAAATAATTGATTATGTCGCCGAGGACACATCGAACACGCAGGATGAAACATTTCAAAAAATTTATGATAATCACATTGATAATAAGAATACAAAATATCGTTTATTAAAACCGCTTACGATTCTTATAACCAAAGATATCAGGGCTTGTAATAAATTAACGGATGATCTCATTCAATTTATTGCAGAAATGGAAGGTATTTCTGAAGAAAATGCCAGCAAAAAGGTCTTGGAGGTTACATCTTCACCCAAACATAAAAATAATTTGCGAGAATTGGCTGATGTTGACAGAAAGGACAGCCCTGTTGAATGGATCACTTCTGTAAGCATGCTGACAGAGGGATGGGATGTAAAAAATGTATTTCAGATTGTTCCACATGAAGAAAGAGCATTTGACAGTAAATTGCTTATTGCCCAGGTGCTTGGTCGAGGTTTGCGGATTCCAGAAGTTTATTTAGGACAAAAACCTGTAGTTACTGTTTTCAACCACGATCGTTGGTCTGGCAGGATAAAGCATTTGGTTGATGAAGTTCTGGAGATTGAAAAACGTATTTACTCTTATCCAGTTGAGAAAGAACAGGATTTCCATTTCAGCATACATAATATTGATTACGCTAAACTAACAGAAACAGAAGAATACAAACAAAAAAAAGAATACGAATTTACAAAAGGGTTTATCACACTGATTCGCCAGGCACCAGCGTTAGAGCGAGAAACAGAATATATTCGTGCAACAACTGGTGAAAGCCGTAGAAAAAAAACACTGATCAAATATAAAATGTTTTCAATTGATGAAATTGCCGAGCAATTGCAAAACCGATTTAAATCTATTGATATGGAAACAGCCGTAACTGAAAATCCCACAAATTATTCTGAAAAATATAACCTTCAGTGGTTAATAAAACTTATTACAAACTCTTTGCATCGTATTGGCGAAAAAGGCAATCAGGTAAGTGACGAAAACAGACAAAGGATATATCAGGCTTTCGGCGTTATTCATCGCCCTGCCGCTAAAGCGGTTCGTTATAAAATGTCTCCGAAAGCGATAGTAAAAATAAATACCCGTGATAGAAAGCGCAATAGCGTTGGTTTCGCTTCTATCAAAAGAGCCGAGGCTACTATATTTTGGGATGACTTTTCAAATAAATTAAGTGATGAGGAGAGCATTAATTTTTTAAATGAAATTGATGAAGATGAAACATTGCCAAGGGCGGCAATGGAAAAAATTGACAATACATATAACTTTAAAACTCCTTTGAACATTATCATTGCCGATCATAAACCAGAAAGACTATTTGTTCGAGAACTCATTAAGCATGAAAATTCAAAAGTAGTTGATAGTTGGTTAAAATCCACAGATCAGGATTTTTATCCTATCGAATATTCGTGGAAAAAAGGCGAACATCCGAAACGTGGTCGTTTTAATCCTGACTTCTTTATCAAGATAAATAAAAATATTTTGATAGTTGAAATCAAAGGTGATGAGGAAATACGTGATCCGTCTGATGAAAATAAAGCCAAATACAAGGCAGCGAAAAAACATTTTGACATCTTGAATGAACAGCAAAGTAAATTGAAATATTATTTTAATTTTCTGACACCAGAAGATTATGACTATTATTTCGACCATTTGAGGGAGGGTAACTTAAACTTTAATTCAAAACTGGATGCGGAATTAGTTAAAAATGGTGTTTAAAAATTATGGGCTAATAAAAGTTTCTACCTGACCTGCCTCGCTACGGTGAATTTTTGAAGCTATGATGGTTATTTATGTTTTGGGCATTTCCTAACATATTGATATTTAATGTAGGCGGGCAGGTGAAACTAATCGATGGACGGCGCGGAGCGTCCGCGCCATCGTCTTGGATCACTGCGGCTATGGAGCGTCAGCGGAATAGCCGGCAAGTGCATCCTTTTGTTCGACGATTCAAATTTTTCTCTCGTTGACCAGCCGCCAGTAGTATCTTCCCAACATCGTAAGTCCACATGCTTTTGAATGCACCGCAGCATGGTAAAGGCTTTGCTCTCCGACTGGTTCTAAGAGCCCAGCATCACGGAACTTCTGCAAGTTCCTGAACTGGCCCTCCTTTTCTGCATCATGTGGTTCGACTTCTGGCTCAAACTCGGGGGACAGTTCCAGCGGCTCTGCTGGCAGAGGGAAGTACTCGACCAACTTTTGCACAAGAGATGGCTGCAGACGAGGTGCCGCCTCGCGTAGCTTCACGAACTGAGATACGTTTGCCTTAAAAAGTGGTCGTTGATCCCAAGCTCCCATGGCATTGTCGATGTACGCATAGATGCTTGCGGCGGAGACCTCGCCAAGAAGTCCCGCAGACCCACCCTCAAGAGCTTCCACGAGAAGCGACGTAAAGACACCGCCACCACCTTCTTCCAATGCTTCCTGTCCATAGCGGGTGGCGGTGATAACCGAGACCCCATCGGCAAGAATAACCTTGTCGTTGCTTACGGCAGGAAATACCCCAAATGCGCCACTATGACAGCAATCCAATGTAATGAACACGTCAGCAACTGGCGACTGATTGGCTAGGGCGAGAATCTCAGTCATTGCGATACCAACATCGTATTCACAGTAGTCAGGAGTGACGAGATAACCCCCAAGCCCATTCACTGTACCATGGCCGGAAAAGTGAAGGAACGCAACGTCTGCAGGCTCTTTGAAGAGTTCTGATATCTTCTGACGTAGGAGTGGTCGCGTAACGGGCGAAGGCGGTGCGATGACAGTCTCACAATGGAAGTTCACTCTGCGGTCATGGTGGCGAGACAACACCTCAGTAAGGCGCTCAGCATCATTAACACACCCTTGGAGTGGAGAGGAGGGATAGTCGTCGATACCAATGACAAGTGCCCTTCTCACTATCTTGCCCCCCCAATCAGGGCTTTCAGATTATCCCATGTCCATTTGTATATTGTGTCTGACGACTTTGCTGCTGTTGGCTTCTTGCAGGTTTTGTCATTTCTTCCCCACAGCAGGAAATAGTCAACACCTTCCTCCTGTGCAATCTTCACTTCAGCGCTCACCCCCGTCGCCGTGTTCGTGTGCAAACCACAGATAACGGTGACTACATCACAGCCTTTGATCCGCGTTCTAGCTTTTTTCTTCCAGTCCTCTGAGATGGCCTCTTTTATCGAGAAGTCGGCAATCTCAAAAGGGGTATCGCTGTTCTTGGATTGACCGACCAAAAGATTCTTGAGGTCCAAGTCATTGTCATAATCAAAACTAATGAAGACTCGTTTCTTAGCCATAGTGTGTTTCTCCTGTTAATGCCTGTTATTTTATTCTTTTCTTCCATTCTTGAAAGACGCCTTGAAAGCCCTTTTCCTTGTGCCAATCCTTTCGATTCAGCTTCGTAGTATGCACATACTCTCCTGTCACACCGTAATCAAATATGTCTCCCGAGACACCTTCATGAGCTATGACGAGCAGAGGTATGCGTTGCTTTAAGGCTAGTGTTGCCTCAATTTGATTCCATGGCGTTGGGAACAATGCTGATGTCTGTTGCTTAGGTTTGGCTGCCTTAGATAAGGCTGCTGTTACCTCGTACTGGTGATGCCCCAGAAAGATTGCAGCTTGGCACGTTTCCATCAGTTTCATAACGCCCGTCAACGGGGAATCCATCGTGTATTGATCAGCACCAAGTCGATGAGTTTTGTATCCTGCTCGCAAGAGATATGATTCAAAAGAGGCGTATGGTGTCTCAAATCGTTTTTCAACTACAGTGGGTCTGCTAAGAAATACATCGGTCGGCATTATCTCGCCTCCTTAGTCGAACATAGAGCTGAGTTGCCGCGCCGCATCACAATACAACTAACATTTTAGTATATGACCTTGCGCGTCACCCGTAAATGTTTCGCGGTCAATCTTCCGGGTAGGCCCGGTGGTTACCCATCCAGGCCCCCCACAGATCCGGACGTGACCGATTCGGTCATCCGGTTCCTCGATAATCAGAGTATCAGCACAACTCTGACGCACAACTTTGCTACCCTACAGGCCCTTTAGATGCTGTGGACGATACGGGGTGTAGGCAAGGAATACTTGGCAAGGATTCTTTGAAACTTCTCACATCGAATATAGCTCTTGGAACTACGTCGGCTCAACCAATATCGCCATGCTCTTTTCGCCTCGTACACTATAAACTCAAGGCATCGGTAGTTACCCCGAATACCAAAATATTGATAGTGCCCCCTAAGCTTTGCGCATAGCATACGATACTGCTCTTTCAGTGGTTCATGTCGATTGTTCCGGCACCACCGCCAAATTCTGCCAATAGTTCGTTTCAGTCGTTTCCTTGCCGTCTTCCTCTTAATAACCCAGTACCCACGACGCGATTTCCCCCAGTAGTGGGTAAATCCGAGAAAATCGAATGTGCCGTTCCCACTTCCAGTCTCATTCTTCGTGTCCGGTTTCCTAAAGTCTACCAGCGTCGTCTTCTCAGGATGAATGGTCAAATTGAAGCGATTAAACCGCTTCGGAAGAACTTCCATAACTTTCCGAGCATCTTCTTCCTTCTCGCAGCCAATAATGAAATCATCGGCAAAACGAATCAGAAAACTCCTGCCTTTAAGCCGTGGCTTTACTTCCTTTTCATACCATTCGTCCAACACATGATGCAGGAAGATGTTACTTATCATCGGTGAAATTACGCCCCCTTGAGGTGCCCCTTTTTCAGGGTAGCTGAGGCATTTGCCCTCCAGCACACCGGCATTGAGCCATTTCCCAATGTAGCGCAACACACCTCCGTCGTTGACCCGCCGCTTGATAATATCTCGCAACAGACCGTGATCCAGATTGTCGAAAAATCCACTTACATCTGCGTCCACTATCCAACTGATGTTCAGCTTCCTACACCACTCCCTCAGCGCGCCTATCGCCTGATGCGGACTGCGTCCTTCTCGAAAACCGTAGGAGAAATCATAGAAATCATTCTCATAAATTGCTCCCAACAGCATAGACACCGCCCGCTGGACAATCTTGTCCTCAAACTGAGGCATACCTATCGGCCGCTTGCTTCCATCGTCCTTCTCAAGCCATGCTCTTTTCACCGGCGGGGCTTCATACCTTCCGCCTCGCATGCGCTCGTACAAGTTCTGGAGGTTCTCCTCAAGGTTTAAAGCGTATTCTTCTGCTGTTACCCCGTCTGTTCCGGGCGCTGCATCCTTGCGCGTCCGGTGATGTGCCTCCTTCAGGAAGTTAATGTCAATGTTGTGCATGATTGCTGTGAATGCCATTTGTGGATACTGCACCGCCTGCTCAGCAATCCGATGGAGTTTCGTTGATACAGTTTGTGATCTCGGAGTATCTCCCATCTTTCCCTCCACCAGAACGTTGTACCCGGCTTCGCCTTCCCTACAGCGGGTTCCTTGGGCCTCAGTTCCCCACCTTCCCGATCCAGGCACATCAACACCCAGACCATCGGTACTATGCTCCGCTAAGACTACCCACTAGCCCATTTCGAGGAGCTTCACTTGTCGCTCGCTCCCCGATACCTCTTCAAAGCTCTCCGTTCGGTATACTCTCCTTGGCAAGTGAGAACTACTCGCCAACACCAGGGCTCTTTTTCGGCCGGTACCCCTTCTCTTCCGGCATTTCTCTCGCAAGGAGACAATGGGTTCTCCCAAGTTCCTGAGCTACCCCCATGAATGCATGCCCCG